>RPRK01000042.1 GCA_003818495.1 Burkholderiales bacterium
GGCGCCGGCGGACCGTCGCGTGCCGGGGCAGTACATCGTCACGCTGCGCGAGGACGCCGGGGCGACCGGCAAGTCGATCGACGACAAGGCGGACCGCAGTCTCAAGCGGGCCGGCGGTGGCATCGTCCACGAGCGGTTCGCGAAGGCGATCCAGGGCTACTCCGCCACGATGTCGGAGGCGGCCGCGCAGGCGCTGCTCGCCGATCCGGATGTCGAGGGCATCGAGGAAGACCAGCTCGTCGCGGTCGGCGCGGTCGTGCAGAACGCAGCCACCTGGGGGCTGGACCGGATCGACCAGCGGGCGCTGCCGCTGTCGAGCTCGTACCGCTACGAGGGCTCGGCGAACACCGTCACCGCCTACATCGTGGACACGGGCATCCGCGCCTCCCACGCCGAGTTCCGCAGCGCGCCGGGTGCCGCGACGAGTCGGGTGCGTCCCGACCTGGGCTACAGCGCCATCGCCGACGGACGCAAGACCGACGACTGCAACGGTCACGGCACCCACGTCGCGGGCACGGTCGGCGGCCTGACCTACGGCGTGGCCAAGCAGGTCACGCTGGCGCCGGTCCGCGTGCTCGCCTGCAACGGCAGCGGCACCTTGAGCGGGGTGATCGCCGGCCTCGACTTCGTGGCGCGCAACGCACGCAAGCCGGCGGTCGCCAACCTCTCGCTGGGCGGGGGCGCGTCGACCGCGCTCGACACCGCCGTTGCGAACGTCGTGGCAGCCGGCGTGCCGGTCATCGTGGCGGCCGGCAACAGCAGCGTGGACGCCTGCACGGTGTCCCCGGCGCGTGCACCGACCGCCATCGCCGTCGGCGCGTCGACCAGCCGGGATGTGCGGGCCGGATTCTCGAACTGGGGGCGCTGCCTCGCGCTGTTCGCCCCGGGCGAGGCGATCACGTCATCGGTGATGGCGAGCGATACCGCGGTCGCGGTCTACAGCGGCACCTCGATGGCCGCGCCCCACGTGGCCGGTGCGGCGGCGATCCTGCTCGGCGCGACGCCGACGCTGACGCCGGCGCAGGTCGCGGAGCGGATCAAGGCGCTGGCCTCGCCGAACGTGGTCACGGACGCCGGTCCGGGTTCGCCGACCACGCAGCTCTTCTCCAGCCCGGGTGCCGAGCAGACCGTGCCGGCACCGGTCCGGATCTCGGTTCGAGCGCTCGGCGCCACCCGCAGGGCGGTGGACGCGAACTGGTGGACGGCGACCGTGACCGTCGCGGTGAAGAACGCGAGCGGCGCGGCGGTGTCGGGCGTCAAGGTGTCCGGCGGCTTCAGCATCGGCGGCGCGCCGCTCCAGTGCACCACCACCAGCACCGGCACCTGCACGGTCGGCACCCTGCGCCTGAGCCGCAAGGGCACGCCGGCGACGGTGTTCACCGTGGTCGGCCTCGGCGGAACCGGCATGGTCCACGACACGACGGTGAGCGCCGCTCGGCAGATCCGCGTCGGGCGGCCCTGATGGAGGGGCCCCGATGCGGGGGCGCTGACGGTGGCGCGTCGACGGTGGGGCGCTGACGCTGAAGCGCTCACCCTAGGTCGACCGGGGAGGGTCGACGACGGCGGGTCGATGATCGTGCAGCGCCGATCGCGGGGCGTTCCGCCGCCGGGCCGGGCGGGTCAGCGCGGCGCGGTGCGCGCCAGCCAGCGGACGAGCGCGCCGGCCGATGCCTGCGCCGCCTCCTCCTGCGGCAGGTGTCCGACGCCGGGCAGGCGCTCGAGCGTCGCGTCCGGCAGCGCGCGCAGGTAGTCCCCGGCGTTGGACACCGGGATCATCGCGTCGCGCTCTCCCCAGACGAGCAGCACCGGCACCCGGATCGTCGCGAGCCGCGGCACCGGGTCCTCGAGCACCGTCTGGCGCATCCGATGCAGCAGCGCCTCGCGGTTGCCGGGCGCGAGCATCAGCTCGTGGTACCGCGTGAGCAGGGCGTCGTCCAGCATCGCGGGGTCCGCGAAGGCCGGCTCGAGGTTGGCTTTCAGCGCGGCACGCGGCAGCACCCAGCGCATCGCCGTCAGCACCGTCGGCACCTCGGGTGCCCGCCCGTACTCGAAGCCCGGGCTCGCGAATCCGTCCGGTGCGACCAGGACGAGGCGTTCGATCCGATCCGGGTGCTCGGCGGCGAAGCGCCAGGCGATGCGCCCGCCGATGGAGTGGCCGACGAGCGTGACGCGGCTCAGGCCGCGGGCGTCGAGCAGGGCGACGAGCAGCGCGAGGCTGCGCGCGTCGCCGTAGTCGCCGGTCGCGTCGGGCCCGGACAGGCCGTGGCCGGGAAGGTCGATGCGCAGCACGCGGTGGCGCTCGCGCAGCGCTGTCGCCCAGGTGTCCCAGGTGTGCAGGCTCGAGCCGAAGCCGTGCAGCAGCAGCACCGCGGGCGCATCGCGCGGCCCCTCGTCGCGCACGTGCAGGCGCGTGCCGGCGATGTCGACGAGGTCGGCGGGCGAGGCGAGCCAGCGCGCCTCGAGCGCAGCGCGGTCGCGGTCGGGTGTCCAGAGCCAGGCCGCGCCGCCGACGAGCAGTGCGAGCAGGATCGAGAGCAGGAGCCGTTTCAAGCGGAGTCGTCCCTCATGCCGCCGGGGCCGCGGCGGAGCGCCGCGGTCGATCCGATACGATCGATCGCGCAGCGGGCATTGTCGCGCGGAGCGCGGCCGTCGCCCGCAGCGCGCCGGACGCGCAGGGCGATCGGCAAGGGGAGGGTGTGGATGTCCGGTTCGGGAAGGTCCGACGATGGCCTGGCGCTCGTGTTCGACACGCCCGCGAGCGTGACGGCCTGGCGGGCGATCGACGATCGGGTGATGGGGGGTGTCTCGCGCAGCCGGATGCGCCACGATCCGGCGGGCCACGCCTGCTTCGAGGGCACGGTCTCGCTCGATCGCGGCGGCGGCTTCGCATCGGTGCGCGCACCGGTGAGCGCCGTCGGCGACGCCGCGACCCGGGGCTGGCGGCTCGAGGCGTTAGGAGACGGCCGTCGCTATCGGCTCGCGCTGGTCACGGCGGATGTGGTCGACGGCGTCGTCTACCAGGCGGACTTCGCCCCGGCGGCAATGGCCTGGTCGATGGTCGAGCTGCCCCTGTCGGCCTTCGTGGCGCGCTTTCGCGGGCGCGGCGTGCCGGATGCGCCCCCGCTGCGCGCGGCGCACGTGCGCCAGGTGGGGCTGCTGATCGGTGATCGGCAGGCCGGTCCGTTCGTGCTGGCCCTTCGGCGCATCGAACCGATCCGGGGAGACGGCTGAGCCGCGGGCGCGTTCGGCCCTGCGGCCGAGGGCGCGCTCGTCCCTACGGCTGAGGCCGCGCGTCGTGTGCCGGCGCAGGCGTCTCGCCAGGCGCTCGGTCGGTCCTGAGCGGCGGGGCCCATCGGTCCTGCGGGACCCACTTCGGATCGGCCGGATCGCCGCGGTAGTGCGGCGACATGATCTGCACGCCGTTCTCGTTGAAGACGTCCTGGATGTTCGCGTGCAGCGCGCTCAGCACCTCGGCGCGCGGGCGCGGCTGATCGGGCACGGCCTGGCAGACCAGGCGGTACTGCGGGTAGAAGTCGGACAGCGCGGTCTGGAAGACCTTCGGCTCGGGGGCGACGAGCACGCCGGGCGTGCGCCGTGCGGCCTCGATCAGCATGGCGTGGACCTGCCGCCACGGCGTGTCGTAGCCGATGGTGACCTCGGTGTCGAGCACGAAGCCGCGGCCCTGCACGGTGCGCGAGTAGTTGCGCGTCACCGTGCCCATCACCATCGAGTTCGGCAGCGTGAGCTCCTCGCCCCGGCCGGTGCGCATGCGCGTGGTGAAGGTGCCGAGCTCGACGATCGTGCCCTCGTTGCCGTCGATGTTCACGAACTCGCCGACGCGCAGCGTGCGCGTGTACATGAGCACGAGGCCGCTGGCGCCCTGGCCGATCAGGCTCGAGCCGCCCAGCGAGATCATCACGCCGACGAGGACCGACAGCCCCTTGAAGGCTTCGGTCTCGGAGCCGGGCAGGTACGGATACGCCATCGCGAGCGCGAACAGCCAGATCGCGACCGCGCCCAGGCGCTTGGCGGGGCCGACGGTGTCGACGTCGAGCCAGTCGAGGGTGCCGGGCGTGCGCGCGGCCCGGTCGAGGAAGGCGGCGAGCCCGCGCGAGGCCATCGCGGCGAGGCCGAAGATGGTGACGGCGACCAGCAGGTCGGGCAGCGCGCCGAGGATGCCGCCGGCCAGCGTCGACAGCAGTTCCAGCAGGAAGCGGTTGAGGTGATCGCCCCACGGCCGGGTGTACGCGAACCGGCCGAGCACGAAGCCGAGCCACTCGTAGGCGATCACGGCGAGCACGGTCCAGCGCAGGCCGCCGAGGGCCAGCCGGACGGTGGCGAGCAGCCGGTCGCGCTGCAGCAGCTCGGTGCCGCGCACCTTCAGGCGCTCGGCGCCGGTGTGCGCGAACCGCAGCAGGCGGCGGGCGATCGCCCGGAACGCTGCGCGAATGGCGAGGGCGAGCCCGACGGCCACCAGTGTGGCGGCCGCCGCGGTCAGCAGCCCGCGCACCAGGCTCGAGAGGTCACGGGCCTCGCGGGTCGCCGAGATGGCCTCGCGCAGGCGCGCGACGGCGACCGCGGCGGCCTCGTCCGCGGTCTCGCCGCGGTGCCGGTCGGCGTCGTCGGGCTGCACGATGAAGGCGAATCGGCCGTCGACCTTGACGACGACGCCGAAGGGGAGGGTCTCGGTCTCGACGTCGCCGGGGCCCCCGAGCGCGAGGGTCTCGTCGATGGCCAGCCGTGCGCGGCGCGCGCGGTCGGCGGGGGTCGTCGCGAAGAGCGGAGCCCGCATCGTCACGATCGTGCGGTTGAAGACCTTGAGCGTCGCCTCGGGCAGGGCGCCGGGTGGGGCCGCCGGGGCCGCCGCCGTCGCAGTTGCCGCCGCCGTTGCCGCCGCCGAGGCCGCCGGGCTCGCGGCCGGCGCGGCCGGCGCTGACGGGGCCGCCGCCGCAGCGGACGGGACGGCGTCCTGTCCCGCCGTATCCCGAGCCGTCGCGGGACCGCCCCCGAACGAGGCCGCGACCACGAGGATCGTCGCGAGGACCGCGCCCCGAGCGCGGGCGATCAGGCGCCCGAGGCGCACGCGCATCACCATGGATTCACCGGAGATCGTGTTCGCCCGACTGTGCCACGAAAGCTCGGCCGCGACGATCAAGGCCGAGCGCGATCGGCGCCCCGGGGCCGTCGACGGCCGCCCGGATGCGGTCCGCGGGCGTGCTACGGTTGCGCACCCAGGCGGGGCGACCCCCGCGGCCGGAGAGGAGATCCGAATGAAGCCCCTGAAATACCTTCTGGTCGCGGCGGCCCTCGCCGCGGCCGCCCCAGCGTATGCCTGGCCCGACCGACCCGTCCGGGTCGTGGTCCCCGCGCCGGCCGGCAGCTCGCTCGACGTGATCGTCCGCGGCATGGCCGAGCCGCTGCGCATGCGCTGGGGCCAGCCGCTGGTCATCGAGAACAAGGCCGGGGCGGGCGGCATGATCGGCATGGACACGGTCGCCAAGGCCGCGCCCGACGGTCACGTGCTGGGCATCGGCTTCAACGGGCCGATCGCGTTCGGCCCGTTCATGTACAGGAAGATGCCCTACGACCCGGCGAAGCAGCTGGTCCCGGTGGTGCTGACGACCTCGCAGCCGAACGTGCTGGCGGTGTCGGCGAGCAATCCGGCCAACACGGTTCCGGAATTCGTCGCCTGGGCGAAGGCCCAGGGCGATCGGGTGAACTACGGCTCGGTCGGAGCGGGCAGCTCGTCGCATCTGACGATGGAGCTGTTCCGTCGCGCGGCGGGTTTCCAGGCCACCCACGTCGCCTACAGCGGCTCGCCGCCGGCCGCGACCTCGCTCGCCGCCGGCGACACCCAGGCGCTGATGGCGGTGGCGCCCGCGCTGCTGCCGATGATCCAGTCCGGTCGCGTCAAGCTGCTGGGCGCGACCAGCCTCAAGCGCAGCGAGGTGCTCAAGGACGTGCCGACGCTCGCCGAGCAGGGGTACGCCGGCTTCGAGGCGCTCGCCTGGAACGGCCTGTTCGCGCCGGCGGGCACGCCCGCCGAACTGGTCCGCAAGATCGCGGCGGATGTCGACGCGGTGCTGCGCGATCCCGCGGTCCGCGACGCGCTGGCGAAGCAGGGTCTGGTGGCGGGCGGCGGCACGCCCGCGGAGTTCGCGGCCTTCATCGACGCCGAGTCGCGCAAGTGGGGCGCGATCATCCGCGAAGCGGGCATCACGCTCGACTGAAGGGCGACTGAAGGGCGACTGAAGGGCGACTGAAGGGCGACCGAGGGGCGTCTACCTCGGTTCGCGGTCGACGGTGCGCCGCGGCCGGTCGACGAAGGCCCGGATGCCGGCCTTCGATTCCGGGGTGGCCGCCACGTTGCAGAAGTTCTCGACGGCCGCAGCGACGCCGTGGCGATAGCCGTGGCCGGTGTCGTTCTCGCGCACGAACGCTTCCCGCGCCATCCGCATCACGCGCGCCGGCTTGGCCGCGAGCACCTGCGCCAGCGCGTGCGCGGTCTCGAGCGCGGTGCCCGGTTCGGCGATGCGGCTGGCGAGCCCCAGCTCGAACGCCTCCTGGGCGCCGAACGAGCGTCCGGTGAACAGCAGGTCGAAGGCGCGGTGCTTGCCGATGATGCGGGGCAGGTGCGTGAAGTGGATCGCGGGGATCACGCCGACGTCGATCTCCGGATAGCCGAGGTCGGCGTCGCGGTCGACGACGATCAGGTCGCTCGAGATCGCGAGCGTCATGCCGCCGCCGCGCGCGGTGCCGTTGACGGCCGCGATCGACGGCTTGCCCAGGCGGTACTGCAGGTCGGTGAAGCGGGTGTAGAGCCGCTCGAGCAGGGCGCGCACGCCGTCGCCGTCGGCGCGCGAGAACTGCTTGAGGTCGAGCCCGGCGCAGAAGCGCCCGGGGACCGCGCTGCCGAACACGACGGCCCGCGCATCCGCGTCGGCCGCCGCGCGCTCGAAGGCCGCGAGCAGTTCGTCGAGCATGCCGACGGTCAGCGCGTTGACCGGCGCGTGATCCATCAGGATCTCGGCGACGCCGTCGGCGACGCGGTAACGGACGGAACGGGCAGGGGAGCTCATGGCGGGGTTTCCTGGAGGGCGGGCCGGCGGTGACGCGATGGTGCCACGAGCACCCCGCGCCGTCGCCGCGCCCGCCGACTCGCTCAGTGCGAGCGCGCCTTGAGCTCCAGGCGACGGCGGTGCAGCACCGGCTCGGTGTAGCCCGACGGCTGCGCCGCCCCCTCGAACACCAGGTCGCACGCGGCGCGGAAGGCGATGCCGTCGAAGCCGGGGGCCATCGGCCGGTACGCCGGGTCGCCGGCGTTCTGGCGGTCGACGACCGCGGCCATCCGCTTCATCACGTCCATCACCCGGTCGCGGCTCGCGACGCCGTGGACCAGCCAGTTGGCGATGTGCTGCGAGGAGATCCGGCAGGTCGCGCGGTCTTCCATCAGGCCGACGTCGTTGATGTCCGGCACCTTCGAGCAGCCCACGCCCTGGTCGACCCAGCGCACGACGTAGCCCAGGATGCCCTGCGCGTTGTTGGCGAGCTCGGCGTCGATGTCGGCGTCGCTCCACGACGGCGAGGCGGCCACCGGCACGCGCAGGATGTCGTCGAGCTTCGCCCGCTTGCCGCCGCGTGCGATCTCGGCCTGGCGAACCAGGACGTCGATCTTGTGATAGTGCGTGGCATGCAGCGTGGCCGCGGTCGGGCTCGGCACCCAGGCGCAGTTCGCGCCGGCCTGGGGATGGCCGATCTTCTGCTGCAGCATCGCGGCCATCAGGTCGGGCATCGCCCACATGCCCTTGCCGATCTGGGCACGGCCCGCCAGCCCGCAGGCCAGGCCCACGTCGACGTTCCAGAGCTCGTAGGCCTGGATCCAGGGCTGCGCCTTCATGTCGGCCTTGCGCACCATCGGGCCGGCCTGCATCGAGGTGTGGATCTCGTCGCCGGTGCGGTCGAGGAAGCCGGTGTTGATGAAGGCCACGCGATGGCGCGCGGCGCGGATGCATTCCTTGAGGTTTACCGTCGTGCGGCGCTCCTCGTCCATGATGCCGATCTTGACGGTGTACTGCGGCAGGCCGAGCGCGCGCTCGACGTGGGTGAAGATGGCGTCGGCGAAGGCGACCTCCTCGGGGCCGTGCATCTTCGGCTTGACCACGTAGACCGAGCCGGTCGTCGAGTTGCGCGGGCCGGCGGTGCGCTTGAGGTCGTGCAGCGCGATGGTCACGGTGCACATCGCGTCGAGCAGCCCTTCGTAGACCTCCTGGCCGTCCCGATCGAGCACGGCCGGGTTGGTCATCAGGTGGCCCACGTTGCGGACCAGCATCAGCGAGCGGCCCTTGAGCACGCGCGGCGCGCCGTCGGCGCCGGTGTATTCGCGGTCGCCGGAGAGCGTGCGCTGGAACGTGCCGCCGCCCTTGGCGACGGTCTCGACCAGGTCGCCCTTCATCAGGCCGAGCCAGTTGCGGTAGGCCAGCGCCTTGTCGTCGGCGTCGACCGCGGCGACCGAGTCCTCGCAGTCCATGATCGTGGTGATCGCGGCCTCCAGCAGGACGTCGGCGACGCCGGCGGCGTCGGTGCGCCCGATCGAGTGCGCCGCGTCGATGCGGATCTCGACGTGCAGGTGGTTGTGGCGCAGCAGGATGGCGGTGGGCGCCTCGGCCGTGCCGCGATACCCGACGAAGGTCGCGGGCGAGGCGAGGGCGACGGTGCCGGTCGCCGTGCGGGCGTGCAGCGCGCCGCCGACCACGCTGTAGCCGGTGACGGCCGAATGGCTGCCGGAGGCGAGCGGGGCGACCTCGTCGAGGAAGGCCTTCGCCCAGGCGATCACGCGGGCGCCGCGTGCCTCGTCGTAGCCGCCGGCCTGCGGTGCGTCGCCCATCGCGTCGGTGCCGTAGAGCGCGTCGTACAGGCTGCCCCAGCGGGCGTTGGCGGCGTTCAGCGCGTAGCGCGCGTTCATCACCGGCACCACGAGCTGCGGGCCGGGGATGCTGGCGATCTCGGGGTCGACGCCCGCGGTGTCGACGGAGAAGTCCGGGCCTTCGGGCACCAGGTAGCCGATCTCGCGCAGGAAGGCGGTGTAGGCGGCGGCGTCGTGGGGCTGGCCGGTCCGGGCGGCGTGCCAGGCGTCGAGCTTCGTCTGCAGCGCGTCGCGCCGGGCGAGCAGCTCGCGGTTGCGCGGGCCGAGTTCGTGGACGAGCGAGGACAGGCCCTTCCAGAACGTGTCGGCGTCGATGCCGGTGCCGGGCAGCGCCTCGTTGACGATCATGTCGTGCAGCGGGCGAGCCACCTTCAGGCCGTGGAGTTCGATGCGTGCGGTCATGTGGGGGTCTCGTTCGGGTTCGTGGAAGTGAGGTTCGGAAGTCGGATGGGAAGTCGGATGGGAAGACGGATGGGATGGCGGGTGGACGAAGGCGTCCGGCGCGGGCCGTGGCGGGCCCGGCCGCTCAGGTGCGTCGGGTGGCGACCGCCACGACCTCGGTCAGCAGGCGGCCGGTATGGTCGGGCTCGGTATCGAGGTGCTCGGGCGGCGCGCCCGCGCGGTTGATCCAGAAGCTCGTGTAGCCGAACCAGCGTGCGGCGATGGCGTCCCAGGCGTTCGACGACACGAAGAGGATCTGCCGTGCGCGGCACCCGAACGCGGCAGGCCCGAGTTCGTAGATCGCGGGCAACGTCTTGAAGGTCTCGACCTGCTGCGAGGACAGCACGTGATCGAACAGGCCGTCCATGCCTGCGCTCCGGATCGACACCTCGATCATGTCCCGATTGCCGTTGGTGAGGATGGCGAGCGGCAGCCCCGCGGCCTTCAGCGCCCGCAGCGCCCCGATGTTCTCGGGAAACGCCGAGAGGCTCGAGTACTGGTTCATCAGCCGGCTCTCGCCGTTCGCGTCGAGGGGCAGGCCGAGGCGCGCGGCGCTGTGCCGCAGCGCGTCGCGCGTGATGTCCCAGAACGGCTTGTAGCGGCCGGACATCGCCCGCAGCCACGAGTACTCCAGCTGCTTGGCACGCCATGCCTGCGACAGCGCGTCGCCGCGACCGGGCCAGAGCTGCTCGGCGAGGCTGGCGACCGAATGCACGTCGAACAGCGTGCCGTAGGCGTCGAAGACGACGGCCTTCAGCGGGGGGGAGGACGGAGGGGATGCAGCCATGGCGGCATCCTAGTCGGTCCATTCATGCGGAAAAAGAGCCTAATCGGGATTTCAGAGCGGACTTTTTTGCAAAGATGGCGATGAGTGAGCGCTTCTGCTCTCCGAAAAGGGGTCGGTCGGACGCTGCGCGGGCGTCGGGTCGACCTTCAGCCACAGCCGATGTGCCCGTTCGAACAGCGGAGCGGGTGGCCCGAACGCGGCCGGGTCCAGGGCGGCCGTCACCCAGACACGGGTGTCGTGCTCGGCGCCGTCGTGGACAGGATGGGCACGCTGCCCGCTCAGCCAGTCGTGGACCGCGCGGTAGGCGCCGGGGTCCTGCTGCAGGGTCCACGCGAGTGCGACGAGGTCGGCGAAGCCTTCCTCCCGGCGGCTGGCCTCCAGCGCCGCGTCGGCGGTCCCGAAGGCCGCGGGCCCGGTGCGCCAGTCGCCTCGCGCGTGTCGCCAGCAGTGCCCGAGCTCATGCGCGAGCATCGCCTCGACGAGCACCGCGGGGAGCGCGGCATCTCGCGTCGCTTCGGGCAGCGGCGTGCCGCCGGGCCCGCGCATCGTCAGCACCAGCTTGCAGCGGCCCGCGACGAAGGCCGTCGCCAGCGGCGGCTCGCCGACGTTGGGCTGGGGCTGTACCACGACGTCGAGCGGGAGCCGTTCATGCCGGGCCAGGGCGAGCACCGGATGCGCGGCCTCCAGCCACGCCCGCTCGGAGGCGGTGATGGGTGCGCCCGGCGGCGGCGCGGCCTGCACCGGCACGCACGCGAGCATGCCGACAGCGGCCGCTCGACCCCACCCCGAATGCCGATCCCACCCCCACCTCGACCCCTGCCGTTTCGCCATCGCCGTGCCCTGCCGGATGCTGCGTCGAGCCGCCAGTGGACCCGCCTGCCGACGGCCGAGCTTGCCCCCGCGCGCCCGGCTGCAGACGGGGCCGACGGGCGGCGGGTCTTCACCGGCCGGACCCGCCGGGCGCCGAGTCCGGGACCGGCGCGACCGGCGGGGCCGGCATCGCCGGCATCGCCCAGCGCGTCCCGGCCAGCAGAGCGATCGTCGCGAGCACGAGGCCGATGGTCGCGAGGAGCACCACGTCGGGGGCGCCGAGCGCATCGGCCAGCATGCCGACCAGCCTCGGCAGCACGCCCATCCCGATGTAGAACATCGTGTAGAAGAGGCCCAGTCCGATCGCACGCGCCGCCGGCGACAGGAAGCGCGCGGGGGCCGCGACCAGCACGCCCGCCGCGGAGCCCGCCAGCACCCCCGCTGCGCCGAGACACGCCATGGGCGGCGCACCGAGCTGCAGCGCGATCAGGCAGACGGCCCAGCCGGCCAGGCCTGCCACGGCGATGAACCACGGCCGCCCGAATCGAGCGATCAGCAAGCCGGCTGCCGGGATCGAGAACGCCAGCGTCACGCTCAGGGTCGACGTGATCGCGCTGGCTTCGGAGACCGGCAGCCCGCGCAGCGCGAAGAAGGTCGGCAGGAACCCGACCATCAGGACGAACGCGACGTTGTACGTCGTCCAGGCAGCGGCCGACAGGAACAGGCGCAGGCCGTCGCCGCGGGCGAGCGCCGACAGGGTGAGCGCGCCGTTGGCCGCGGCGCCGGGCGCGGGCCGGTACAGCCCGAACACCAGCAGCAGCGACACCAGTGCGAGGGCGCCGGTCAGCGCGAACGCCATGGACGGCGAGGCCGCGACCGCCACCGGGCCGAGCACGAGCAGCCCCAGGCCGATGCCGATCGGCCAGGTGTTCACGAAGATCGCCATCGCCAGTTCGATCTCGCGGCCCGCGAACCAGTCTGCGACCATCTTCGAGGCGGTGACGTTGAAGAGCACGCCACCGATGCCTCCGAGCAGGCGACCCGCCTTCAGCGTCTCGAGATCGCCCGCGAACGCGCACAGGGCGGCTCCGGCCACCATCAGCGCGGTGCCCGCGATCGCGATGCGGCGATCGCCGAAGCGCGCGCTCAGGAGCCCTCCGGGCAGCGCGAGCAAGGCGCCCGGCAGCAGGAACAGTCCGACCAGCCAACCGATCTCGGCGAGCCCGAGGCCCCATTGCTCGCGCAGCAGCGGCGCGGTCGCGCCGATCGCCTGGAACTGGAAGCCCATCGCGACACGGGCCGCCGAGAGCACCCAGAGCGCACGCCATCGTTCTGTCACGGATCACGCTCCGGTCGGGTCTGGGAGGCGACCCGCGAGGCGGCCGCCACGGACGACTCTAGTGCCTGCGGTGCGGCGCGGCATCGTCCGAATGACGGAGGATGCCGCTCGGCTATCATCGAAACCCCGCGCGCGTGGCGCTGACGGCGACGGCGCTCCCGATCGATGACCCCCACTCCCGCGCTGCCCCCTCCCGTTCCCGGCGCCGTGCGCCGCGACCTCGTGACATCCGCCGGCCGGATCGCGCTCTGGTGCGCCGGGGACGGACCGCCGATGCTGCTGGTGCACAGCATCAACGCCGCGGCGTCCGCCTACGAGGTCAGGCCGATCTTCGAAGCGATGCGTCGCACGCACCGTGTCTATGCCCCCGACCTGCCGGGCTTCGGCGCCTCCGAGCGGGGCGACCGACCCTACAGCGTCGCGATGTACGTCGCCGCCATCGAGGCGTCTCTCGACGCGATCGCGGCCGAACGCGGTGCCGCGCCGGTCGACGTGCTCGCGCTGTCGCTGTCCTCGGAGTTCGCGGCGCGCGTCGCGGCGGGTCGGCCCGGGCGTGTCCGGACGCTCACGATGGTCACGCCGACCGGACTCGATCGCCGTTCCGCGTCGCTGCGGGCTCCCCCCGGCACCGACCGGGAGGTCCCCGGCATGCACCGGATCGTGTCCTTCCCGCTCTGGAGCCAGGGCCTGTTCGATGCGCTGGTCAGCCGGCGCAGCGTCCGGTACTTCCTGGGCCGCACCTGGGGCTCGAAGTCGATCGACGAAGGCCTGTTCGAGTACAGCTGGGCCAGCGCCCATCAGCCCGGCGCGCGCTTCGCGCCGCTCGCCTTTCTCTCCGCGCGCCTGTTCTCGAAGGACATCCGCGACGTCTACGAGCGGCTCGCGATGCCGGTCTGGGTGCCGCACGGCACGCGTGGCGACTTCCGCGACTTCAGCGGCGCCGACTGGACCGCCTCGCGGCCGAACTGGCGTCTGCGGGCCTTCGAGTCGGGGGCGTTGCCGCATTTCGAACATCCCGAGGCCTTCGAAGCGGCGCTCCGGACGTTCGTCGCGTCGACCTGACCGGCGCCCCGGGGCCGGCTTGCACGTCGGCGGCCCCGCCCCGACAATCGCCGTCCCCGTCGCACGAGTCGCCCGCCCGCATGTCCGAAGCCCCACCGTTCGCGTCGCTGTCCCCGATCGAGGCCCGTGTCCTCGGCGTGCTGGTCGAGAAGCGCCACACCGTCCCCGACACCTACCCGCTGACGCTGAATTCCCTGGTCGCCGGCTGCAATCAGAAGACGAGCCGCGACCCGGTCATGGAGCTGACGGAGGCGGACGTGCGGGCCGCACTCGACGCCCTGCGTGCGCGCTCGATGGTGATCGAGTCGAGCGGGGGACGCGCGATGCGCTACGAGGAGAACGCCCGGCGTGTGCTCGGCGTGCCGTCCGAATCGGTGGCGCTGCTGGCGACGCTGATGCTGCGCGGACCGCAGACCTCGGCCGAGCTGCGTGCGAACTGCGAGCGGATCCATCGCTTCTCGGACCTGTCGGCGACCGAGGGCTATCTCGACGAGCTCGCGGCGCGGGTTCCGCACGCCTATGTCGTGCGCCTGGCGCGTCAGCCCGGCTCGCGCGAGAGCCGCTGGGCGCACCTGCTGTGCGGCGAGCCCGACGAGCCCCGGGCGCCGGCCTGGACGCCGGGCGCCGCGCCGGTTCAGCCCGCCGCGGCGTCGCGGGTCGGCGAGGACGCGTTCGATGCGCTCGTCGCCCGGGTCGACCGACTCGAGGCGGAGCTCGCGGCGCTGCGCGAGCGCCTGGGCGACGCCTGAGGCCGGGACCGGCGGCGCTCGGTCCTCGGATCGGCTGCGCGCGGGAGGTCCCTGCTGCCTGGGGCGCGCTCAGGCGCGGCAGGCGTTCGCCAGGCGCTGGCCTTCGCGGGTGTCGAGCAGCATCGAGGTTCCGGGGATGACGATCCAGGCGAGCCCCGAGTTCGCATCCTCGTAGCGCAGCGCGCCGCTGCGTGCATGCACCGCCTGGAGCGTGTAGTCGCGGCTGCCCCAGCGCAGCACCGCGGTCCGCATGTCGGCCGAGACGTCGCGCACCTGCACGCTGCGCCCGAGTTCGCATCGGTACGCGCCCGCGGGCATCGCGATCCGGTAGGGGTTGAAGCCGGCGGGAACGGCGGCCGGTCGGCCGGCGGGAACGTCGCGGCCGGCGTTCTGGCCGTCGGCACGCCGGACCGCGACCGGCGCGTCCGAGTAGGTGTAGGTCGTCACGCTCGGCCCGGCTGTGGCCGCGGCTGAGGCCGGGGCGGGTCGGGGGGCCGTGACGTTCTTCGCGGCCGTGCCGCGGCCCGCGCGCGTCGTTCGCGCGGCGCGCGACGCGCTCGTCGGCTTCGCGGCAGCGCCGCCGGCTTGGCGACGGGCGCGGGCATGTCGATGATCAGGCTCTGCAGCGCGACGTCGGGCCCGTCCGGCAGCGAGCTCAGCAGCGCCGGCGGCTCGGCGATCGCCGGCCCGGGGCCGAAGGGCGTCGAGCAGCCGGCCGAGGCGGCGGCCAGGGCGACGGCGAAGATCATCGTGGAGCTCGGTGAGCGCGGCATCGGATCCTCCGGATCGATCGGGTGCACGATACAGGCTGCGTGCGGCGGGTATCGGCGGCAACCCGCCGGGGACCGACGGTCGTCGGGCGTCGGCGGGAGGCGCGCCTGCCGGCACATCGGCCCCGCCCGAACCCCTGTCCGCGCTCCTGCCCGACCCCCTGCACCGCCCCGACCGGAACGCTTCATGACGACCCTGGACTGCTACTTCGACTGCTCGAGCCCCTGGACATGGCTCGGTTTCCGCAACCTGCAGCCGCTCGCAGCGGAGTTCGGGGTGCCCGTCCGCTGGCGGCCGATCCTCGTCGGCGGCGTGTTCAACGCGGCGAACCCGAGCGTCTACGCCTCGCGCGAGAACCCGGTGCCGGCCAAGCAGGCATACATGCAGAAAGACCTGCAGGACTGGGCGCGGCTCGCGGGCGTGACGATCCGGTTCCCGCCGACCGTGTTCCCCGTCAACAGCGTCAAGGCGATGCGCGGCTGCCTGTGGCTCGAGCCGCACGGGCTGCTGGTGCCGTTCGCCGAGGCGGTCTTCGAGGCGTACTGGACGCACGATCTCGACGTCTCGCAGGACGCGGTCCTGGCCGGGATCTGCGGGCGTCTCGACATCGACCCGCAGGCGTTCTTCACGGGCATCGGCACGCAGGCCGTCAAGGACGCACTGCGGGCCAACACCGACGCGCTGATCGCGCGGGGCGGCTTCGGCTCGCCCACGATCTTCGTGGGCGAGGACATGTACTTCGGGAACGACCGGCTGCCGCTGGTCCGCGAAGCGCTGGCGCGCGCGGTTCGCTGAAGGCGGGGCCCGCCTTCGGTCGTCCGGCTCGTCGGACGCCGGGGCGCGCCCTCAGAGGGCGGGCTGGGCCGTGCGCACGGCGGCGCCGCGCGCGGCCGCCAGCGACTCCCGGTACTGGGTGGGCGATGTGCCCGCCCAGCGTCGGAACGCACGCGCGAACGCGCTCTGCTGGGAGAAGCCGAGCTCGAAGGTGATCTCCCCGATCGCCCGGCGCGGATCCTCGATCATCCGCAGCGCCATGTCGCGACGGGTCGCGTCGACCAGCTGCTGCCAGGTCGTGCCGGCGTCGGCGAGCTTGCGGTGCAGCGTGCGACGGCTCATCGCCAGGTCGCTCGCGACCTGCGTGGCGGTGACCTCGCCGCTGGCCAGGCGACGGTGAAGCTGCGCGCGACAGCGTGCGACGACGTCGCTGCGATCGAGGCGGGCCAGGTCCTCCGCCAGCATGCGATCGAGCAGGCCCGCGATCTGGCGATTGCCGGTGGCCAGCGGGGCGTCGACCGCGGCGCGCGGCAACACGATCGCGCGTTCGGCGGCGCCGAACCGCACCGGGCAGCGGAAGAAGGCCGAGTAGGGCGCCGTGGCCAATGGCTCGGGGCGGATCAGGCGCACCTGGACCGGATTGAGATCGCGGCCGGCGTTCATCCGGCACATGTCGAGGAGAACGGAGAACTCGATGTCGGTGATCGCTGCGGCGACCACCGGGTCGCTGCGCGGATTGCGCAGCACGACCGCGAGCCCGTCCGCGTCGTCGCGCAGGGTGATCGCGGTGCGCTGCCCGAGGAGCTGCCAGTAGCGCTGCAGCCGCTCCAGGCCGCGACGCAGCGTGGAGCTCGCGAGCCAGGCGTGGCCGAGCGCGCCCAGGCTGCCGGGGTGCCAGCACTCGGCCGCGAGCAGTCCGAAGGCCGGGTCCGGCACTCGGGCGGCGAGGTCCCGCACGAGGGCGTCGATCGCGTCCTGGGAGAGCCGGGCGCTCGGGTCCGACAGCAGTCCGCGGTCGATGCCGTGCTGCGCGAACAGCGGCCCGGCTTCGATGCCGAAGCGGCCGATCAGCTTCTCGACGACCTGGATGCAGGTCGCCATCGTCGTGTCCAAGCGTCCCTCCAGGTCGATCCAGGCACCGGGCACGATTCTGGCACAGGGGGTCAAGCCGCTGGCTGCGTCCGTCGGGCGGGGCCGTCCGGCCGGATCGACACTGTCCCGGAGCGAGGAGCGCGAGCCGATGGCGAGACTTGAACCGAAGGCGAGGCATGAACCGATGGCGAGGCCGGAACCGATGGCGAAGCCGGAGCCGATGGCGAGGCCGGAACCGATGACGGTCGCGGGGGCGACCCGGACTTTGGGCGACGCCGCCTGGTGGGCGGTGCTCGTCTGGCTGTCGCCGGCGACGGTGGTCGCCCGGGCCGCGGCATCGTGCGCGGTGCCGACCGGGACGTCCGCGTTCCGTGAAGCGGACGCTGCCGAACACGGCGGCTCCGGACCGGCAGCTTCGCGGCCGCGCTGATCGCGCCAACCGCAGGGGCCGATCCCGGCACGCGCGCGGGGAGGTCGGTCGTCGCGGTTTGCTAGTCTTGCGTCGAGGCGGGTTCCCGAACCCGCGGATCCGACGGAGGACGACATGGGACAGATGATGGATTTCGAGCGGCCCGACGGCGGCCGCACCCGCGGCTATCTCGCCAGTGCCGGTGCCGGCCGCCCCGGGATCGTCGTGATCCAGGAGTGGTGGGGTCTGAACGACCAGATCTGCGGGGTGGCCGACCGTTTCGCCCGCGCCGGCTACAACGCGCTCGCGCCCGACCTCTACCAGGGGCGCGTCACGCAGAAGCCCGACGAGGCCAGCCACCTGATGACCGGGCTCGACTTCCCCGGCGCCACCCACCAGGACATCCGCGGGGCGGTGCGACAGCTCGCGGCGGGCGGCTCGAAGGTCGCGGTGATGGGCTTCTGCATGGGCGGGGCGCTGACGGTCGCCTCGTGCGTGCACGTCCCCGAGGTCGCCGCCGGCGTCTGCTTCTACGGCATCCCGCCCAAGGACTTCGCGGATCCGGCCGCCATCGCCGTGCCGTTCCAGGCCCACTTCGCCGACCGCGACGACTGGTGCACGCCGGCGGCCGCCGACGCGCTGGAGCAGGGCATGAAGGGCGCGGGGCGCGCCCCCGAGGTCTACCGCTACGCGGCCGCGCACGGCTTCTTCAACGAGCGCCGGGGCGACGTCTACGATGCGGCGTGCGCGCAGCAGGCCTGGGACCGGATGGTCGCCTTCCTGCAGCGCACGCTGTAGACGCGCCGTGGCCGGTTTCGAGGATGCGGCGGCACGCTGGAACGGACGCTACGCCGCCGAAGGCTTCCTGTTCGGCACCGCACCGAACGACACGCTGGCCGCACAGGCCGGACTGTTCGCCCCCGGCGACCGCGTGCTGTGCGTGGCCGACGGCGAAGGGCGCAACTCCACCTGGCTGGCCGGGCGCGGCTGCGCGGTCACCGCATTCGACCTCTCGGAGGTGGGGCTGGCCAAGGCCGCCGCGCTGGCCGCGGAGCGCGGCGTCGAGGTCGACTACCGGCGCGCGTCGATCGACGCCTGGGGCTGGGACGATCCGGGCACCGGCGCCCCCTTCGATGCGGTCGTCGCCGTGTTCGTGCAGTTCGCGAATCCGTCGCAGCGGGCCGCGATGTTCGAAGGCTTCGGGCGCGCGCTGCGTCCGGGCGGCCTGCTGATGCTGGTGGGCTACGGTCCGCTGCAGATGGACTATCGGACGGGCGGGCCGGGGATCCTGTCCCACCTGTACGACGAGCCGATGCTGCGCGAAGCCTTCGCGGGCTGGCGCATCGAGCGGCTGCACCGTGCGCAGCGCATGCTGCACGAGGGCGGCGGACACGACGGGATGTCCGACGTGCTCGAACTCGTCGCGCGGCGCACCTGAGCCCGCACGACGAATCACGCAACGACGAGGAGACTCCATGGCCGACGGCGAGCGCTTCATCCGCCTCGAGCAGCTGCACGATTTCCGCATCGCGATCACCTGGGACGAGACGCGCCCGCCGATCGTCGGCGACGAGCCCCCGCCGCTGGGGACCGGCGAGGGCCCCAACCCCTCGCAGCTGCTGCTGGCCGCGGTCGCGAGCTGCATGACCGATTCGCTGTTCTTCGCGCTGCGCAAGTTCGCGCTCGATGCGTCGCCGCTGTCGACCGAGGCGCGTGCCGAGGTCGGACGCAATGCGGAGGGCCGCCAGCGCGTGCTCGCCCTCGACATCCGTCTCGCGCTCGGCCGGCTGCCCGAGGACGAGGCCAAGCTGACGCGCGCGCTCGCCCAGTTCGAGCAGTTCTGCACGGTCGGCCAGAGCGTCGCCCAGGGCATCGCCACGCGCGTGACCGTCCGGGCCCCCGATGGCCGCGTTCTCCACGGAGCCGCCGAATGAGCCTCGCCTTCGAATCGGCCGATCTGCCGCCCTCGGCCCACGCGCTGCGCACGAAGGTGCGGGCGTTCCTGCGAGCGCAGCGCGAGGCCGGCGCGTACGAGCCGCGCTGCTCGGGCTGGACGGTGTTCGACCGCGCGTTCACGCGCGCCTGCGGCGAGGCCGGGCTGATCGGTCTGACCTGGCCGGCGCGGTGGGGCGGTCAGGAGCGCTCGACGCTCGAGCGCTACGTCGTCGTCGAGGAACTGCTCGCGGCCGGCGCGCCGGTGGGCGCGCACTGGATCGCCGATCGCCAGAGCGGCCCGCAGATCCTGCGCCACGGCAGCGATGCGCTGCAGGCCGAGGTGCTGCCGGGCATCGTCCGGGGCGAGGTCACGTTCGCCATCGGGATGAGCGAACCCGATTCCGGTTCGGATCTGGCGAGCGTGCGCTCCAGGGGCGAACGGGTCGAGGGCGGCTGGCGCCTGACCGGACGCAAGGTCTGGACGACCGGTGGGCATCTCGCCGATTACATGATCGGCCTGTTCCGCACCGAACCGGCCGATGTGCAGCGCCGGCACGCCGGTCTCACCCAGTTCGCGGTCGACCTTCGCACGGCGGGTGTCACCCGCCGCCCGATCCGCAACCTGTGCGGCCGGGACGACTTCAGCGAGATCACGTTCGACGACGTCTTCGTGCCCGATTCCCATGTGATCGGGCAGGTGGGCGATGGCTGGCGCCTCGTGACCGGCGAGCTCGCCTTCGAGCGCAGCGGTCCCGAGCGGTTCCTGAGCGTCTTCCCGCTGCTGGTCGCGCTGCTGCGCGCCGGCCCGCGCGACGACACGCCGGTCGCGCGAATCGAGCTCGGCCGTGCGGTCGCGCACCTCGCCGCGCTTCGGCGCATGGCGCTGTCGGTCGCCGCCAAGCTCGATGCCGGCGGTGACCCGGCCACCGAGGCCGCGCTGCTCAAGGACCTGGGCAACGCGCTCGAACGGGAGATTCCGGAGCGGCTGCGAGCGGTGCGGTTGCGCGATCCGGCTTCGCCGCAGTCGGCCGCCTACCGGGCCCTGCTCGACGACACCGTGGCCGATGCCACGTCCTACACGCTGCGAGGCGGCACCCCCGAGGTGCTGCGCGGCATGATCGCCCGCGGGCTGGGGCTGCGATGAGTGCGCACGAATCGATGATCGCCGATGCGGTCGAGCGGATGTTCGCCGAGGCGATGCCGTCGCGGGGTGTCGACACGACGCTCTGGGCGACGCTCGTCGAGGCCGGCGTGCCGCGCCTGCTCCGGCCCGAGTCGCAGGGCGGCGCGGGCGACGCCTGGCGGGATGCCGCCGGTGTGCTGCAGGCCGCGGGCCGGCACGCGGCGAGCGTGCCGCTCGCCGACACGCTGCTGGCGCACGCCCTGCTGGCGCAGGCCGGGCTCGATGCCGACGGGCGGCCGATCCGACTGGCCGTCGCCGGCCCGGACGGTCGGCCCGATCCGGCCGACGCCGACGCGCTGCCTGGCGCGCACCGCCTGGTGCTCCAGCCCTGGGGCGAGGCCGCCCGGTGCATCTGGATGGAGTCTGACGGCGCCCCCGCGTACGAGTTCGAGCTTCCCGATGCGCCCCGGGTCCGGGCGCGCCTGGCGCTCGCGGGCGCCTCGATGCTGACCGGCGCGCTGCGCACGGCGATCGACATGGGCGTCGAGTACGCCGGCCTGAGGAAGGCGTTCGGCCGCCCGATCGGGCAGTTCCAGGCTGTTCAGCATCCGCTCGCGGTCGCGGCCGAAGACGTCGCGGCCTCGCGCGCCGCCCTCGACTGGGCGGCCGCCGGACTGGAGACGGGCGGGAGCTCGGGCGAGGTGGCGGCGGCGGTCGCCAAGGCGCGCGCCGCAGAGGCGGCCGGCCGGGTCGCGGCCATCGTCCACCAGGTCCACGGCGCCATCGGCTTCACGGCCGAGCACGCGCTGCATCGCTCCACACGGCTGCTCTGGCACTGGCGCGACCGCTGGGGCGACGAGCACGACTGGCACGCCCTGCTCGGTGCCCGCGCGCTCGCCGCCGGCCCGCAGGGCCTGTTCGACCTGCTGGACGGCGTCGAGTCGCGCTGAGCCGATCTACTTCATCGTGCCGCCCTTCGCGGCGGCCCGGTCGCCCGCGCCGGAGCGGGCCATCTCCAGGTGCTCGCGCAGCGCGGGGAGCATCTTGCTCGCCCACTGCTTGAGCTCGGCGTCCTGGCCGCTCTTCGCCTGGCGCTCGAAGAGCGTGACCGCCTTCTGGTGGTCGGCCACCTGGCTCTTCATGTAGGCACGGTCGAAGTCCGCACCGGACTGCTTCTGCAGCGCCTCCATGTCCTTGCGGTGGCTCCGGGAGAGCTCCGACGGCGGCGTGACGCTGCGCGTCGAGGCCAGCTTCATCAGCTCGGTGTTCGCGGCGCCGTGATCGTCGATCATCCGCTGCGCGAACTGCTTGACCATCGGATCCTGGGCCTTCTGCACGGCGAGCTGTCCGGCCGCCACTTCGGCCATGCCCGACTCGGCGGCCTCGGTGATGAACTTTCGATCGGCGCTGGAGAGTTTTGCCGAGGCGGCACCGCCGCCCGCGTCCGCGCCGATGCGGCCGCCCCCGGCGGGCGGTGTGGCGGGGGCCGTGGCGGGGCTCGCCGCGCCGGTACCGGAGCCGGGCGACGCGGCCGAGCCTTGCGACCAGGCAGGACCCGCGGTCGCGATCGCGGCGGCGATCGCGGCGGCCATCAGTGTCGGGGTGGAGTGCTTCATGGGGTGCTTCCTCGGAATGAGTGAACGTTCGGGAAGTCAGGTGAGGCAGTCGACATGCCCGCAGCGCGAGCGGGAACGCGGCTTGCGTACCCATCGGGTCACACGAAGCGGAGGCGACATGAGCGCGAGCAGCACCCTCGATCCCGACGCCGGCGACGGGCCCGGCACGATCCGTCCGCCCGGGCACGACACCGGCGCGCTCGGTCCGAGCGACCTGTCCGACACCGGTTCCGACAGCGTCGGGCCCGGTGGCTTCGATCCGGAGATCCTCGCGTCCGACACCGACTCGGTCGGCACCGGCGTGACGCCGTCACCCGCGCGCCGGCACGGCGGCGCCGAGGCGGTCGATGTGGGCTTCGACCGTGTCGTCGGGCCCGACGAGGCCGGGCTCGGCGACGGGCTCGATCAGGCCGAGGAGGCGCGCTACGGCGTGACCGACGAGGCCCGAGACGCTGCCTCCGACGATCCGGACGATCCCGACGCGCGGTGACGGCGCCGGGCGCGGCTCACTCGTCCGCGCGGGCGGGTGCGCCGCGCTCGAATCGACGCTCGAGCAGGTCCGCATCGTCGAAGTGACGGCGCCCGACGAATGCGGTCGCATGGCGGCCCCATTGCCGCATCGAGCCGGCGTCCGCGATGCCCATCGGCCAGAACAGCCAGCGTTCGGCGCGCTCGGTGCCGGGCACGCGGCCACGGGGATCGAAGAGGCTGCGGGTCCCGCCGGCGGCACGGGGCAGCGTCCGCAGCGCATCGTCGTCGTCGAGCCCGTAGCGGGCGTCGGCGTGCGCGGCGGCTTCGACGGTGTCGATCCCCTCGACGGCATGCGTGCGTGCGGCGAGCCGGACCCGCACGCGCGCGCCGACCGGTACCTCACCGAGCCGGGCGGGCACGAATGCCCATTCTTCCCCGGGGACGGGCGCGGGCAGCGTCCGGCGCTCGCCCACCGGCACGAACAGGTGCCAGCATCCGCAGGCATGGATCGAGTCGATCATCGCGATACGGCCGTCCGCGTCGAGCGTCAGTCGCAGCAGCACGCCGTCGAGGTGTCCGGCCAGGAGATCCAGCGGCCCGGCGGGCGCGCGCCTCGGGAACCACGCGGTGTAGACCAGTTGCACGCGTACCGCCCCCTCCCAGCGGGTGTAGGCGATCCGGCCGTAGACGGTCGGCCGGTCCGTGTCGATCCGCGTGCCCTCGCGTTCGTCGCGCAGCACCCGGCCGAAGCGGTCGTCCCGGCCGCTGCCGGCCAAGGCGTACACCGGCGCGTGAGCGGCCAGCAGGGCGGCGCGCTGCGTGGCGTCGAGCATCGGCACGCCGAGCGCGTCGCGCGCGAAGCCGCCGCGTGCGCGTCGCGACGCGTCGTCCGCAGCGGCCACGGCCGCGGGCACGGGTGCCCCCGGGTACGGCGGGGCGAAGACCGTCGCGCCCTCGGCCACGCGGCCGGCCTGACGGGCGAATGCGGCCCGCATCTCGGCCTCCTCGCGGCGCACGCCCGCTCCGAATGCGAGCGAGGCGAGGGGGTAGAGCCCGAGCGCACGCTGCCAGTCGACGTAGTCGTCCGGCACCCGCACCGCCGATCGGATGCGGGCGAGCCGATCCGCATCGAGCGCGAGCGACGCGGTCTGCGCCCGTCCGCAGTGCGCCACCGCGGCGGCGATCGCATGCGTCGGCAGGTCGGTCCCCGAGTCGGACTTCGGGTGACCGACAGGGTCCCGATCGGCCCGCCCCGCGACGCCCCGATGCGTGCTCGGCAGGACCCGTGTGGCGAGCGTGGCGGCCAGTGCCTCGCGGACCTCGGGGGGCAGGTTCGCCACTTCGACGCGCCGTGCGTCCGCGTCGGCCGAACGCAGCCGCTCGAGCCAGACATGCAGGGCCTCGCCGGCGAGCGGCTCGGTGGCGAACGAGGCGTCGAAGCGGTCCGCGCGCAGCCAGCGCGCCCCCGCCACGCGGGCCTGCTGCGCGTCACCGACCCTCGCGGCCAGGACGGCCTCGTCGAGTCCGTCGGCAAGGGTGCGGCACACCGGCTCTGCGCCTGCCGCGGTGTCGTCCGGCGCGGTGGGCAGCCCCGAACAGGCGCCCAGCAGGAGCGCGAGGGCGAGCGAGGACGCGAGCAGAGCGGGACGGACGGACATCGGGACAGCCCGGCGACGAACGGAAGGGCGATGCTAGGCCTCGAGCCGGCCCGGCGCCACCCGGGCAGCCGCGGGTCGACCTGCTAGAGTGCCGCCAGGATCGAGGCGGAGAGCGGGACGGGCGATGGACGGGGTGGCGGCGAGCGCGCGCCAGGCGGTCGGGCTGGTGCTCGACGGCGAGGGCGGGCTGTGGCCGATCGTCGGCCTGAGTCTGCAGGTGAGCGGGCTGGCGACGCTGCTGGCGGCCGTGATCGCGCTGCCGCTGGCCGCCTGGCTCGCACTGACGCCGTTCACCGGGCGGGGTGCCGCAATCGCGGTCCTCAACGCGCTGATGGGCCTGCCCGCGGTCGTCGTCGGACTGCTCGTCTACCTGCTGCTGTCGCGTGCCGGTCCGCTCGGCCCGTTCGGACTGCTCTTCACGCCGACCGCCATGGTGATCGCGCAGTCGGTGCTGGTGATGCCGCTCATCGCGGCGCTCGGCCGCCAGACGCTCGAGGACACGCTGGCCGAATGCGGACCCTACCTGCGCTCGCTCGGCGCCAGCCGGGTTCAGACCATCGCGACCCTGCTCTGGGAGGGCCGCTTCTCGCTCGTCACCGCGATCCTCGCGGGCTTCGGACGCGCCGCGGCCGAGGTCGGGGCCGTGATGATGGTCGGCGGCAACATCGACGGCGTCACCCGTGTCATGACGACGGCGATCGCGCTCGAGACCAGCAAGGGCGACCTGCCGCTGGCGCTCGGTCTCGGGCTCGTGCTCCTCGCCGTGGTCGTGGCGGTCAACGCATGCGCGTTCGGCGTGCGCCAGTATGCCCTGCGTCGCTTCGGCTGATCCCGGGTCCGGGATGACCGGCCCGATGCTGCGCGTGCGCGGCCTCGCACTGCGTCTGGGCGCCGTCGAGGTGCTCGCCGGGGTCGACCTGGACGTGCCGGTCGCGGGTCGGACCGTGGTGGTCGGGCCGAACGGTGCCGGCAAGAGCACGCTGCTGGCGGCGCTTCACGGCCTGCTCGCCGCGACCGCGGGTTCGATCGAGGGCGTCGATGCGCGGGGCACGCCGTCGCACCCGAGGCTCGCGCTGGTCTTCCAGCGTCCGGTGATGCTCCGGCGCAGCGTCCGCGCCAACGTCGAGCACGCGCTCGCGGTCGCCGGTCTGCCGGCCTCCGAGCGGGCCGGGCGCGCCGATGCGGCGCTCGCCGACGTCGGGCTCGCGTACGCGGCCGCACGGCCGGCACGACGCCTGTCCGGCGGCGAGCAGCAGCGCCTGGCGATCGCGCGCGCGCAGGCGCTCGGCCCCGACTGCATGCTGCTCGACGAACCGACGTCGAGCCTCGATCCGGCCTCGGGTGCCGCGATCGAGCGTCATCTGATGGCCCTGTCGGGGCGCGGCATCGGGCTGGTGATGACGACGCACGACCTCGCCCAGGCGCGCCGCGTGGCGCAGCGCATCGTCCTGATGCACCGGGGGCGCGTGATCGAGACGGGCGAGGCGGCGGACTTCTTCGCGGCGCCTCGCACGACGCTGGCACGGCGCTTCCTCGCGGGCGAGTGGCTCGACTGACGCCCGCCGGGCACGGCGGATGCGTGCGGCTCCGGGATGACCATGCCCGCCAGGAGCCTCCCATGAACCGACGCGCGACCCGGACCCTCGTCGAGCGGGCCGGCGGCGCCGACCGCCGCGGCGACGATCCGAGCCAGCCGAACGACCGCGACGAATCGTCGCGGGACGCAGCGCCCCTCGAGTCGCTCGCGCCCGTGCAGCGCGAGCAGATGGAGCGCGCGCACCGGGATGCCGAGGGCCCCACCGTGGACACCGACTGCCACGGCGTGCGAGCCGGCCCCGACGGCTGCCGTCAGCCGAGTGATCCGACGATGCTGGACGACGTGCTCGTTCCGGGCGGGCGGGATGCCGAGAACACGCGGACCGCATCGCACGATCCGGGCCCGACCTCCACGGGCCCGGACGGCACGACCCGGGACTGAACCGCGGCGGTCGGTCAGCGGCGCTCGCGTTCCTTGCCGACCTGGTTGCCGATCACGCCGCCGACGGCGGCGCCACCGACGGTGCCGAGCGCGCCTCCGCCGATCACGTTGCCGACCACGCCGCCGGCCGCCGCGCCGCCCACGGTGGCCTTGTCCCGGGAGCTGAGTCCGTCCCACGTGCTGCAGCCCGCGGTCGCCCCGAGCAGGCCCATCGCGGCCGCCAGGGCCGCCTTCCGGATGCGCGTCATCATCGTCTCCTCGAATCGCGCCCGGCGGGCGCGGATGCCTCGGACAAGGCAGGTTCCGTGCCCCGCCATCCCGCCATCCCGCCATCCCGCCATCCCGCGCTCCCGCGCTCCTGCGCTCCCGCGCTCCTGCGCTCCCGCGCGGGGCGGGTGCGCGATCAGCGCGGCGGCAGCCCCGCCATCGCCGCCGGGTCGACCCATCGGTCGAAGTCGTCCCCGCCGACACCCTCGGCGAGCGCCGCCTCGCGCAGCGTCGTGCCGGCGTCGATCGCGCGATGCACGATGCGCGCCGTCGCGTCGTAGCCGATGTGCGGAGCGAGCGCGGTCGCGAGCATCCGGCTGCGCGACAGGTGCGCGGCGATCCGCGGCGCATCCGCCTCGATCCCGGCCACGCAGTGCACGGTGAACGAGTGCGACGCATCGGCCACCAGCCGCGCGCTCTGCAGCGCAGCATGCGCGAGCAGCGGCTTGTAGACGTTGAGTTCGAGCATGCCGCCGGCGCCCGCCATCGCCACCGACGTGTTGTTGCCGATCACCTGCACGCAGGCCATCGCCAGCGCTTCGGCCTGCGTCGGATTCACCTTGCCGGGCATGATCGAGCTGCCCGGCTCGTTGGCCGGCAGGCGCAGCTCGCCAAGGCCGGCGTCGGGACCGCTCGCGAGCAGGCGCACGTCGTTGGCGATCCGCAGCAGCGCGACCGCGGCTGCGGTGAGCGCGCCGTGGGCGGCGACCACCGGGTCGTGCGCGCCGATGAGCGCGAAGCGATCCGACGCCGGCTCGAAGGGCAGGCCGCAGTCCTCGGCAAGTTCGCGCGCGACCGCCGTGCCGAAGCCGGGCGGCGCGTTGAGTCCGGTGCCGATCGCGGTGCCGCCGATCGGCACCGGCATCAGGTCCGCGAGCGCGGGCACGAGGGCACGGCGCGCACGCTCGATCTGGCTCGCCCATCCGCCGAACGCCTGGCCGAGCGTCATCGGCACCGCGTCCTGCAGGTGCGTGCGGCCGATCTTCACGATCCCCCGGAACGCCTGCTCGCGTTCGCGCAGCGCGGCCGCCAGCGCGTGCAGCGCCGGTTCGACCGCGCGGGCGAGCGCGATCGCCAGCGCGACGTGGATCGCGGTCGGGATCACGTCGTTCGAGGACTGCGCGCGGTTCACGTCGTCGTTCGGATGGACGCGCGCCGTCTCGCCCAGGCGCGCCGTCGCCAGGCTGGCCAGGACCTCGTTCATGTTCATGTTCGTCTGGGTGCCCGAGCCCGTCTGCCAGATCGACAGCGGGAACGCGTCCGGATGGCCGCCCCGGATCACGTCGTCGGCGGCCGATTCGATTGCCGTGGCGAGCGCGGCGGGCATCGTGCCACCGGCCCGGTGCGCGCGCGCGGCGGCCCGCTTGACCCGCGCGAGCGCGGCGATGAATTCGGGCGGCCAGCGCTCGGTGGAGATCGCGAAGTGGACGAGTGCGCGCTGCGTCTGCGCGCCCCAGGGCCGGTCGGCCGGAACGGCCACCTCGCCGAGGCTGTCGCGTTCGATGCGGACGGCGCCGCCGCCGGGGGGCTGGATGGGATTCACTGGGAGGACCTCTGGCTCGCCGCGGCGGGGGGAGGAGGGGAGGGTGCGCCGGACCGCCCGGAGGGCGCCTCCGACCCGGAAGGCCGCCCGGCGCCGTAGCGTGCGCGGCACGGCGACGGCGGATCGCCCTCGCCGAAGTCGAGCAGCGGCAGCAGGGCGGCGATCGGGGTGAGCAGCGTCCCCAGCACGACCGACGCGATGACGGTGCCCGCCACCCGTGACCGGTCGATCGACAGGCTCGGGTCCGCGAAGGTGCCGGCCACGTCGATCGGTGCCCGCAGGGTCAGCGGCGAGGCGTCCCGGGGTGCGGCTCGCAGCCGCATCGCGATGCGTTCGTCGCCGAGGTCGACCTCGCCCTGTCCGGTGAGCAGCGTGTCGCGGGTGTCCACGAACAGCACCTTCGGCCGCGCGACCCCCCGCTCGATGGCCAGCTCGGCCAGTCCGCAGTCGAGGCGGATCGCCCGGTCGCCCCCGACCAGGACCGCGAGGCTCTCGGCGATGTCGAGCCCCGCGAGCTCCAGGACGAGCCGGCTGGCCCGCCCCGCGCCGAGCGCGATGCGGGCGCGACCCTCGGCGCGACCCAGGACCTGGGCGACCGAGTCGCCACGGCCCTCGATCGCGAGCTCGGCGTTCATCCGGGCCGCGACCGGAGGCTCGCCGCGCACCGGTGGCAGCCAGCGTTCGAGCGCCACCTGCCGCAGACTCAACGCGGCCTTCACGCGTCCGGGCGTCGCGGTCGCATCGACGCGTACCGAGCCCGCGAGACGCCCGCCGGCCACGGTCGCGCCCAGCTCGCCGATCGCGAGCACGCCGCCGTCGAGCTCGAGCGAGGCGGCCAGACCGGTGACCGGTGCGGTACCGCCGCCGAGTTCCAGGCGGGCGATGGCGATGGCCAGCGTCGCCTCCATGTCGCGCAGGCTCGGCAGATCGAGCCGCACGTCCGGCAGGACTCGCCCGCGTCGCCGCCCCGGTTCGCCGAAGCCGACGCTGCGACCGAGGTCGGCGATCCGCATCCGGGACGACTCCAGCGAACCGTCGAGCCGGGCGGGGGTGTCATCGCCGGCCGGCACGAAGGTCACGTCCCCCCTGAGGTCGCTGCCGCCGATCCGGGCCCGTTCGATCGTCAGCGCCCAGCGTCCGTCGCCGTGCGTGACGCGCCCGTCCAGACGGAACGGCGGCGTGCGCGGCAGCACCGCGCCGAACATCGCCCCGAGGGCCGACAGCGCC
>RPRK01000043.1 GCA_003818495.1 Burkholderiales bacterium
GACGCGTTCAACCTCGCCGTGCTCGGCAACACGCTGTGGCTGGGCCTGAAGGTCACGCTGCTCACGCTCGCGATCGGCTATCCGCTCGCCTGGTTCTACACGCTGGCCGCGCCGCGCTGGCAGGCGCTGCTGATGCTGCTGATCGTGCTGCCGCTGCTGACCAGCGCGGTGGTGCGCACCTTCGCCTGGGTGGTGATCCTCGGTCGCCAGGGCATCGTCAACACGGTGCTGACCGGCTGGGGCTGGATCGATGCGCCGCTCAGGCTGCTCTACACGCCGGGGGCGGTCACCGTCGCGCTCGCGCAGATCGAGCTGCCGCTGATGGTGCTGCCGCTGATCACCGCGCTCTCGAACATCGACCCGGCGCTGCGGCAGGCCTCGCTCGCCCTCGGCGCCGGGCGCTGGCGCACCTTCGTGCAGGTGACGCTGCCGCTGTCGATGCCGGGCCTGCTCGCCGGCTGCCTGCTGGTGTTCGCCTCGTCGGTCAGCGCGTTCGTCACCCAGACGCTCGTCGGCGGCGGGCGCCAGATGTTCATGCCGTTCTACCTGTACCAGCAGGCGATCCAGGCCAACGACTATCCGTTCGCGGCGACCATCGCGGTGATCCTGCTGGTGTCGGTGCTGGCGGTGGTGACCGCGGTCAACCTGCTCGCGCGACGCAGCCGGGGGTTCGTCCATGGCTGACGCGGCGGCGCGGGCGGGGCAGGGCGGCGCGGGCGCCGGCACCGATCCGGCCGGCGCGGGTCGCGTCGCCGAGGAGTCCCTGCGTTCGCGGCTCGAGCGTCACTCGTTCGCGCTCGTCTTCGGCGTGCTCTGCACGGTCTCGATCGTGCTGCTGATGGCACCGACCGTGATCGTGGTGGTCACCTCGTTCACCAGCGGCTTCTCGCTGAAGTTCCCGCCGCCGGGATGGTCGTGGCGCTGGTACCTCGCGCTGTGGAACGACTCGCCCGAGATCCTCGGCGCCTTCGTGCTGTCGCTGCAGGTCGCGGCGATCGCGACCTCGGTGTCGATCGTGCTCGCGGTCGCGGCGGCCCTCGCGATCGCTCGCCGCCGCGAGGCCTGGGCCCGGTGGGTCGAGTCGCTGTTCCTCTCGCCGCTGATGCTGCCCACGCTCGCGCTCGGGCTGGCGCTGCTGATGCTCTTCAACCTCGCCGGCACCGGGCTGTCGTTCGCCACCCTGGTGATCGGACACGTCGCGATCACCGCGCCCTACGTGTTCCGCACCACCGCGGCGAGCCTGCTGCAGCTCGACGCGAGCCTGCTCGAGAGCGCGCGCAGCCTGGGTGCCTCGCCGGTGCACGCGTTCCGCACGGTCACCCTCCCGCTGATCTCGCGCGGCGTCGCCGCCGGCGCGTTCATCGGCTTCATGTACTCGTTCGACAACGTCGCGGTGTCGCTGTTCCTGTCGGATGCGCGCAGCGAGGTGCTGCCGATCCGCATGTGGCACATCATCGAGTCGAACCTCGACGTGCGCGCGGCCGCCGTCTCGGGCGTGCTGATCGCGGCGACGCTGCTGATGATGATCGTGATGGAGCGGCTGGCCGGGATCTCGAGGCACCTGCGATGAGCGCCGGGGCACGATCGCGGGGGGCGGGCCGCTCCGGTCGCTCAGGGCGCGGGCGGTGCGACCGAGTCGCCCCCCCAGAGGCGGCGCAGGGCGAGGTACTCGCCTTCGAGCGGGCCGGGTTCGATGGTCGGCGTCCAGCCGGTCATCGCGCAGAAGGCCTCGAGCGAGTAGTCGCCGAGGTCGGTGCGGCGCAGCGTCGCGTGGCGCAGCGCCAGCACCACCCGCGAGATGCCGGCCAGCTTGAGCGCGCCCGCGCACATCGGGCACGGCTCCATCGTGCAGTACAGCGTCGCGCCGCGGGTCGAGAGCGGGCCGTGTTCGGCCTGCGCGGTCCGGATCGCGTCGGTCTCGGCGTGCTCGGTGACGATGCCGCGGCTCACCTGCCGGTTCTGGCCGGCGCCCAGCAGGCGACCGTCCCGGACCAGCACCGCGCCGGTCGGCCAGTCGCCGCGCGCGTGCGCCTCGTGCGACTGGTCCATCGCGGCGCGCATCCATTGAAGATCGAGGTCGGCGGGAGAGCTCATGTCGGATGTCCGGCTGTGCGTCAGTCCCGCCAGTGTGGAGACAACCGATGACGAATGCCAGGACGACGCTGCTGCGCGGGGCGACGGCGCTGCTGGGCGAGGCCCAGGCCTACGACGCGCGACCGCTCGACGTGCTGGTCGCGGGCGGGCGGATCACCGCGATCGAGCCCGCGGGCACGGTCGCCGGGGCCGACGAGATCGTGGAGCTCGGCGGACGGATGCTGGTGCCGGGTCTGGTCAACGGGCACCAGCACTCGCACGAGCACTTCCAGCGCGGTCGGACCGAGAACCTGCCCCTGGAACTCTGGCAGCACCTGGTGCGCACCCGCGTGCCGGTGCCGCTGACGCCGCGGCAGGTCTACCTGCGCACGCTGATCGGTGCCATCGAGAGCCTGCGGACCGGCTGCACGACGCTGGTCGACGACCTCGCGGTCGGCGCCGCGGTCGACCGCGAGCGGATCGACGCGACGATGCAGGCGTACGAGGACTCGGGCATCCGCGCGCTGGTCGGCTTCGCGATGATGGACAAGCCCATCATCGACAACTTCCCGTTCGCCGACGAGGCCTTCCCGCCCGGGCTGGCCGCGGAACTGCGCGCCGCGCCCCGCCCGACGCAGCAGGACTACCTCGGACTGGTCCGCGACCTGGCGCGCACGCGGCATCCGCACGCCTCGCGGGTGGGCGTGCTGGTGTCCGCCTCCGCGCCCCAGCGCTGCACCGACGCGTTCCTGATGCAGGTCCGCGCGGTGGCCGACGAGCTCTGCCTGCCGCTGATCACGCACGTGCAGGAGACCCGGCTGCAGGTGGTGACCGGCCAGCTCTTCTACGGCGTGCCGATCGTCGAGCACCTGGACCGGATCGGCTTCCTCAAGCCCGCCACCAGCCTGATCCACGCGGTGTGGCTCAATCCGCGCGAGATCGACGCGCTCGCGCGCAGCGGCGCCACCGCGCAGCACAACCCGTGGAGCAACCTGCTGCTCGGCTCGGGCGTGCAGCCGGTGCGCGAGCTGCTCGAGGCCGGCGTCAACGTGAGCCTCGGTTCGGACGGCTCGTGCTCGACGGTCACGGTCAACATGCTCAACGTGCTGGGCAGCGCGGCGGCCGTCTCCAAGCTGCGCGGCGACCGTCAGGACCGCTGGCTGTCGGCCCGCGAGGCGCTGCGCGCCGGCACGATCGGCGGCTCGCGCGCGCTCGGCTTCGGCGATGCGCTCGGCGCGATCCGGGTCGGCGCGATCGCCGATCTGGTCGGCTACCGGCTCGACACCGTCACCTTCGCGCCGCTCACCGATCCGGTGCGCCAGCTCGTCTATGCCGAGCGCGGCGCCGGCCTCGACTTCTCGATGGTCGACGGCCGGGTCGCGATCGCGGGCGGCCGGATGCGCGGCATCGACGAGGCCGCGATCCTCGCCGAGATCGAATCCGAGTACCGCTCGCTGGCCGGTCAGTACGAGGCGGCCGAAGCCTCGGTGGCACCGGTCCTCGAAGCGGCCGAACGGCTGTGGCGCCGCTCGCTCGCGCTGGCGATCCCCGCCGACACCTACGCGGCCCGGCTGCCCGACGCGCACTCGGGGCCGCAGCCGTGAACCGCCCCTGATCCTGAATCCGTACCGAACCGCCTCCCCCCTCGTCCTCCAACGGAGAAGCACCATGGTCAGTCCCGTCCGCCGCTCGCTCCTCGCCGCCGCCCCCGCGGTGGCCGCCGCCGCCGCCCTCGGCGGTCTTCCCCGGTCCGCCGCCGCGCAGGCGGTGACGCTCGCCCAGATCAAGGCCTCGGGCGAGCTGCGCATCGGCTGCGAAGCCGCCTACGTGCCGTTCACCTACCGCCAGGACGGCAAGATCGTCGGCTACGACGTCGAGCTCGCCGAGCTGTTCTGCAAGTCGCTGGGCGTGAAGGCCAACTTCATCGACACCGCCTGGGCGGGCGTGATCCCGTCGCTGTACGCCAAGAAGTTCGACGTGATCATGTCGTCGATGAGCTACACGAAGGAGCGCCTCGAGCGCGTCGCCTTCACCATCCCCTATGCCGAGGCCTCGCAGGCCCTGCTGGTGCGTGCGGCCGACGCCGACAAGATCAAGGCGCCCGCCGACCTGAATGGCCGCGTGCTCGCGGTCAAGCTCGGCTCTCCGGGCCAGGTGCTGCAGGAGAAGATGGCCGCGACGCTGAAGGCCGCCGGCGGGGCGGGCTTCAAGGAGCTGCGCACCTTCGACGACCACCCCTCGGCCTACGTCGCGCTCGCGCAGAACCGCGTCGACGGCGTGCTCAACACCGTGCCGACGCTGGCCATGGTGCTCAAGGACGCACCGGGCAAGTACGCGATCGTCAAGGGCATGGGCGCCGACAACTGGGCGGGCATCGCGGCGCGCAAGGAGGATCCGGAGATCGTCGCCTTCCTCAACGAGGAGCTGAAGAAGCTCAAGGCGAGCGGCGCGCTCTACGCGCTGCAGGAGAAGTGGTTCGGCTTCCGGATGACGCTGGCCGACGCGGTGCCGAGCTTCTCCTGACATGGTCTTCGACTGGGGCCTGGTGGAGAAGTCCCTGCCGCTGCTGGCGACGGGGTGGCTCACCACCGTGAAGATCTGCTCGCTCGCGATGCTGCTCGGCGTGGCGCTGGGCGGCGTGCTCGGACTGATGTCGCTCTCCCGCCTGGCGCCCGCGCGCTGGGCGGTGATGGCGTACGTCGACTTCATCCGCGGCACGCCGCTGCTGATCCAGATCTTCCTGGTGTACTTCGCACTGCCGGTGGTCGGCATCAACCTGCCCGAGTTCTGGGCCGGCGTGATCGCGCTCGGCCTGAACGCGGCGGGCTTCATCGCCGAGATCGTGCGGGCCGGCGTCGGATCGATCGAGCGGGGCCAGGCCGAGGCGGCGCGCTCGATCGGGATGCGCCACGGCCAGATCCTGATCCACGTGCTGCTGCCGCAGTCGCTGCGCGCGGTGGTGCCGCCCACCACCAACGAGCTGATCACGCTGGTCAAGGGGTCCGCCCTGCTGTCGGTGATCTCGGTCTACGAGCTCACCCGGGCCGGGCAGGCGATCATCGCCGTGCACTTCGCGCCCTTCGAGATCTTCCTGATGATCGCCGCCTACTACTACGCGACGATCAGCGTGCTCGCGTGGCTGTCGCGATGGCTCGAACGCCGGCTACCGGCATGGTGAGGCGGGCATGGTGAGGCGGGCAAGGTGAGGAGGACGGCATGACGCTGCTGCGTGCGGAAGGCATCACCAAGGCCTATGGCGGGCGCACCGTGCTGAGCGGTGCCTCGCTGTCGGTCGACGAGGGCGAGACCATCGTCGTCATCGGGCCCTCGGGCTCGGGCAAGACGACGCTGCTGCGCTGCCTGAACTGGCTGGAGACGCCGGATGCGGGCTCGGTCGTGCTGCGCGGCGAGGCGATCGGCCGCGACGCCTCGGGCCGCGCGCTGTCGGAAGCCGCGGTGTCCCGCCAGCGCAGCCGGATCGGCTTCGTGTTCCAGCGCTTCAACCTCTTCGCCCACCTGTCGGCGCTCGACAACGTGGCGATCGGACCGCGCCGGGTGCTGGGGGCCACCGCCGACGAGGCCCGCGAGCGGGCCCGGGTCGAACTCGACCGCGTCCACCTGGCCTCGCACGTCGACAAGCGGCCCAGCCAGCTCTCCGGCGGCCAGCAGCAGCGGGTGGCGATCGCCCGCGCGCTGGCGATGCGCCCGGAGCTGATCCTCTTCGACGAGCCGACCTCGGCGCTCGATCCGGAACTCGTCACCGAGGTGGTCGACGTGATGCGCGAGCTCGCGGATGCGAAGATGACGATGGTCGCGGTCACGCACGAGATGCGCTTCGCGCGGGCCGCCGCCGACCGCGTCGTCTTCATGGACGAGGGCGCGGTCGTCGAGACCGGCACGCCCGAACGGATCTTCGACGCCCCCGAGACCGACCGCACCCGGCGGTTCCTCGCCCACCTGCACGCATGAGCCCGAGCATGACCGACACGCCTCCGACCGTCTTCGACCTGCTGCTCACCGGCGCGACCGTCGTCACCGTCGACGACGCCGCCACCGTCGTCGAGGACGGCGCCGTCGGCATCCTCGACGGCCGCATCGCCTGGGTCGGCGCGGCGGCGGCGCTGCCGGCCGGGGCGCGTGCCGCGAAGCGCGTGGCGCTGCCGGGCCGGGTGCTCACGCCCGGCCTCGTCAACGTCCACACGCACGCCATCCTGACGATGGTGCGCGGCGTCGCCGAGGACCTCGGCTTCGCGCCCGCCTACACGCCCGGCATCCCGCACGGTCACGACGTCACGCCGGAGGAGGCGATCGCGCTGGCCCGCCTGGGCGCGGTCGAGGCCCTGCTGTTCGGCTCGACACTGATCAACGACACCTACGTGCACGCCGACCTCACGCTGCCGGCGATGGCCGATCTCGGCATGCGCGTCTACAGCTGCGGACGGATCCACGACGCCGACTTCTCGCTGATCGGCGACGGCCGCTGGGAGTACCACCGCGAGATCGGCGAGCGCACGCTCGGCGAGGCGCTGGCACTGGCCGACCGCTGGCACGGCGCCTATGGCGGGCGGGCCGGCGTGCAGCTCGCCGCGCACGCGCCGGACACCTGCTCCGACGACCTGCTGCGGCTGATCGCCACCGAGTCGACGCGGCGCGGACTGCGGGTGAACACGCACCTGGTGCAGAGCCGCAAGGAGGTGGAGCAGGTGGTGCGCCGCTCGGGCATGACGCCGCCGCAGCTGCTCGAGGAGGTGGGGCTGCTGAACGACCGGCTGCTGGCGGCGCACTGCATCTGGATGGACGATGCCGACATCGCGCGCTGCGGGCGCGCCGGCATCAACGTCGCCCACATCCCCAAGGGCAACGCCACCGGCGGCACCGCGGCACCGACCTCGAAGCTGCGCCGCGCCGGCGCCCGGCTGACGCTCGGAACGGACAACATGCACGCCGACCTGGTCGAGGTGATGCGCTGGGCGCTGGCGATCGGCCGCATCCAGGAGGACCGGGTCGACGCGTTCTGGCAGCCCGAGGACGTGCTGCGGATGGCCACCCGCGACGGCGCGCGGGCGATGGGGCTGGCCGACGAGGTCGGTGCGATCGAGGTCGGGAAGAAGGCCGACCTGGTGGCCTTCGACTTCCGCCGGCCGCACCTGGTGCCCTGCATCGACCCGGTCGGCAACCTCGTGCACGTCGCGCAGGGCCGCGACGTCGAGCACGTGTGGGTCGATGGCGAGCAGGTGGTCGAGTCGGGCCGCCCGGTGAAGGCCGACCTCGAGACGATCCTCGCCGACGCGCAGCGCGCCTCGCAGGCCCTCTGGCAGCGGGCGCGGGCGGGCGCATGAAGCGCGGCCGCGACTTCCTCGGCTACGGCGGGCGCTACCCGGCCTTCGCCTGGCCGGGCGGTGCCGGCCTCGCGGTGTCCTTCGTGCTGAACGTGGAGGAGGGCGCCGAGCTCGCGGTCACCGCGGGCGACGCGCGCAACGAAGGCCGGCACGAGGTCAACAACGAGATCGTCGGCGCGCCGGACCTCTGCATGCAGAGCCACTTCGAGTACGGCGCGCGGGTGGGCTACGGCCGCATCACCGGCGTCGTCGCCGACGCCGGCATCCCGCTCACGCTCAACGCCTGCGGCCGCGCCCTCGAGGCCACGCCCTGGGTCGCGCGCGACGCGGTCGAGCGCGGCTTCGAGGTCTGCTGCCATGGCTGGCGCTGGGAGACCCACGCCGGCATGGCCGAGGACGCGGAGCGCGCGGCGATCGCGCGGACCGCGGCGACCGTCGCACGGCTGACCGGACGCGCGCCGGTCGGCTGGCACACCAAGTCGTCGGCTTCGGTGAACACCCGCCGGCTGCTGGTCGAGCACGGTGGCTTCCTCTACGACAGCGATGCCTACAACGACGACCTGCCGTACTGGCTTCAGGTCGGGGACCGCCCGCACCTGGTGCTGCCCTATGCGTTCGACACCAACGACATGAAGTTCTTCGACAGCTTCGCCTTCGTCCGTGCCGACGACTTCGCCGACTACACGATCGAGGCCTTCGAGTGGCTGCTGCGCGAATCGCGGCACTCGCCCCGGATGATGTCGATCGGCCTGCACACCCGCATCCTCGGGCGCCCCGGCCGGATCGGCGCGCTGGCCCGGCTGGTCGACCACGTGCGGGGCCGCAACCGGGCCTGGTGCGCGACGCGCGAGCAGATCGCGCGGCATTTCGCGGCCGAAGTGCCGCCGGAGCGGGCATGAGCGCCCCCGGCGCGCAGACCGCCCGCGGGCTCGCCGCGCGGGTCGCCGCCCGCGAGCTGCGCGCGGTCGACGTCGCGCGCGAGGCGATCGCGCGGGTCGAGCGGATCAATCCGGACCTCAACGCCCTCATCGGCTTCGACCCGGCGGCGACGCTGGCGGAGGCCGCCGAGGTCGACCGCCGACTCGACGCGGGCGAGGTGCTGCCGATGGCCGGCGTGCCCTTCACCGCCAAGGACAACCTCTGGGTGGGCGGGCGCCGCGTCTCGCAGGGCTCGCGCCTCTTCGAGGACTTCGTCGCGCCGCGCGACGCCTGGGCGGTGGCCCGCTGGCGCGCGCTGGGCGCGGTGCTGCTCGGCATCACCAACTGTTCGGAGTTCGCCTGCAAGGGCGTGACCACCAACCCGCTGCACGGCTGGACGCGGCATCCGATGAACCCCGCGCTCACCCCGGGCGGTTCGTCGGGCGGTGCGGTGGCCGCGCTCGGCGCCGGTCTCGGCCTGCTCGCCCTGGGCACCGACGCGGGCGGCTCCACGCGCCGGCCGGCCGCGCACTGCGGCCTGGTCGGCCTGAAGCCCAGCAGCGGGCTGATCCCGCATCCGTGGGGGTTCGCCGAGCCGAACTACGGGCAGTCGGTGATCGGCGTGATGGCGCGCGACGTCGCCGACTGCGCCTGGGCCTTCGACACGCTGGTCGCCTTCGATGCGGCCGACCCGGCGGGCGTGCCGGTGCGCGTCGATCTGGGCACCGCGGCCGCGCCCGTCGAGCCGGGACGCACGCTGCGCCTGGCCTGGAGCCCGCGGCTGGGCATCGACCTCGCGGTCGACGACGACGTGCTGGCGGCGCTGCAGGCCCGCGTCGACATGCTGCGCGCCGACGGCTGGCAGGTGGTCGATCGCGACCCGGCCTGGCCCGAGGGGGTGCGCGAGTATCCGCTGCTGGCGCTGCAGCAGGCCGGCCTGCATGCGCTCTACGGGCATCGGCTCGCCGACGCCCGCGACCGGATCGACCCCGACCTGGTCGCGCAGATCGAGGCCGGCGCCACGCAGACGCCGCAGTCGCTCGCCGCGGTGCTGCGCCTGCGCGAGCGCATCGTCGCCTGCGTCGGGCGATTCTTCGACGACGTCGACCTGCTGCTGTGCCCGACCACGCCGGTGACCGCGTGGCCGCTCGGGCAGCTCGGGCCGCCGATGATCGGCGGGCGTCCGGCCGGTCCGCGCGGCCATGCGGCGTTCACGCCGCTCTTCAACGCGGCCGGCGTGCCGGCGTGCTCGGTACCGGCCGGCACCGTGCGCGGGCTGCCGGTCGGACTGCAGGTGGTCGGTCCGCGCTTCGAGGACGCACGGGTGCTGGGGCTGGCGGCGGCGATCGAGCGGCTGGGCGCGCCCGGCTGACGGCGCCGAGGCCCGGCCCGCGCACCGCACCGTACCGGCTGCTACGATCGCACGATGAGCGCCGCCCCCCGCCCCCGCATCGCCGCCCTGTACGTCTACCCGATCAAGTCCTGCGCCGGCATCGCCGTCGAGTCGATGCGCTTCGATGCGCTCGGCCCGCTCGACGACCGCCGCTGGATGCTCGTCGACGACCGCGACGAGTTCGTCACGCAGCGCGACGTGCCGTCGCTGGCGCTGGTGCGGCCGGCGCGGGTCGACGGCGGGCTGCGGGTGCTCGCCCCGGGCATGCCGGCGCTGCAGGTCGCGGGCACCGGCGGCGAGCGGCGCTCGACCTTCTGCTGGGACGACCGGTGCGCGGGCTTCGACGAGGGCCCCGAGGCGCGCGCCTGGTTCAGCGAGCTGCTCGGGCGTCCGGTGCGCCTGCTGCGCTTCGACGCGACCGCGCCGCGCGCCGCGAGCCGCAACTGGGTGGGCACCGACGTCGGCCGTCCCGGCGCGCTGACCCGCTTCTCGGACGGCTTTCCGCTGCTGGTGGTCTCGAGCGCCTCGCTCGCCGCGCTCAATGCCCGCCTCGAGCAGGCCGGCATGCCGCCCGCGACGATGCAGCGGTTCAGGCCCAACGTGATCGTCGACGGGCTGGATGCCTTCGGCGAGGACCTGCTCGACACGCTCGCACGCGAGCGCCGGGGCGAGGGCGACGGGCCGACGCCGACGCTGCGCATCGTCAAGCCGTGCACCCGCTGCACGGTACCCGAGGTCGATCCGCGCACCGGACGCCACGAGCCGGGGCTGCTGCAGGTGCTCGCCACCTTCCGCTCGGACCCGAAGCTCGGTGGTGCGGTGACCTTCGGGCAGAACGCGATCCTGGTCGACGGCCTCGACGGCGCGCTGCGGGTCGGGGACGCGCTGCTGCCGTCGTACCGCTGGGACTGACCGGGGCACCCGTCCGGGCGCGGCCCCGGTCGCTGCCCCGTCGCCCGCCCGACTTCGCGTGGGACGTTGACCGGCGTCAACGCCGCGGCGCGGCGCGGGCCCCAGGCGGGGCTATGCTCGTGCGGACATGCCCGAGCCCGCCGTCGATCGAAACCGTCCCTGGCATGCAGTCACTGCCGACGACGCGCTGAAGGCACTCGGCGGCGACGCCGAGACGGGGCTCGCCGCGACCGAAGCGGCCCGCCTCCTCGTCGTCCACGGTCCGAACGCGCTGCCCGAGGCGGCGCCGCGCTCGGCGTGGCGAGGCTTCCTGCTCCAGTTCCGCAGCCCGCTGGTCTATCTGCTCGGCGTCGCGGCGGTGCTCGCCGGCCTGCTCGGGCACTACGGCGATGCGCTCGTGATCGCGGTGGTCGTGCTCGCCAATGCCGCCATCGGTTCGCTGCAGGAGGGGCGTGCCGAGCGTTCGATGGCAGCGCTGCGACGCCTGGCGGGACTGCGCGTGCGCGTGCTGCGCGACGGCGTCGAGCAGACCCTGGATGCCGGCGAGCTGGTGCAGGGCGACCTGCTGCTGCTGGCCGCCGGCGACGCCGTCGGTGCGGATGCCCGGCTGCTGGAGACCGCCGGCCTGCAGACGGCCGAAGCCGCGCTGACCGGGGAGTCGGCGCCGGTCTTCAAGTCGATCGAGCCGCTGCCCGAATCGACCGGCCTGGCCGACCGGTCGACGATGGTCTGGTCCGGTACCCAGGTGGCCGCGGGTCGCGGCCGTGCGGTGGTCGTCGCCACCGGTGTGCAGACCGAGGTCGGGCGGATCGCCGGGCTCACCGAGCGGGCCGAGGAGCCCGCCACGCCGCTCGAGGTCCGGCTCGATCGCTTCGGACGCGCGCTGGCCGGTGTCGCGCTCGCGCTGTTCGCGGCGGTGATGGCGCTCGGGATGATGCGCGGCGTGCCGCTCGGCGACCTGCTGATGGTGGCGATCAGCCAGATGGTGTCGGTGGTCCCCGAAGGCCTGCCGGTGGCCATGACCATCGCGCTGGCGGTCGGCATGCAGCGGATGGCCGCGCGCGGGGCGATCGTGCGGCGGCTCTCGGCGGTCGAGACGCTCGGGTCGACCACCGTGATCTGCAGCGACAAGACCGGCACGCTGACGCGCAACGAGATGACGGCGGTCGCCGTGTGGCTGCCGCCCGCGGGCACCCGGGCGGCCCGGCAGGTCGAGGTCGAGGGGATCGGCTGGGCGCCGGTCGGGCGCCTCGTCGAGGCGGGCGTGCCCGCCGACCCGAACGATGCCGCGCTGTCCGCGCTGCTGCAGGCGGGCGTGCTGTGCAACGACGCCACGCTGCAGCCGCCGGTCGACGGCGACGGGAAAGGCGGCGGCGTCTGGTCGGTCACCGGCGACCCCACGGAGGCGGCGCTGCTGTCGCTCGCCGCGAAGGCCGGTGTCGACCCGGACGCGCTGCGCGCGCGCCTGCCGCGCGGCGCCGAGCTGCCGTTCGATGCCGACACGAAGCTGATGGCCACCGGTCACCCCGTCGACGGGGCCGGCTGGAGGGTGGTCATCAAGGGCGCACCCGAGGCGGTGCTGCGGCTGGTCGCGTCGTCCGAGGACGGGCAGACGGTGCGCGACGCGCGGGCCGCGGTCGATGCGATGGCGGGCCGTGCGCTGCGGGTCCTCGCGTTCGCGCAGGTGAGCGCCGAACGCTTCGACCCGGCCGACGGCTTCGAGGTGCTCGGCGCGCGGGCGCGCCTGCTCGGTCTGGTCGGCCAGATCGACCCGCCGCGCGACGAGGCCCGGGCGGCCGTCGCGCGCTGCCGTGCCGCGGGCATCCGCCCGGTGATGGTCACCGGCGACCACAAGCTCACCGGGCTCGCGATCGCCCGGCAGCTCGGCATCGCCGACGCGGGCACGCTCGCGGTCGACGGTCTCGAGCTCGAGCGGATGGACGACGCCGCGCTGCAGCGCGTGCTCGGGCGCATCGCGGTGTTCGCGCGCGTGCAGCCGGTGCAGAAGCTGCGGATCGTCGAGGCGCTGCAGGCGAGAGGCGAGGTCGTCGCGATGACCGGCGACGGCGTCAACGACGCCCCCGCGCTCGCGCGTGCCGACGTCGGCGTGGCGATGGGCATCACCGGGACGGAGGTCGCCAAGGGCGCGGCGCGCATCGTGATCACCGACGACGACTTCGCGACCATCGTCGCCGCGGTCGAGGAGGGCCGGGTGGTCTACGGCAACCTGAAGAAGGTGATCCTGTACCTGTTCGCGACGTCGGTCGACGAGGTCTGCCTGCTGCTGATCGCGCTCGCCGCCGGCTGGCCGCTGCCGCTGCTGGCCGTCCAGATCCTGTGGATCAACATCGTCACCGAGAGCACGGTCACCGTGAACCTGGTGATGGAGCCCCCCGACGGCGACGAGATGCGCCGCCCGCCGTCGCCGCGCGACGACCGGCTGCTCGACCGTGCGATGCTGACCCGACTCGCGGTGCTCGTGCCGACGGCGGTCTGTGTCTGCGCCGGCTGGTTCGCGTGGCGGCTGTCGCAGGGCGCGCCGATCGAGGTCGTGCGCACCGAGACCTTCACGCTGCTCGTGCTCACGCAGTGGTTCAACGTGCTGAACTGCCGCTCCGCGACCCGTTCGGCGCTCCATGGCGACCTGCTGCGCAACCGCTGGCTGCTCGGCGGGCTCGCGGCCTCGGTCGTGCTGCAGGCGCTCGTGATCTACGCGCCGCCGCTGCAGGCGCTGTTCCACACGGTGGCGCTGCCGGCCGGCGTGCTGGCGGTGCTGGCCGCGCTCGCCAGCACGGTCCTGTGGGTGGAGGAGGCGCGCAAGCGCGTCGTGCGCTCGCGCCGCCCCGGCTGAGCGCCCGCTACGGGTACAGCCCGCGCAGCTCGCGCGCCGACAGCACCCGCTCGCACGCCACCACGAAGGCCGCGGTGCGAAGCGGGATCGCATGCCGCTCGGCGTCGGCCCAGATCCGCGCGAAGGCGCCGATGAGGATCTTGTCGAGCCGCGCGTTGATCTCCTCCTCGGTCCAGAAGAAGCTCGAGAAGTCCTGCACCCACTCGAAGTACGAGACCGTCACGCCGCCGGCGTTCGCGATCACGTCGGGCACCACCGTGATCCCGCGGTCGCGCAGGATCAGGTCGGCCTCGGGCAGCGTCGGGCCGTTGGCGCCCTCGAGGACCATCTTCGTGCGCAGGTGGCGGGCGCGCTCCGCCGTCAGCACCCCCTCGAGCGCCGCGGGGATCAGCACGTCCGACTCGACCTGCCAGAACGACTCGGCGTCGATCGCATCGGCGCCCGGACAGCCCGCGACGCCGCCGTTCGCCTCGGCATGCGCGATCAGCGCGCGCACGTCGAGGCCCTGCGGGGCGAACACCGTGCCGCTCGCGTCCTGCACGGCGACGACCCGGGCGCCGTGCGCCGCGTAGAGCTCGGCCGCCGATGCGCCGACGTTGCCGAAGCCCTGGACCGCGACGCGCGCGCCTTCGAGCGGCAGCTTCAGTCGCCGTGCCGCTTCGCGGCCGATCACGAACACGCCGCGACCGGTCGCCTTCACGCGACCGAGCGAGCCGCCGAGCGCGATCGGCTTGCCGGTGACCACCCCGGTGGCGGTCGCGCCGACGTTCATCGAGTAGGTGTCCATCATCCACGCCATCACCTGCGCATTGGTGTTGACGTCGGGCGCGGGGATGTCCTGCATCGGTCCGATGACGATGCCGATCTCGCTCGTGTAGCGGCGCGTGACCCGCTCGAGCTCCTTCATCGACAGGCGTGCCGGGTCGCAGCGCACGCCGCCCTTGGCGCCGCCGTAGGGCAGGTTCACCGCCGCGTTCTTGATGGTCATCCAGGCGGCCAGCGCCATCACCTCCTCGAGCGTCACGTCGGGGTGGTAGCGCACGCCGCCCTTGCCCGGGCCGCGGGACAGGTTGTGCTGGACGCGGAAGCCCTCGAAGTGCGAGACCGAGCCGTCGTCCATCTCGATCGGGATGTCGACGACGAGGCAGCGCTTGGGGCGCTTGAGGGTCTCGACCCACCGCTCGAGGTGGCCGAGGTACGGGCGGACCCGTTCGATCTGGTCGAGGTAGGTGGCCCAGGGGCCGTCCGGCGCGAGGCCGGGAGCGTAGGACAGGGCGGTCATCGCGGCTCCTCGTGGGGCGCCGCGGACCACCGGGACGGTCAGGCGCGCAGCTGCCGCAGGAAGCTTACGATCACCGAGAGGTGAGCGGGATCGTCCGTGTGGGCGCGTGCGGTGCGCAGGCGCGACGCGAGGTCGGCGCGGCCGATCTTCGCGAAGGCCGTGTTCTTGTCGGCGGGGGCGATGGGCAGGCCGCTCTCGCGGAGCATCAGGACGTCGGTCGGCAGCAGCTCGACCATGGCGGGGTGGATGATCATGTCGTGTTCTTCGGTTTCTTTGTGCTTGTAGGAGGCTTATCGGTCGCGGCGCCGCCGAGGGCAAGGGAGGAACGCACGTTGCGTGCCCGGCGGCGGCTGGCGGCCTGCAAGCGGTCGCCCGAAGGCTCGTGCCTGTCGCTGAGTCGCCACGCCGGGTCCGGACCTGACGGCGCGATCCGTCCGGGTCCGACCCCCGCGCGGCGGCCGCGCGGCGCGCACCCGTCCGGCGTACCTTCGGCGGCTCGGCAGGCGGGCTCGCGCGCCGGCCCGTCGCGCTCCGATGCCGGAGGCGGCGGTCCGCGCGTAAGGTCGGCCTGTGGACCTGCCCGACTGGATGCGCGACGCCGCCTACGCCGAGATCGCGTTCCGGCTCGTCGCCGCGCTCGCGATCGGCGGGCTGATCGGCCTGGAGCGCAGCTACCACGGCCGTCCGGCCGGATTCCGCACCCACGCGCTCGTCTGCATGTCGACCGCGCTGCTGATGCTGGTGACGGTCTACGAGACCCGCTGGTTCCCCGTCGCCTTCGAGGGGCGGGTGGTGCTCGACCCGACCCGGATGGCGCAGGGGATCATGACCGGCATCGGCTTCCTCGGCGCCGGCACGATCATGCAGCAGGGCCTGTCGGTCCGGGGCCTGACCACCGCGGCCTCGATCTGGGTGACCGCCGCGATCGGGGTGCTGGTCGGCATCGGGTTCCTCTTCCCGGCGCTGCTGGCCAGCGTCCTGACGCTGGCCACGCTGTCGCTGTTCCGCTGGATCGAGAGCCGCATGCCGTCGCAGTTCCATGCGCAGTTCGTCGTGCGCTTCGCCGGCGACCAGGCGATGCCGGAGCCGCGGTTGCGCGAGCTGCTCGCCGACAGCGGCTTCACCATCGCGAACCTGAGCTACCGGTTCGATCGCGAGGTCGACTTCCTGGAGTACCGGATGACCCTGCGCGGCCGCCGCGCGCAGGATGCGCGGCGGCTGGTCGACGCGCTCGGCGGCGTGCCGGGCCTGCGCGAGTTCCGGATCTCCCCGACGGGCGACTGACTCCGATGGCGGGGCGCGCGGGTGGGCCTATCCTCGGTGCCGGTGAACCTCCTCCTGCCGATCCTCGGCGCGGTGCTCGCGCCCCTACTGGCCGGGATCCCGGCTGCGGCCGTGGCCGCCGAGGCGCTCGCGCCCGCCCCGCTCGACGACGTCGTCGTCTCCGCGTCCCGGACCGCGCAGCGCGCCTTCGACGCGCCCGCCTCGATCCAGGCCGTCGACGGCGACCAGGTCCGCGCCTCGGGCCCGGGCATCGGACTGTCCGAGTCGATGTCGCGGGTGCCGGGCCTGGTCGTCCTCGACCGGCAGAACCACGCGCAGGACCTGCAGGTGTCGATCCGCGGCTTCGGTGCCCGCTCGACCTTCGGCATCCGGGGCGTGCGCGTGCTGGTCGACGGGATCCCCGCGACCATGCCCGACGGACAGGGCCAGCTCTCGAGCGTGGTGCTGCCCGCGATCGAGCGCGTCGAGGTGCTGCGCGGCCCGCTCGCCCAGCTCTACGGCAACGCCGCCGGCGGCGTCCTGCAGGTGTTCACCCGCGAGGGCGCGACGCCCGCCAGCGTCGGCGCCGACCTGTACGGCGGCAGCTGGGGCACCGTGCGCGGCGGGCTGTCGGGTTCCGGGCGCTCGGGTGCGTTCGCCGGCCGCGTCGACGCCACCACCTTCGAGACGGACGGCTGGCGCGCCCACAGCGCGGCGACCCGGCGTCAGCAGGACGCGCGCCTGTCGTGGGACGCGCCGGGCGGCACCCGTGTCGGGCTCGTCGCCAACGCGTTCCAGCTGCCGCGCGCGCTCGATCCGGGCGGACTGACGCGCGCGCAGCTCGAAGCCGACCCCCGCCAGGCCTCGCCCGCCGCCCTCGCGCAGGACGCGCGCAAGTCGGTCACCCAGGAGCAGGCCGGACTCACGGTGGCGCACCGGATCGATGCCGACGCGAGTCTGTCGGCACGGCTGTACGGCGGCCGCCGCGGGCTCGACAACGCGCTGTCGGTGCCGCTGTCGGCGCAGCTCGCCCCGACCTCCTCGGGCGGCATCGTCGAGCTCGACCGGCGCTACGCCGGCCTCGGGTTGCAGTGGTCGCAGCGGCTGCGGCTCGCCGGCGCCGCGCTGGAGTTCGTCGCCGGCGTCGACCTCGACGCGATGAGCGAGGAGCGCCGCGGCTACGTGAACGACGCGGGCGTGCGGGGCGCGCTCAAGCGCGACGAGACCGATCGGGTGCGCAATCGCGACTGGTACGCGCAGCTCGCCTGGCACCTCGATCCCGCCTGGACGGCGACCCTCGGGGTGCGCTCGAGCCGCGTGCGCTTCGATACCGCCGATCGGTTCGTCGCACCCGGCAACCCCGACGACAGCGGCCGCGCGGACTACGACGCGATCAATCCGGTGCTGGGCCTGGCCTGGCATGCGGGCGACACGCTGAACGTCTACGCGAACCTCGGCCGCGGCTTCGAGACGCCGACCTTCGCCGAGCTCGCCTACCGCCCCGGTGCCACCGGCCTGAACTTCGAGCTGAACGCCGCGCGCTCGCGACACGCCGAGATCGGCGCCAAGTGGCGGCCCACGGCGGGCGGGCGACTGGACGTGGCGCTCTTCGACATCCGCACCGACGACGAGATCGTGGTCGCCACCAACGCCGGCGGGCGCTCGACCTTCCGCAACGGCGGCCGCACGCATCGGCGCGGGGTCGAGCTCGCCTGGGCGCAGCGGCTCGCCCCCGCCTGGCGGGCCGAGCTGGCGCTCACCGCGCTCGAGGCCACGTTCGTCGACGGCTTCGGCCGCGGCGCGTCGGCGGTCGCCGCGGGCAACCGGCTGCCGGGCGCGCCCGACCGGCGCGCGTTCGCCGAGCTCGCCTGGCAGCCGTCTGCGGTCAGCGGGCCGTTCGCGGCCGCTGCGATCGTGCACGGCGGCCGGCTGTCCGTCGACGACGCGAACACCGACGCGACGGCCGCCTGGACGGTGCTGAACCTGCGCGCCGGCCTGCGCCAGCGGGTGGGGCGCTGGCGGTTCTCGCAGGTGCTGCACATCGAGAACGCGACCGGCCGGACCTACGTCGGCTCGGTGATCGTCAACGAGGCCAACCGGCGCTTCTTCGAGCCGTCGCCGGGGCGGAGCTGGTATGCGGGGGTGTCGGTGGGGTACGTGTTCGACTGACGGACACGCGGGCCCGGACGACCTCAGGCCGACCGGGCACGCCGCGCCTTGCCCAGCACCTCAGCGGCGCATGCCGGAAAGCGACGCTCGTTCCTTCAATGCTTGTGTCCGCCTGCAGCCGCGTCGCGAGGGCGTTGCACCCAGACCGTCACCTCGCGTTCTCCCGCGCGTTCGAAGCGCAGCGACAACCGGAAGCGCTCGCCATCCTTGAGCGCCGTCTTGAGGTCGACCAGCATGAGGTGCACGTCTCCGCCATGCCGCACGTTCGGCGAGGCGCCCGGCGGCAGTTCGAGCGACTCGAGTTGACGCATCCGCATCACGTCGTTGCCGTCCACGACGGCACGATGGATCTCGACCGAACTCGCGACATCCGTCCGGGCGCCGACGAGCCGATCGCCGTCTCGGCCGCCGTTGCGAAGTGCGCGGAAGTAGACGGCCCCCGTGCGTGCTCCCGGGGGGGTGGGCGTCGCATACGGGTGATCGATGATCACGCTCCCTGCCTTGAAGTCGTGCGGATGCGCGGTGGGCGCGACCGAGGCGAGAGCGGCCGTGACCGCAAGCCAGACCATGAGGGACCGCGCCGAGAGGAGACCGTGCGGCGGGCGATGCGCGAAGCGGATCATGAGGTCGGTTCCTGTCGTCCGCGCCGCAGCACCTTCGCCAGGTACCGTCCGGTGTAGCTGCCCTCGGTCGCCGCGATCGCCTCGGGCGTGCCGGTCGCCACCACCCGTCCGCCGCCGTCGCCGCCCTCCGGGCCCATGTCGATCACCCAGTCGGCGGTCTTGATGACGTCGAGGTTGTGCTCGATGACCACCACGGTGTTGCCGTGGTCGCGCAGCGCGTGGATCACCCGCAGCAGCAGCGCGATGTCGTGGAAGTGCAGGCCGGTCGTCGGCTCGTCGAGGATGTAGAGCGTGCGGCCGGTGTCGCGCTTGGACAGCTCCTGCGAGAGCTTCACGCGCTGCGCCTCGCCGCCCGACAGCGTGGTGGCGCTCTGGCCGAGCCGGATGTAGCCCAGGCCGACCTCGAGCAGCGTCTGCAGCTTGCGCGCGATCGTCGGCACCGACGCGAAGTAGGCGTGCGCGGCGTCGACGGTCATGTCGAGGACCTCGGCGATGTTCTTGCCCTTGTAGACCACCTCGAGCGTCTCGCGGTTGTACCGCTTGCCGTGGCAGACGTCGCAGGGCACGTAGACGTCGGGCAGGAAGTGCATCTCGACCTTGATCATGCCGTCGCCCTCGCACGACTCGCAGCGCCCGCCCTTCACGTTGAAGGAGAAGCGCCCGGCGCCGTAGCCGCGCTCGCGCGCGGTCGGCGTCTCGGCGAACAGGTCGCGGATCGGCGTGAACAGGCCGGTGTAGGTCGCCGGGTTGCTGCGCGGCGTGCGGCCGATCGGGCTCTGGTCGACGGCGATGGCCTTGTCGAAGTGCTCGAGTCCGTCGATGCCGTCGTGCGCCGCCGGCTGCGCCTGCGAGCCGTACAGGTGACGGGCGACCGCATGGTGCAGCGTGTCGTTGACCAGCGTCGACTTGCCCGAGCCGGAGACGCCGGTCACGCAGACCAGCAGCCCGACCGGGATCGACACGTCGACGCCGCGCAGGTTGTTGCCGCGCGCGCCGCGGATCGTCAGCGACTTCTCGCCGGGCGGCACCCGCGCGGTGGGGACCTCGATGGCGAGCGCGCCCGACAGGTAGCGGCCGGTGAGCGACTTCGGGTCGGCGGCGATCTCGGCCGGCGTGCCCTGCGAGACCACCTCGCCGCCGTGCACGCCCGCGCCCGGACCCATGTCGACGACGTGATCGGCGGCCATGATCGCGTCCTCGTCGTGCTCGACGACCAGCACCGAGTTGCCGAGGTCGCGCAGGTGGCGCAGCGTGCCGATCAGCCGGTCGTTGTCGCGCTGGTGCAGGCCGATGGAGGGCTCGTCGAGCACGTACATCACGCCGGTCAGCCCCGAGCCGATCTGCGAGGCGAGCCGGATGCGCTGCGACTCGCCACCCGACAGCGTCTCGGCCGATCGGTCGAGCGACAGGTAGTCGAGGCCGACGTCGACCAGGAACTCCAGGCGGCTCGCGATCTCGCGGATGATCCGCTCGCCGATCGCGGCCTTCGCCCCCGGCAGCTCGAGCGTCCCGAACCATGCGCGGGTCTGGCCGAGCGTCCACTTCGAGACGGTCCAGATCGGCTGATCGTTGCCGCGCGAGCCGACGCGCACGCTGCGCGCCTCGGGCTTCAGGCGCGTGCCGTCGCAGGCCGGACAGGCCTTGACGTTCAGGTACTTCGCGAGCTCCTCGCGCACGTGGGCGGAGTCGGTCTCCTTGTAGCGCCGCTCGAGGTTGGGGATCACGCCCTCGAAGGGGTGCTGACGCGTGCTCGCCTTGCCGCTCTCGGTCAGGTAGACGAACGGGATCTTCTGCGTGCCCGAGCCGTGCAGGATCACCGCGCGCACGTCCTTCGGCAGCTGCTCGAACGGCGTGTCCACGTCGAAGCCGTAGAACGCCGCCAGGCTCTGCAGCATCTGGAAGTAGAAGTGGTTGCGCCGGTCCCAGCCCCGGATCGCGCCCGCGCCCAGCCCCAGGTTCGGGAAGTGCACGACGCGCGCCGGGTCGAAGAACTGCACCGTGCCCAGGCCGTCGCAGCCGGGGCAGGCGCCCATCGGGTTGTTGAACGAGAACAGGCGCGGCTCGAGTTCGCGCAGCGCGTGGCTGCACACCGGACACGCGAAGCGGTTCGAGTACAGGTGCTCGCGCGCCGTGTCCATCTCGAGCGCGATCGCGCGGCCGTCGGCGATCCGCAGCGCCGTCTCGAAGGATTCGGCGAGCCGCTGCTTCATCGCCGGCGCCACCTTGAGCCGGTCGATGACGACGTCGATCGAATGCTTGCCGGTCTTGGCGAGCTTCGGCGGATCCTCGAGTTCGTGGATCTTCTCGCCGGCCTTGCCCTCGGTCTTGACGCGCACCCGCACGAAGCCCTGCGCACGCAGGTCCTCGAAGAGGTCGACGTGCTCGCCCTTGCGGTTGGCCACCACCGGCGCGAGCACCATCAGCTTGGTGTCCTCGGGCAGCTCGAGCGCGGCGTCGACCATCTGCGAGACCGACTGCGCCTCGAGCGGCTGCTGCGGATGGTTCGGGCAGTAGGGCGTGCCGACCCGCGCGAACAGCAGCCGCAGGTAGTCGTGGATCTCGGTGACGGTGCCGACCGTCGAGCGCGGGTTGTGGCTGGTCGCCTTCTGCTCGATCGCGATCGCCGGCGACAGGCCCTCGATCAGGTCGACGTCGGGCTTCTCCATGAGCTGCAGGAACTGGCGCGCGTAGGCCGACAGCGACTCGACGTAGCGGCGCTGCCCCTCGGCGTAGAGCGTGTCGAAGGCGAGCGAGGACTTGCCCGAGCCCGACAGCCCGGTGATGACCACCAGCGCATCGCGCGGCAGTTCCAGGCTGACGTTCTTCAGGTTGTGCGTGCGTGCGCCGCGGATGCGGATCGAATGCGAGGCGGCGGCGGGCCGGCGCCCGCTCAGGCGCGCTTCGGCCAGAGCCTCTGCCCGGGCTTCGGCCTGCGCTGCGGCCTGCGCTTCGGCCCGTGCTTCGGCCTGCGCTTCGGCCCGTGCTTCGGCCTGGGCCTTGGTCTGAGCTTCGGTCTGAGCTTCTGGCCTTCGGTCAGTGCCCCCAGCGCCCTCGCCCAGGCTGTCTTCCGCTCGTTCGTCGTCTTTCGGCATCGGGGCTGCCCGCAGCGGTGCGCAGCGGGCCGTTAATGGGCAACCTGCTAATATAGCCGACTCGGGCACCTCGTCCTGTCCTGCGGTCGTCTCCGCCGTTTTCCCCGCCCCTCGCTTCTTCCGCCGGCCCCCCTTCCGCCCGCCCATGTCAGCCGACACCGCCGCCGTGTCCGCGCCGGACGACCGCCGCATGACGCCGCTCGAGCTGCGCGCGAGCCTGTCGCTCGCCTCGCTCTACGCGTTCCGCATGCTCGGGCTGTTCCTGATCCTGCCGGTCTTCGCGGTGCACGCGCACACCTTGCCCGGGGGCAACGAGCCGCTGCTGGTGGGCCTGGTGCTGGGCGTCTACAGCCTGACGCAGGGGCTGCTGCAGCTGCCCTTCGGCATGGCCTCCGACCGTCTCGGACGCAAGCCGGTGATCATCTTCGGGTTGCTGCTGTTCGCCTTCGGCAGCCTCGTCGCGGCCCAGGCCACCGACCTGACCTGGACGATCATCGGGCGCGCGCTGCAGGGCACCGGCGCCATCTCGGCGGCGGTCACCGCCTGCATCGCCGACCTGACGCGCGACTCGCAGCGCACCAAGGCGATGGGGCTCGTCGGTGCCTCGATCGGCCTGACCTTCGCGCTGTCGCTGGTCGTCGCGCCCCTGCTCTACGAGTGGGTGGGCATGGCGGGGATGTTCCACCTGACCGGCGCGCTCGCGGTCGTCGGCATCGCCGTGGTGCTGTTCGCGGTGCCGCCGCTGCCGCTGCCCGTGCGTGCGGCGGGCGAGGGCGTGCAGCGCACCCGGTTCCGCGAGGTCGCGCTCGACACCGAGCTCATGCGGCTCAACGTCGGCATCTTCGCGCTGCACTTCGTGCAGATGGCGATGTTCGTGGTGCTGCCGGCCTGGCTGGTCGAGCGCGCGCAGCTGCCGCTGGCCGACCACTGGAAGGTCTACCTGCCGGTGGTCGCCGCGTCCTTCGTGCTGATGGTCCCGCCGATCGCATGGGGCGAGCGCGCCGGCCGCCTGCGGGTGGTCACGCTGGTCTCGATCGCGGCGATCCTCGTCGCCCAGCTCGGCTACGCGACCGAACCGGTCGGCGTCGTGCCCTTCGCCGTGCTGCTGCTGGTGTTCTTCGCGGCCTTCAACGTGCTGGAAGCGACCGTGCCCTCGATGGTCTCGCGGCTCGCGCCGCCGGACGTCAAGGGCACCGCGCTCGGGATCTACAACACCGTGCAGGCGCTCGGCCTGTTCGCGGGCGGCGCGCTGGGCGGCTGGGCCTCGTCGCGCTTCGGCGGCGTGTCGGTCTTCGTGCTGTGCGCCGGCGTGATGCTCGTCTGGGCGATCGTCGCGGCGGGCCAGCGGCGCTGGCCGCAGCCGGGCGGACGCGGCGCGCACTGAGCGAGACGCTCCGGCACGGCCTGGCGCCGACCCCGATCAGCGCCGACCCCCGATCAGCGCCGAGGCCGATCAGCGCCGACCCGATCAGCGCCGACCCGATCAGCGCCGACCCGATCAGCGCCGACCCGATCAGCGCCGAGGCCGAGCGGCGGCGGCGCCGCTGCCGATCACCGCGGCGATCCCCCACAGCAGCGCCGACGGCCCGAACGCGGCGAGCGCGGCCCCCAGACCGACGGGCAGGGCGACGGCGTTGGTGTTGACCCACATCGTGCGCAGCGCGATCACGCTGCCGCGCTGCGCATCCTCGACGGCCTGGTGCATCGTCGACAGCACCATCGGCTGCGCGATGCCGATCGCCATCCCCAGCGCCAGCGCGCAGCCGGCCATGTAGGCGGCCGATTCGCCGAACGGGTACAGCGCGAAGACCCCCGCGGTCGCGATCAGCGAGACCGTCAGCACCACCGGCTCGCTCAGGCGGTGCGCGACCCACGGCATGGTCGCCCGCACCAGCACGACGCCGGCCGCGAACAGCCCGTAGATCGCGCCGATCGAGGTCGCCGACAGCCCGCGCGCGTGGCCGAGCGTCGGCACGAAGAACGCATGCGCGTCCCAGCCTCCGGTGGCCAGCCCGTCGACGATCATCATGCGTCGGACGGTCGGGTTGCGGAGCAGCTGCACGAGCGTCACGCGTGCGGCCGACGGGCGCGCCTCGGGGGGCGGCGGCGGCCGGGCCGCCCGTGCGATCGCGGCGGCCAGCAGCGGGAAGACGAGCAGCGCGAGCAGTGCGCCGCGCGGCCCGACCGCGTCGTACAGCACGCCGGCCGCCAGCGGCCCGAGCACGTTGCTCGCGGACGGCGCGAGCCCGACCCAGGCGAAGGTGCCGCGCAGTCCGGCCGCATCGCGTGCCATCCGCGCCGCCGTCCGCTGCAGCGTGATCAGGCCGGCGTTGGCGGCCGCGCCGCCGAGCGCCCCGGCCGCGCACAGCAGCGCGAAGCGCACCGGCCCGTCGAGCAGGCTGGCGCCCCAGCCGGTGACCGGCGCCGCGAATGCCAGCGCGAGCGCGACCGCCATCGGCGGGCGGTAGCCGCGTGCGTCGACGTGACCGCCGACCCACCAGGCGATGACGATCGGCCCGACCGCGAAGCTCGCCAGCAGCACGCCCACCTGCGCCGCGCTGGCACCGGCCTGCAGGAGGATCAGCGGACCCACGACGCGCATGCCGGTGATGCCGGCGTGAAGGCTCACCTGCGCCGCGATCAGCGCGGGCAGCCCCCGAAGCCCCTCGGTCCGGGGCGCAGGCGGCGCGATGGGGGTGGTCACGGGCCCAGTCTAGCGAGCGCCGGGGTCCCGGAGCTTCCGTTTTCCGGGCCCGCGCGTACGGCGCGCGCGCGGGGTCCGCCGAGGACCCGGACGCTCGATCTAGACCGCGTGGCCGAGGGTGAGGCACGGGCGCTGCGGTAAGCTGTCGATCGACGGCGGAGTCCTCCGCCCACGGCACACATGGCCGGCGCCACGCGCCGGCTCCCATCCAGGAGAGCTCCATGGCATCGGTGAACAAGGTCATCGTGGTCGGCAATCTCGGCAAGGATCCCGAGACCCGCTACTCGCCCAATGGCGGCGCCATCTGCAACGTGCGGATCGCCACCACGCGCAACTGGAAGGACAAGGCCACCGGCGAGAAGAAGGAGGAGACCGAATGGCACTCGGTGGTCTTCTACGATCGCCTGGCCGAGATCGCCGGCGAGTACCTGAAGAAGGGCCGCTCGGTCTACGTCGAGGGTCGTCTCAAGACCCGCAAGTGGCAGGACAAGGAAGGCCAGGACCGCTACACCACCGAGATCATCGCTGCCGAGATGCAGCTGCTCGGCTCGCGTGAAGGCATGGGCGGCGGCGGCAGCATGCCGTCCGACGAGGACGGCGGCTACAAGCGCGAGTCGTATGGCGGCGGTGGCGGTGGCGGTGGCGGTGGCGGTGCACGGTCCGGCGGCGGCGGCGGTGCTCCCGCCCGCAAGCCGGCGCCCGCCGCCGGCCTCGGCGACATGGACGACGACATCCCGTTCTGAGCCGGCGTCCCGTGCGCCCCGCGTGGCGGGCGGCGGTCCCGCTGGCCCTCGCGCTGGCCCTCCCCCTCGCGCTGGCGGCGCAGAGCGCCACGGCGGCCGGGCTGGAGCAGCGGGTCAACGAGTTCTGGCCCGAGCTCAACGCGTTCGTTTCGCTCGACGAGCGCAGCCGGATCTTCCTGTCGGCGTCGTTCGCTCGCGGCCGCGAGTACGCCAGCGCGACCGAGGCGAGCTGGGGTGTGCACTACGACCGGTTCGCCCGTCCGCTGCCCGACTGGTGGACCCGGGCGGTGCCGATGATGGAGGCGGGCTGGAACCTCGCGTTCCGCGTCGGCTACAACCGCATCGCGGCGCTGGACGGCGCCGGTGCCGACGAGAACCGGCTGCTGGGTGACGTCACGCTGCGCAGCGTGCCCCTGTACTGGGGCCTCCAGCTCGCGGACCGCAGCCGCCTCGAGCTGCGCGACGTCGACGGCGCCCGCTCCTGGCGCTACCGCAACCGCGCCCGGATCGAGCGCGGCTTCGGGCCGGCCGAGCTGTTCGGCGCGTCGCTCGGCGGGCCGCTCGCGGCGCTGGGTGTCGCAGGCATCACCCCGTACGCGATGCTCGAATGGACCTGGGATTCCCGGGTGTCCGACTGGAACCGCCGCTATCAGCAGTACGGGGTCGAGGTCGAGCTGCGCGGACGGCTCGGCGCCGAGCTCTACGTCGGCATCCAGGACCAGTCCCGCGCGGCGAGCTCCGCCGTGGTGGCCGTGGGCGCGGTCCTGGTGGTCCGCTACTGACGCGCTCCCTGCGCGCTCCGCATCGGCCCGAACGCGACCGCTTGCCGGCCAGACTGTGCGCGTTCGTGACCGACCTCACATCGACTTAGGACCGCATCGCCGACTCTCGCGACTTCGAATGCGCGAGACGCGGGTGGCACGATGCGGCATCGGTCGGCGGGGTACTGGGGCAGGGCGGTCGCGACGGCAGCGGTGACGGCGGCGCTCGCCGCCTGCGGCCAGGGCGGCGACGCTCCCTCGGAGACCGCGGCCGACGCCGCACTCGCGAGCGCATCGACCGACGCCGCCGAGCGCACGGCCTCCAAGGCCGTCCGCGACGAGCGCGCCCAGATCGGAGGCGTCTGGGCCGCCCCCTTCGACATGTCGGTCATCGCCATCCACATGGCGCTGCAGCCCGGCGGGCGGGTGCTGTACTACGGCAGCGACCTGGAAGGGCGTCAGACCGCATCGAAGCAGTACGCGGTCTGGGACCCGGCCGCCGGCACCGGCGCCGACAGCGTCCTGGTGCTGCCCAACGACGGCGGCACCGACCTCTTCTGCAGCTCGCAGACGCTGATGCCCGACGGCACGACGCTGATCGCGGGCGGCGACATGCCGGACGCGGGCAATACCGCGAATCGCGACTCGAACGTCTTCGAGGCGTCGCGCAACACGCTGTCGAAGCGCAACCCGATGAAGCGGGAGCGCTGGTATTCGACGACGACCACGCTCATGAACGGCGAGGTCTACATCCAGGGCGGCGCGGGCGGCCACGACCGTCCCGAGATCCGGCGCGCGGACGGCTCGTTCGACCTGCTCGAGACCGCCGACACGGCGGGCATCGACTGGGCCTTCCCGCGCAACTGGGTGGCTCCCGACGGCCGGGTGTTCGGCATCGACTCCAGCGGCCGGATGTACTACGTCGATACCGGCGGAGAAGGCGCGCTGGTCCGTGCCGGGCAGCTGCCCGCGGGCTCGGCGGTCGGATCGGCCGGTGCGGCGATGTTCCGCCCGGGCCGCATCCTCGGCCTGTCCTCGCAGTCGCCGGCGGCGTCCGTCGTCGACATCCGCTCGGGCACGCCTTCGGTCGTCGCGACCGAGGCGCTCCAGGGGCGGCGCATCCACGGCGTGGCCACGGTGCTCGCCGACGGCCGCGTGATGGCCAGCGGCGGCAGCACCACCGACAACGCGCTCGCCACCGCGGTGCGCACCGCCGAGGTCTGGAACCCGGTGACCGGCGAGTGGACGATCGGCCCGGCGCAGGTCAACGCGCGCCTGTACCACGGCACGGCCCTGCTGCTGCCCGACGCGCGCGTGCTGGTCGCGGGCGGCGGCGCCCCCGGCCCGCTGACCAACCGCAACGGCGAGATCTACTCGCCGTCGTACCTGTTCGATTCGAACGGCATGCTGGCGGCGCGCCCGGCCATCGCGGCTGCTCCCGAGTCGCTGCATCCCGGCCGTTCGTTCGCCCTGCGCATCGCGCAGGGTCGCGTCGCGCGCGTCACGCTGGTGCGCTTCGGCTCGGTCAGCCACTCGTGGAACAGCGACCAGCGCTTCCTGGAGCTTCCCTTCCGCGCCACCGATGCCGCCGGCTCGAACGTCGCGGTGCAGCTCCCCTCGCGCGCCACCGACACGCCGCCCGGCTTCTACATGCTGTTCGCGTTCGATGCGAACGGGGTGCCCTCGATCGCCCGCACGCTGCGTATCGCCGAGCCCTCCGACCCGGCCGCATCGTATGCGCCGGTGGTCGACGCGATCGCGGATCGCGAATGGAGCAGCGGCGCGGTGGTGCTGCAGCCCGCGGGCCGCAGCCCGCGCGGCGCGCCGATCGCCTGGAGCGCGAGCGGCCTGCCGCCCGGGCTCGCGATCGACCCGGTCACGGGCGCGATCACCGGGCGTCCGACGGTCGCCGGCCGCCACTTCGTGACGGTCGCCGCCGACGACGGCAGCTGGACCGGCACGCGCTCGTTCCTGTGGACGGTCACGCCGTCGCAGGCGACGCTCACGCAGCCGGAGTCCGCCGGCCCGGTCGCGACCAATACGGCCGCGACCTTCACGGCCCGGGCCGCCGGCACCGGCCTGACGTACGAATGGCGCTTCGGCGACGGCACGGCGCCGACCGCGCGCAGCACCTCCCCGAGCGTGACGCACCAGTTCGCGGGACCCGGCGTCTACACCGTGACCGTCACCGTCTACGACGCCCAGGGCCGGCCGGTCACCGGCTCGTTCCTGCAGGTCGTCCACGGCGCCACCGGCCGCCAGGCCGCGCGCTCGTCGATGCTC
>RPRK01000044.1 GCA_003818495.1 Burkholderiales bacterium
GTGGGCGAGGGCGCGTCGCCGCTGCCGCTGCCGCAGGCCGCCAGCGTGGCGGCCAGCGCGGTCAGGGCGATCAGCCTCGCCGAGGTGGATCGGGTCTGAATCATCGGGATTGCCTCAGTCGGTATGTGACCGAGTGGTTCAAGATAGAACCATCGGGTCATAAAAGTCTACCGATCGAGCCTTGAGGGTCACGGAATGACCGGTCAGTTCACTCGGATATGAGGTCGATCCGATCCGTCATGCCTGCGTCGTGGCCCGTGACCCTTCGGCAGGAGCGATCCTCGAACCCCGCGCCGGCCCAAGAAGCGACGACGCGCGCTTCCGGAGGGTCGCGCGCGTTCGCCGATCGGTCGGTCGCGGCTCGCGGCCGCCGGAAGTCGATCAGAGCCGGGACAGGGTGCCGTTCGAGCTCACCATCACCCGATCGCCTCGCACGAACGGCGACCCGCCGGTCAGCGCGATCCGACGGACCGAGCCGTCGTCGAGCCGGACCTCGACCGCGGTGGACCGGGTGACCGGCCGTGGCTGCCCCTCGAGTCCGAGGCCGAACACCCCGCCCATTACGCCCGCTGCGACCATCGCGGCGCCACGGCCCCTGCTGCCTCTTGCCAGCTTGCTGCCGACGTACACGCCCGTACCGATTCCGACGGCCGTCGAGGCACCTGGAGGAAGCAGACCCGTGCTGCCCCCGCCCGTCTGATAGGTCGTCACGCCGACGACCGTCCCGGGGCCCGTCCCGCGGGCGGCCAGCGGGCGCGAGGTGACCTCCACGGTCACCCGCTGCGGGTCGCTGCGAACGCCCTGCGCATCGACCAGGACGAATTCCATCGTGAAGTTCGACGGCGCGGTGATCGCGTCGGCCCGCACGCCGACGGAACCCGAAGCCTGATCGAGGCGGGTCTGCGTGACCGATTCGTTCTGCGACCAGGTGGTCGAACCCTCCACCACGCGCCGCTCGATCTGGGTGATCTCGGCCGCCCCCTTGCGGTACTTCAGGTCGAAGAGCAAGTCCTGGCCGACCTGCGCGGGACGTGCCAGCGTCACGGACTCGAGCACGACCGGTGCCACGATGTCGAACGTCCGCTCGAACGGCGCGCTCCGTGTGCCGTCCGCAGCCACCGCGACGAACTCGAACGTCGCCCGCATCGGCTTGCGGGTCGCGTAGGAAAGCGTCGCACCCTCGAGTCGCCCCGAGGCGCCATCACCGGACACCGGGAAGGACCAGCTCGACGGGTTCCATTCGCCGTCGCCGCGCAGGAACCTCACATCGATGTTGCGCACGTGGGTGCGTCGCGAGTCGACGTCGACGAGGAGCTTCACGGGCCTGCCGTTGCCGACGAACGATCCTTGCGTCTGCACGCCGACCACGTCGAGCTTCGGCTGATAGGCGACGAACCACGCAACCACGATCGCGAAGACCGCAGCGACGACGGCACCGGCGAGCCTGGCCGGACTGGCCCAGTCTTCGGCGGCCCTGCCAGAGGCCACGGGTGCCACGGGCGACGGGGTCCTGACCCCCGTGTCGTTCACCGCGCTTCCGAACGCCGGCACGGTCTGCGCGGGGGGCACCCGATCTGTCGGGGCCGGCGACACCGAGGCGGCGGCATCACCGAGTCCCAGCCCGTAGGCCCAGGTCTGCACCGCCCATGCCGACGCCTCGGGCGCCATCGCCTGCTCGTCGGTGAGGCGCTTCACCAGCCGAGGCGAAAGGCTCTGGATCGGCTCCCCCGACCGGACACGCAGAAGATCCTGCGGGACGTCGTGCGCCAGCGCCTGCAGCAGGACCGAGATCTCGCGCTTCTCGTACGGGCATTCATCCGAGAGCAGTCCCTTCAGCCGACCGCTGTCCTCGAGCAGTGCGGGACCGAACCGGTCGATCAGACCGCGCAGCGTCGGCCGGATCGTGGACTGTGCCGGCGCACTGGCCGGGGGCGAAGGCCAGGCGCCCGACATCGCTTGTTGCATGACTTCCTCTCCTGGGGTGCGTTGACGGTCAGTCGACTCCGGCTGGATGTCTCTGCCCGTTGCGACCCAGGGACGCAGGCCGGGTTCGATTATTCGCATCGATGCGGGAACCACGTTGCGCCTCGAGGTTTCGGCGCCAGGGATCGCCCGGAGCGACTGAGCAGGTTCGGCAACGACGGGCGATCCGATTCGTCATGCCCGCGGCGGAGTCCGGCTGGACCCTTCGATAGAATCGAGCGTTCCAACCGGGAGGAGACATGCTGGCAGGTACCGCGGGCTCGGCCGTGGCCGAGATCGACCCGTCGTCTCGCGCCGCAGTCGGATCGACGCCATGACCGCCCTCCACGACGTCGGCGCGTTCTCCCGGGACTGGCGCGAGGCCCGCTCGAAATTCCTCGATGCCGCCCGCCGCGCCGGCGCCGAGCACCGCGCGTGGCCCCATCCCCTCGCCGGCCCCGCCGGAGACGCCCTGGCCACCGATACCGCCTGGCTCGGTCCGCGCGATGCGTCCCGGGTCCTGGTCGTGATCTCGGGGACCCACGGCGTCGAGGGCTTCTGCGGCTCGGGGCCGCAGGTCGGACTGCTGCGGGGCGACTCGGGCCTGGCACTGCCCGACGACACGGCGGTGCTGATGATCCACGGCATCAACCCGCACGGCTGGGCCTGGCTGCGGCGCGTGACCGAGGAGAACGTCGACCTGAACCGGAACTGGGTCGACTTCGCCGCGCCGCTGCCGCACAACCCGGGCTATGCGGCGCTCCATCCGCACCTGACGCCCGCGAGCCTCGAGCCCGAGGCGCTCGCCGCCTCCGAAGCCGCGCAGGCGGCCTTCGTCGCCGAACACGGCGCGCACGCCGCGCGCGTGGCGGCCTCGAGCGGCCAGTACACGCATCCCGACGGCCACTTCTACGGCGGCAGCGGCCCGACCTGGGCGCGCCGCACGAGCGAGGCGATCCTGGCCGAGTACCTGCCGCGCGCGCGCACGATCGCGATCGTCGACATGCACACCGGCCTCGGGCCCTATGGCTACGGCGAGCCGATCTGCAACCATGCGCCGGGCGGCCCGCGGGTGCGCCGCGCGCGGGCATGGTGGGGCGACAGCGTGACCGAGCCGCTGCTCGGCACCTCGAGCTCGCAGGAGAAGTGGGGCCTGACGGAGTTCGGGTACGAACGCTGCCTCGCGCATGCCGACATCGCGTTCGTGGCACTCGAGTTCGGCACCTATCCCGAGTCGAACGGGCGCGTGGTGCTGCGCGACGATCACTGGCTGCACACCCGCGGCGATCCGGCGGGGCCGGGCGCCGCCGCCATCAAGACCGCCATCCGCGACCATTTCTATCCGCCGCACGACGACTGGAAGGAGATGGTGCTGTTCCGCTCGTGGCAGGTCTGGCGGCAGGCGCTCGCCGGCCTCGCCGCCGCATGACCCGCGTGCCGACGCACGGTCCGACACCTCACCCGACGCGATGGCCCCCGGGCCGCCGCGCCCGAAGCACCCTGAAGAGAGAGACACCATGAACGGCGCTGAGAGCCTGGTCCGTACGCTGCTCGACGAGCGCGTGGACGTCTGCTTCACCAATCCCGGCACCTCCGAGATGCATTTCGTCGCCGCGCTCGACCGGGTGCCCGGCATGCGTTGCGTGCTCGGCCTGTTCGAGGGCGTGGTCACCGGCGCCGCCGACGGCTACTGGCGCATGGCGCGGCGACCCGCCTCGACGCTGCTGCACCTGGGGCCGGGGCTGGCCAACGGGCTGGCCAACCTGCACAACGCCAAGAAGGCGCGCTCGGGCGTGCTGAACGTGGTCGGCGAGCACGCCATCCCGCACGTGGCGCTCGATGCGCCGCTCACCTCGGACATCGAGGGCATCGCGCGGCCGATGTCGCACTGGGTGCGCACGATCGGCTCGGCCGGCGGCGTCGAGGCCGCGACCCGCGACGCGGTGCAGGCGGCGACTACGCCGCCCGGTCGCATCGCGACGCTGGTGCTGCCGGCCGACTGCGCGTGGACTGAACTGCCGGGCGATGCCGCGGGCGGCGCGCGCATCGCGCGGCTCGCGCCCGGCGCGTTCGACGCCTCGGTCATCGAGGCGGCCGCCGCACTGCTGCGCGGCGGCGGCAAGACCGCGATCGTGCTCGGCGCCGACGCGTGCCACGAGGCCGGCCTCGAGATGGCCGGTCGCATCGCCGCGGCCACCGGCTGCGCGCTGCTGACCGAGTTCGGCGTGGCGCGCGTGGCGCGCGGCGCGGGCCGCGTCGTCGCCACCCGCATTCCGTACGTCGTCGCCGCCGCGCAGGCGACGCTGGCCCCGTACGAGACGCTGCTGCTGGTGGGCGCCGCCGAGCCGGTGTCGTTCTTCGCCTACCCCGACAAGCGCGGCCGCCAGGCCGCTCCGGGCACGCGCATCGTCGAGGTCGCCGACGCGTCGCAGGACCTGCACGGTGCGCTCGCGGCGCTCGCCGACGCGGTCAGCGCACGCGCGCTGGCGCCGACGGGCGTCGCGCAGCGCGATCGCACGGCCGCGCCCGAGGGTGCGATGACCATCGAGGGCATCGGCCGTGTCGTCGCGGCACTGCTGCCCGACGAGGCGATCGTCGTCGACGAGTCGGTCTCCAGCGGCCGCGGCTTCGGCACGCCGACGGTCGGCGCCGCACCGCACGACTGGCTGACCGGCACGGGCGGCGCGATCGGCTTCGGGCTGCCGACCGCGATCGGCGCGGCCATCGCCGCGCCCGATCGCAAGGTGATCGCGCTCGAGGGCGACGGCAGCGCGATGTACACGGTGCAGTCGCTGTGGACCATGGCGCGCGAGGGCCTGGACATCACCGTGCTGGTGTTCGCCAACCGGGCCTACCGCATCCTGCAGGGCGAATACGCCGGCGTGGGCGCGGGCACGCCCGGGCCGCGCGCCACCGACATGCTGAGCCTGGACCGTCCGACGATCGACTGGGTCGGCCTCGCGCGATCGATGGGCGTGGAGGCGGGGCGCGCCACCGACCTCGGCGAGCTCGCGCGCGAGCTCTCGCGCGGCCTCGCCTCGCGCGGCCCGTACCTCGTCGAGGCGGTGCTGTGATGCGGCCATGACGGCGCCGACGACCGGGGCTTCCGCCCGCGGGTTCCACGGCTGGCGGATGGTCGGCGCAGGCACGGGCCTGCAGTTCCTGCAGGCCGGCCTGATGCAGCAGGCCTTCGGTGCCTACGTGGCGGTGCTCTCGACCGAGCGCGGCTGGAGCAAGACCGCGCTGTCGGGCGCGGCGGCGCTGCAGTCGGTCGAGACCGCGATCATCGGCCCGCTCCTCGGCTGGATGATCGACCGGCTCGGTGCGCAGCGCCTGATCCGCTGGGGCGTGCTGATCTTCGGCGCCGGGCTGATCGCCATGGGCTGCGTCGACTCGCTGGCCGGCTTCTACGCCGCCGTGATCGTGATCGCGCTCGGCACGAGCCTGTGCGGCTACTTCCCGATCAACGTCGCGATCATCCACTGGTTCGAGCGCAAGCGCGCCCGCGCGCTGTCCACCGTCGGGCTCGGCCTGGCGCTCGGCGGACTCTTCGTGCCGGTGGTCGCGGGCTCGATCGTCACGTTCGGCTGGCGCGCCACCGCGATCGGCTCGGGGGTGCTCGCGATCGCCGTCGGCTGGCCGCTCGCGCGGGTCTTCAAGGGCACGCCGGCCGAGCTCGGGCAGACCGTCGACGGCCTGCCGCCCGAGCCCGCGCCCGCCGCCGGCGCGCAGGACACGAGCCCGCCGGAGTTCACCGCCCGCGAGGCGCTGCGCACGCGCGCGTTCTGGCTGCTGTCGGTCGGCCACGGCTTCGCGCTGCTGGTGGTCACCGCGGTGAACGTCCATGCGATCACGCACATGAAGGAGACGCTGGGCTACTCCGTCGCGCAGGCCTCGCTGGTCATCACGCTGATGACCGCCGCGCAGGTCGCGGGCGTGCTGACCGGCATGACGATCGGCGACCGCTTCGAGAAGCGGCTGGTGGCGGCCGCCTGCATGCTGATGCACGCCGCCGGACTGCTGATGCTCACCTATGCGACGGGCCCTGCGATGCTGGTCGCCTTCGCGGTGCTGCACGGCACGGCCTGGGGGTTGCGCGGCCCCTTCATGCAGGCGATCCGCGCCGACTATTTCGGGCGCCGTTCGATCGGCATGATCATGGGCCTGTCGGCCGTGATCATCGCGGTCGGCCAGGTGGGCGGCCCGATGGTGGCCGGGGGCTTCGCCGACCTGACCGGCGACTACCGCGTGGGCTTCACGCTGCTCGCGCTGCTGGCGGCGGGCGGCTCGGTCGCCTTCGCCGTGGCGACCCGCCCGGCGCGCCCGCGACGCGCCGCCGACGCCTCGCCCGGTTCGCCCGGTTCGCCCGCCTGAGCCGCGCCACCTGGATCACGCCCGTACACTGCCGATTCCCGCAGGACCGAACGACGCCCATGACCGCTGCCACCGATCACACCGAAATCCGCGACGCCGTACGCGCGTTGTGCGCCCAGTTTCCCGACGAGTATTTCCGGAAGGTCGACTTCGAGCGCGCCTATCCCGAGGCCTTCGTCGACGCCCTGACGAAGGCGGGCTGGATGGCCGCGCTGATCCCGCAGGAGTACGGCGGTTCGGGGCTCGGCCTCACCGAGGCCTCGGTGATCATGGAGGAGATCAACCGCTGCGGCGGCAACTCCGGCGCCTGTCACGGCCAGATGTACAACATGGGCACGCTGCTGCGCCACGGCTCGGACGAGCAGAAGCGGCGCATCCTGCCTAAGCTGGCCACCGGCGAACTGCGGCTGCAGTCGATGGGCGTGACCGAGCCGACCACGGGCACCGACACGACGAAGATCAAGACGGCCGCGGTGCGCCGTGGCGACCGCTGGGTCGTGAACGGCCAGAAGGTCTGGACTTCGCGCGTGCAGCACTCCGACTACATGATCCTGCTGGCGCGCACGACGCCGCTGGCGGACGTGGCCCGCAAGGCCGACGGGCTGTCGGTGTTCCTGGTGGACCTGCGCGAATCGGTGGGCCGCGGCCTCACGGTCCGCCCGATCCCGAACATGGTGAACCACGAGACCAACGAGCTGTTCTTCGAGAACCTCGAGATCCCCGCCGAGAACCTCATCGGCGAGGCGGGCAAGGGCTTCCGGTACATCCTCGACGGCCTGAACGCCGAGCGCACGCTCATCGCGGCCGAGTGCATCGGCGACGGCTACTGGTTCGTCGACCGCGTGGTGAAGTACACCAAGGAGCGCGAGGTCTTCGGCCGTCCGATCGCGCAGAACCAGGGCGTGCAGTTCCCGATCGCCGAGACCTACATCGAGGTCGAGGCGGCCAACCTGATGCGCTGGAAGGCGTGCGAGCTGTACGACGCGCATCAGCCCTGCGGGTCGGAGGCCAACATGGCGAAGTACCTCGCGGCCAAGGCGTCCTGGGAGGCGGCCAACGCCTGCCTGCAGTTCCACGGCGGGTTCGGCTTCGCCTGCGAGTACGACGTCGAGCGAAAGTTCCGCGAGACCCGTCTCTACCAGGTCGCTCCGATCTCGACGAACCTCATCCTGTCGTACGTGGCCGAGCACGTGCTCGGCATGCCCAGGTCGTTCTGAGCTGTCGTCGAGCATGTCGGCGCGAAGCGACTCCGGCGCGTTTACATGAGTGTCGTAGTGGGTCTCCCTTGGGAGGACACGTCCCCCGGGGCTACCCTCCGCACACGCCGCCGCGATCCGGCGATTTCCTTTCTTCCTTTCGAGACAAAAGCGTGAAAAATTCGATGAAACCCCGTCGCACTTTCCTCATCCAGGTCGCTGGCGTCTCCGGCGCGGCCGTGCTCGGCACCCAGGCCCATGCCCAGGCGATGGTCGCCGAGAACGATCCCCAGGCCGCCGCGCTCAGCTACAAGGCCGACGCGACCAAGGTCGACAAGGCCAAGCAGCCGAAGTACGCCGCCGGCCAGATCTGCGGCAACTGCGCGCTCTTCCAGGGCAAGCCGGCCGACGCGTCGGGCGGCTGCCCGCTGTTCGCCGGCAAGGCGGTCGCCACCAAGGGCTGGTGCTCGGCCTACGCGAAGAAGGGCTGACGCTTCGCTGCATGCGGGCGCCCCGCGGGGTGCCCGCATCGCACCGGGTCAGCGGGCAGCGCTCTCCAGCATGCCGTCGGTCACCCTGACCTTGGCGCCCGGCTTGTACGCAGGCGGCGCATCCAGCTTGTAGGCGCGATCGATGCCGTCGTCGAAGCGCACCAGCACCTCGTAGCGGGTGCGGGCCCCCAGCCACTGCGCAGCCCCGGCACCCAGCGTGCCGGTCACCACCGAGAGCACCGAGGCGGCCAGCACCTGACCGCTGCCGGACCCCACGCTCGCCCCGATGCCGCCGCCGATCGCGGCCCCGCCGATGGCGCCCGCCAGCGTGGCCAGCATCGACGCCTCGCTGAGTTCACGGATCGACTGCACCGTACCCTCGCCGCTGAACCCGGTCTTCGGGACGCTCGAGCAGGCGGACAGGGCGGCGGCCATCAGCAGGGCGAGCAGCAGGCGGAACGGGGCGGGCATCGGAAGGTCCTGGGCGGAGGTGGATCCGGATTCTCGCCTCGCCGCCGAGCTTGGCGGAAATCGGATGTCGAATCGGCGGAACGCGGGCCACCGCCGTGTCGGACCGGTCGGGCGGGGTCGGCGCTCCGACCCGACCCCGGGAGTCGGCTTGACCTGCATCAGGCTGCCCCGCTGCGGCGGCTGTCACCATGGTGCGCATCGATCGAGGAGTCCCCATGACCCGTCGCCCCGACGCCGCCGACAGGCGGTCCGCCCCTGCCGCCACCCCTGCCGCCGCTACCGCGGGTTCGCCTGCCGTGCCCGCTGCGCCCGCTGCCCCTGCTGCGCCCCTCGCCCCGCCGAAGCGGGCCGCGACCCGAGGACCGGCGCGCGGCCGCGCGGCCCGTCGCACCACCGCCGGCGACATCGCCCCGAGGCTCGACGCGCAGGCCATCGAGCGCTTCGCGGTCGGCGACCGCGTCGCTGCGGCGCAGCTCGCGCAGGCCGCGGCGATCGACGACATCGTCGAGCGCGCCTCGCGCGACAACGTCGAAGGCCTCGCGCGCGCGGTCGAGGCGGTGCTCGCGGGTGCCTCGCCCGACGATGCGCGGCGGCTGCGCGAGCGGCTCGCGCGCACCGCGCGCGGCGGGCAGGCGCCCAACCCCGACGAGGAGCTCGCCGACGACTGGCGCGACGGCGGCTATCCGTACAAGCGGCTGATGCTGCGCGGCAACTACGAGAAGCAGAAGTACCGCCTGCAGGTCGAGCTCCTCAAGCTGCAGGCCTGGGTCAAGGAGAGCGGCCAGCGCGTCGTGATCCTGTTCGAGGGACGCGACGCGGCGGGCAAGGGCGGCGCCATCAAGCGCTTCATGGAGCACCTCAACCCGCGGGGCGCGCGCGTGGTGGCCCTCGAGAAGCCGACCGACCAGGAGCGCGGCGAGTGGTACTTCCAGCGCTATGTCCAGCACCTGCCCACCCGCGGCGAGATCGTGCTGATGGACCGCTCCTGGTACAACCGCGCCGGCGTCGAGCGGGTGATGGGGTTCTGCACCGACGCCGAGTACGAGGAGTTCATGCGGCAGGCGCCCGAATTCGAGCGGCACCTGGTGCGCAGCGGCATCCACCTGATCAAGTTCTGGTTCTCGGTGAGCCGCAAGGAGCAGCGTCGCCGCTTCAAGGAGCGCGAGGTGCATCCGCTCAAGCAGTGGAAGCTCAGCCCGATCGACATGGCCTCGCTCGACAAGTGGGACGAGTACACCCGCGCGAAGGAGGCGATGTTCTTCCACAGCGACACGGCCGACTCGCCGTGGACGGTGATCAAGAGCGACTGCAAGAAGCGCGCGCGCATCAACGCCATGCGCTACGTGCTGCACAAGCTGCCCTACGCGAACCGCGATCCGGAGGTGATCGGCACGGTCGATCCGCTGCTGGTCGGGCGTGCGCACGTGGTGTACGAGCGCGGGGAGCAGCGGCTCGGGCCGCTGCTCTGAACCGGAGGGCCGGCCCGCGCTGCGCGGGCATCGCACGGTGGAGGCGGGCCGTCAGCCGCGAGAGCCCGAGCGCCGGCGGGCCGCCCACATGCACAGCGCCAGCCCGGCGAGCGTCATGCCCCAGGTGGACGGCTCGGGCACCGCGGAGACGGGGGAGCTCGACTGGATGTCGATCTGGAGGATGCCCTCGAGTCGCCCCTGCGACAGGGGCTGCAGCCCCGTGTAGGTCAGGCTCAGCAGCTGGGTGGTCCCGCCCTGCTGTCCCGTGACCGAAGACACGGCATATCCGGTCGATTGCGCGTCGACGGCCGTTCCGTCGGGGCCGTAGACCGTCGCATACAGGACGCTCGACGCGAAGTCGCCGGGCTCCGGGGCCGCCGCCAGCACGGAAAAGGGCAGGGTGAAGGTCACCACGCCGGGATCGCTCAGCTCGAACGGCCGCGATCCGGACACGATGACGAGCGACTGCCGCGAGGGCGTGCCCGGGCCGCGGGCGTAGGCCGTCGCCGACAGCCCCTCCGAATCGCCCGTGGCAGCGCCGCCATACGAAGGCGTCGACACGGCGGTCGACGCACGCGTGCTGTCGGAGGCGCTGCCGATGCCCAGGTAGGCGAACGGGGTGCAGCAGGTGGAGGTGTAGATCGTGACGGCGAACGCGGGATCCGTGCCGTTGACCGTCGGCGCCGACATCCAGCTCAGCGTGGGCGGCGGATCGATGCCGGACAGCGATTCGACCCGCCAGGTCGCGCTGGACCAGTCGAGCGTCCCGACGATGTGGGCCGAACGGGCGGGCGAGGCGGCCGTCGCGAGCACGGCGGCCGCGAGGCCCAGACGAAACGCTGCCGACAGGGATCCGTTCGGGTTCATCGATCTACGCCGTCTTCTGCTCCGCCAGCCCCAGCGCCTCGATCGTCTCCTTGCGCATCACGAACTTCTGCACCTTGCCGGTGATCGTCATCGGGAAGCCGTCGACGAAGCGCACGTGCCGCGGGATCTTGTAGTGCGCGATCTGCCCGCGGCAGAACTCGCGGATCTCGTCGGCGGTCGCGGTCTGGCCGTCGCGCAGCTTGACCCACGCGCACAGCTCCTCGCCGTACTTCGCGTCCGGCACGCCGATCACCTGCACGTCCTGCACCTTGGGGTGCCGGTAGAGGAACTCCTCGACCTCGCGCGGATAGACGTTCTCGCCGCCGCGGATGACCAGGTCCTTGAGGCGCCCGACGATGTTCACGTAGCCCTCGTCGTCCATGGTCGCGAGGTCGCCGGTGTGCATCCAGCGCCCGGCGTCGATGGCCTCCGCCGTCTTCGCGTCGTCGTTCCAGTAGCCGCGCATCACCGAGTAGCCGCGCGTGCAGAGCTCGCCGGTGACGCCGCGCGGCACGATGCGGCCCTGGGTGTCGACGATCTTCACCTCGATGTGCGGCTGCACGCGGCCGACCGTCGACACGCGGCGCTCGAGCGGGTCGTCGACCGAACTCTGGGTCGAGACCGGCGAGGTCTCGGTCATGCCGTAGGCGATGGTGACCTGCCGCATGTTCATCTGCGCCTGCACCCGCTTCATCACCTCGACCGGGCAGGGCGAGCCGGCCATGATGCCGGTGCGCAGCGTCGAGAGATCGAACTCGGCGAAGCGCGGATGGTCGAGTTCGGCGATGAACATGGTGGGCACGCCGTAGAGCGCGGTGCAGCGCTCGGCCTGCACGGTCTGCAGCACCGTCAGCGGATCGAACGCATCCGACGGATAGACCATGGTCGCGCCGTGCGTCATGCAGCCGAGGTTGCCCATCACCATGCCGAAGCAGTGGTAGAGCGGCACGGGGATGCACAGCCGGTCCTCGTGGGTGAGGCGGATCGCCTCGGCGACGAAGAAGCCGTTGTTCAGGATGTTCTGGTGGGTGAGCGTCGCGCCCTTCGGGAAGCCGGTGGTGCCCGAGGTGAACTGGATGTTGATCGGGTCGTCGAACTGCAGCGTGCCGGCCAGTTCCGCGATGCGCGCACGCTCGGCCTCGCCGCCCCCCTCGGCCACGTCGTCGAAGTTCAGCATGCCCGCAGTGCGGGCCGTGCCCAGGCGCACGACGGCGCGCAGCGTCGGCAGCGCCTTGGCCTGCAGCGCACCCGGCGTGGCCGTCGCGAGCTCGGGCGCGAGATCGTTGACGATCGCCAGGTAGTCGCTGGTCTTGAGCGCCGGCGCCAGCACCAGCGCCTTGCACTCGACCTTGTTCAGCGCGTACTCGAGCTCGGCGCGCCGATAGGCGGGGTTGATGTTCACCAGGATCAGGCCCGCCTTGGCGCTGGCGAACTGGGTCAGCACCCACTCGGAGCAGTTCGGGGCCCAGATGCCGATGCGCTCGCCCGGCTCCAGGCCCAGCGCGAGCAGCCCGGCGGCGAGTGCGTCGACGCGCCGGCCGAACTCCGCCCAGGTCCAGCGCACGTCCTGGTAGGGCACGACCAGCGCCTCGCGGTCCGGGTACCGCTCGACCGTGCGGTCGAAGGCGCGGCCGATCGTCTCGCCGATCAGTCGGGCGTCGGAGGTGCCGTGGTCGTAGGACGGGGCGGCGGTCGTCATCGGTGTCTCCTCGGGGCGGTGCCGGAGCGGGCCGGCGGGACCTGTGCCGGGATGCTACCGGATCGGGCCCGCCGACGGCACCGCCCCCGCCGTGCTCAGTCCGCCAGCGACCGCTCCCGCGCGAACGCGAGCGTCTTCTCGAGCGCCCGCTCGAACTTGTCGAACATCTCGTCGATCTGCGGCTCGGTGATGATCAGCGGCGGGCACAGCGCCACCGTGTCGCGCAGCGCACGCGTGATCAGCCCTTCCTCGAGCACCGCGTCGGCGAGCCGCGCCTGTACCCCGCTCGCCGGATCGAACGGCACGCGCGCGGCCTTGTCGCGCACCAGCTCGATCGCGCCGATCAGGCCGACGCCGCGCGCGCCCGCCACCAGCGGATGCGCGTCGAGCGCGTGCAGCCGGCGCAGGAAGCGCGGCGACACCGAGCGCACCTGTGCGGCGATGTCGCGCTCCTCGTAGAGCTTGAGCGCCTCGACGGCCACGGCGGAGGCGACCGGATGGCCCGCGTAGGTCACGCCGTGGGCGAACGAGCCGTTGCGCTTGCTGCCCTCGACCAGGCCCTCGTAGATGCGCGACGACATCAGCGTCGCCGAGATCGGCATGTACGAGCTCGAGAGCGCCTTCGCGACGGTCATCAGGTCGGGCCGGATGCCGTAGGTGTCGCAGCCGAACATGTTGCCGGTGCGCCCGAACCCGGTGATCACCTCGTCGGCCACCAGCAGGATGTCGTGCTTCTTCAGCACCGCCTGCAGCTTGGGGAAATAGCTGTCGGGGGGCACGATGACGCCGCCCGCGCCCTGCACGGGCTCGGCGAAGAACGCGGCGATGGTGTCGGCGCCCTCGCGCGCGATCAGCGCCTCGAGCTCCTCCATCAGCCGGTCGACCAGCTGCGCCTCGGTCTCGCCGGGCTTGGCGTAGTGGTAGGCGCTCGGGCAGCCGGTGCGCAGGACGCGGCCGATCGGCAGGTCGAAGTCGGCGTGGTTGCCGGCCAGCCCGGTCAGGCTCGCGGTCATCACGGTCACGCCGTGGTAGCCGCGCTCGCGGGCGATCAGCTTCTTCTTCTCGGGCTTGCCGACGGCGTTGAAGTAGTACCAGATCACCTTGACCGCGGCGTCGTTCGCCTCGGAGCCGGAGTTCGCGTAGAGCGCCTTGTCCATGCCGAGGTGGCGGGTCATGGCCAGCAGCCGCTCGGACAGCTCGATCGAGGGCTCGTTCGAGCGGCCGGCGAAGATCTGGTAGTAGGGGAGGTCGCGCATCTGGCGGATCGCCGCGTCGACCAGCCGCTGCTCGGAGAAGCCGAGCGCGGTGCACCACAGTCCGGACATGCCCTCGAGGTAGCGGCGGCCCTGGTCGTCCTCGACGTAGACGCCGTCGCCCTTGCGGATGACCATCGGGCCGGTCACCGCGATCTTGTCGAGCGGCGTGTACGGATGCAGGACGTTCCTGACGTCCTGGCGGATGTTGTCGTCGTGGCTTCGCGTCATGGCGTTCTCCTCGGTGTGCGTGCAGCGGACCGGCGGCCGGTCCGCGGTCGATCAACGGTACCGCGATCGGCCTCGTCGCGGCAGGGATGCCCGGTGCGATGGGCACCGGACTGATAGAATCGGAGCGTTCTCGAGAGGCCATGCGCACCATCGGCAAGACGCCCGCTCCGGGCCCGTTCTCCTCGCCTCCGGTCCCCGCGGCGGATCCCGATCCGCCACTGTCCGGGGCGCGGATGCGCACCGTGCCGCGCCAGCAGCGCGCGCGCGCAGCGGTCAACCGCATCCTGCGCGCCACCGGCGAGCTGCTCGACGACGCGGGGTTCGACGCGCTGACCACCACCGCCGTCGCCGAGCGGGCCCAGGTCAACATCGCGACGCTCTACCGCTACTTCCCCGACAAGTACGCGCTGATCGAGGCGCTCGCGCTGTCGATCGAGACCGAGCGCTACGAGAAGGTCGGTCCGATGCTCAGCACCTTCGCCACTTCGGCCGACTGGCGGCGCGAGCTGCGCGCCATCACCGACAAGCTGCTCGACCTGCGGGTGCGGCGCACGGGGGTCAAGGGGCTGCGCCGCGCGCTCCACTCCGCGCCGCAGCTCTGGATCATCGAGCGCGCCGGCTTCGAGCGGATGGGCGAGCGGCTCGGCGCCGGTCTTCGCACGCGGGTGCCCTCGATGACCGCCAAGCGCGCCGACCTGGTGTCCACCACGCTGCTCGCGATGATGGTCGGACTGCTCGACCGCGCGACGCTCGAGCCCGCCCAGCGCCGCCCGATGATGCGCGAGGGCGCGGTCGCCCTCGAGCGCTACCTCACGCCCTACCTCGACTGATCCGCGCGCCGGGTCGGCACGCGGGGCCTCCCGCGTGCGCATCGGCGTCAGTCCATCTGCGTGACGAACTTCGTCACCAGGTAGCCGTCGAAGGTCTCGGTGCCGCCCTCGCTGCCGATGCCGCTGTCCTTGATGCCGCCGAAGGGCGTCTCGGGCAGGCCCTGGCCGAAGTGGTTGATGTTCACCAGCCCCGCCTGGATGCCGTTCTGGATCTTCAGCGCGTGCTTCGTCGAGTTCGTGAACGCGTACGACGACAGCCCGTAGGGCAGCGAATTGGCGCGGCGCAGCGCGTCGTCGAGGTCGCGGAACGGCACGCACGGCACCACCGGCCCGAACGGCTCGTGGTTCATGATCCGCGCCTCGTCGGGCACGTTGGTCAGCACGGTCGGCGCCCAGAAGTAGCCGCGATCGCCGATCCGCGCGCCGCCGGTCTCGATGCGCGCGCCTCGGTCGGTCGCGTCCTCGACCATCTCGGCCATCGCCGGCAGCCGTCGCGCGTGCGCGAGCGGCCCCATGCGCGTGTCGGCCTCCAGGCCCGGACCGACCTTGATCTTCTTCGTGGCCTCGATGAAGCGCGCCATGAAGCGGTCGAAGGCCTTCTCGTGCACGTACATCCGGTTCGGCGAGACGCAGACCTGGCCGGCGTTGGCGAACTTCAGCGTCGACAGCATGTCGGCGGCGCGCTCGATGTCGGCGTCCTCGCAGACGATCACCGGCGAGTGGCCGCCGAGCTCCATCGTCACGCGCTTCATGTGGGCGCCGGCCATCGCGGCGAGCTGCTTGCCCACCGGCACCGAGCCGGTGAACGAGACCTTGCGCACGATCGGCGACTCGATCAGGTGCTTCGAGACCTCGGCGGGCACGCCCCAGACGACGTTGAGCACGCCCGGCGGCAGCCCGGCCTCGTGGAACATCCGCGCGATCGCGACGACCGCGCTCGGCGTGTCCTCGGGACCCTTGAGCACGATGGTGCAGCCCGCGCCGACGGCTGCGGCGATCTTGCGGATCGCCTGGTTGTACGGGAAGTTCCACGGCGTGAACGCCGCGCACACGCCGACCGGCTCGCGCAGCACGAACTGGCGCACGTTCGGGAAGCGCGCCGGGATCACGCGGCCGTAGATGCGGCGGCACTCCTCGGCGTGCCAGTCGCAGTGGTCGGCGCACCGCGTGACCTCGCTCACCGCCTCGGCGAGCGGCTTGCCCTGGTCGAGCGTGATGTTGCGGGCGATCGCCTGCACGCGCTCGCGGGTGAGCTCGGCGACGCGGCGCAGGATGCGGCTCTTCTCGAGCGGCGACACCGTCCGCCAGGTCTCGAAGGCGCGCTGCGCGGCGCCGAGCGCACGGTCGAGGTCGGCGGGCGTGGCGTGCGGCAGGCGGCCGATGACCGAGCCGGTGGACGGATCGTGCACGTCCTGCTCGCGGCGGCCGCCGCCGGTGACGAACTCGCCGTCGATGTACAGGGAGAGGTCTTCGTACGGGAGGCTCAAGGTGTCTCCTGGGGGCCGTGATCGGCCGGCATCGTGGGTGAATGCGCGCACCGCGCCCGGCGCGGTCCGCTCAGACCACCCCGGCCTCGCGCAGCGCCGCGATCGCCGCGGCATCGTAGCCGAGCTCGGTCAGCACTTCGTCGGTGTGCATGCCGAGCGTGGCCAGCGGCCGGTCGATGCCCCCGTTGCCGTGCCGGAAACGGAACGCGGGCCCGGCGAGCGTGACCGGTCCGTAGGGCGTCTCGGCCTGCTGCAGGTAGCCGCGGTGCTCGAGCTGCGGATGCGTGACGATCTCGGGCAGGGAGGTGACGCGCGCGCACGGCACGTCGGCCTCGGTCAGGCGGGCCACCCACTGCTCGGGAGTGCCGGCCTCGAATGCGCCTTCGATGACCTCGCGCAGCGCGCCGTCGTGCTCCATCCGGGTGAACCAGTCGGCGAAGCGCGGATCGGCGAGCGCGTCGGCGCGGCCGAGCGTCGTCATCAGCCGCTGGAACTGCGGCTCGGTCAGCACCGCCAGCACGATGAAGCCTTCGCCGCAGCGGAAGCGGTCCGCGGTCGGCTTCATGCTGACCGACCGGTTGCCGTACTGCGGATGCCGGTAGCCGGTGTTGAGCCACTCGGCGATCTGGCCGTTGAGGAAGCCCATCATCGAGTCGAGCATCGCGACGTCGACGAACTGGCCGCGGCCGGTGTGGGTGCGCTGGAAGAGGGCGGTCGCGATGGCGAACGCGCCGGTGATGCCGGTGGCGACGTCGGCCGCGGCGAAGCCGGCCCGCATCGGGCCGTTGACCGTCTCGCCGGTCAGCGTCATCAGTCCCGACATCGCCTGGATCTTGCCGTCGAAGCTCGCGGTGCGGCGCTCCGGACCGGTCGAGCCGAAGCCCGACATCTCGACGTAGATCAGCTTCGGATTGATCGCCGACAGGGCCTCCCAGCCGATGCCGAGCTTGTCCATGACGCCCGGGCGGAAGTTGGAGACGACGACGTCGGCGCCCTCGGCGAGCTGGTGGACGATCCGCTTGGCCTCGTCCTTCGACAGGTCGAGCGTGACGCTGCGCTTGTTCGCGTTGACGGCCATCCAGGCCGGACCGAGGCCGCGCTCGGACCACTCGCGCGAGACCGGCGTGAGCCGCATGCCGTCACCGGTGCGCGGCTCGATCTTGATCACGTCGGCGCCCTGCATCGCGATCTGCGAGGTGGCGTAGGGGCCGGCGAGCACGTGCGTGAAGTCGAGCACGCGGATGCCGGCGAAGGCCTTGGGATCGGTCATGGAGGGGGTCATGGTGCGGCCGTGGGTGCGTGCGCGGGGGCGCGAGGGGCGTGAGGTGTCGCGAGGGGCGAGCGCGATTCAGTCGCGGTACGACGGGTCCATGCGGTCGAGCTTCCTCAGCAGCGCCGGCCACTCGCGCAGGCCGAGCGGCATCTTCTGGATGCCGGCGCGGAACTGCTCGTTGGTGTAGCGGACCGCCTCGGCGTCGGGCATGCGCAGCTCGGTGTTGCACGACAGCGCCATCACCTGCAGCTCGCAGGCCCGCTCGAGCCGCCACAGGTTGTTGAACACCTGCGGGATCGACGGCGCGCAGGCGAGCAGCCCGTGGTTGCGCAGGATCATCACCTCGCGGTCGCCGAGCGAGGCGACCAGGCGCGCCTGCTCCTCGGTGCGCAGCGCCAGGCCCTCGTAGTCGTGGTACGCCACGTCGACGAAGCGCATCGAGCTCTGCGCCAGCGGCATCAGCCCGCAGGTCATCGCCGAGACCGCCATGCCGGCGAGCGAGTGCGTGTGGGCGATCGCGTGCACGTCGGGGCGCGCGCGGTGCACGCAGTCGTGGATGACCCAGCCGGCGCGGTTCACGCCCAGGCCGGTCTCGTCGAGCAGCACGTTGCCGTCGTGATCGACCTTGACCATGCTCGACGCGGTCATCTGCTCGTAGAGCAGGCCGTACGGGTTCAGCAGGAACTGGTCGTCGTGGCCCGGCACGCGCACCGAGATGTGGTTGGCGATCATCTCGGTCAGGCCGAGGTCGGCCACCAGCCGGTAGCAGGCGGCCAGGTCGACGCGGGCCTGCCACTCGGCCTCGCCGACGCGTTCGCGCACGCTGCGCTGGACGTGGATCGCGGGGGATCGGTCGTTCATGGGGGTCTCCTCGTGCCGGTCAGTCGAGCTTGATGCCGGCCTGCGCGATCAGGTCGCGGAACATCACGGTGTCGGCCTTCACGCGCGTGGCGAACGCCTCGGGCGCGATGTACTGGGGATGCTGGCCGAACTTCACCAGCGTCTCGCGGGTGCCGGGCGCGGCGAGCGCGCGCTCGATCTCGCCGGCCATCCGCGCGATCGCGTCCGTCGGCGTGCCCTTCGGCGCGAACAGCCCGAACCAGCCGCTGTCGGGCATCTCGATGCCCTGCTCCTTGAGCGTCGGCACGTCGGGCAGCTCGGGGTGGCGCACCGACGACGTGGCGGCGAGTGCCTTGACGGTGCCGGCCTTGACCTGCTGCAGCGCGACCGGGTCGAAGATCAGGTCGATGCGGCCGGCCACCAGGTCGGTCAGCGATTCGGCCGAGCCCTTGTACGGGACGTGCAGCAGCTTGATCCCGCCGCGCAGCGCGGCGATCTCGCCGGTCAGGTGCGTGGCGGTGCCCAGGCCCACCGAGCCGAAGGTGAACTTGCCCGGCGCGGCCTTGGCGATCGGGATGAATTCGGCGAAGGTCGTGGCCGGCAGGTCTCGGCGGGCGGCGACCAGGCCGTAGCTGTTCGAGATGCAGCAGATCGGCGCGAAGTCGGCCTCGGGGTCGTACGGGATCTTGCGCAGGTGCTGCGTGATCGCCATCACCGCGGTGGGGGCCAGCAGCAGCGTGTAGCCGTCGGGCGCCGAGCGGGCCACCGCCTGCGCGCCGATCGAGGCACCGGCGCCGGCGCGGTTCTCGACCACCACCTGCTGGCCGAGGCCCGACGACAGCCGCTCGGCCGCCCAGCGGCCGATGGCGTCGGCGTTGCCGCCGGGCGGGTAGGGGACGACGAGCTTGAGCGGGCGCTCGGGCCAACGGCCCTGCGCGTGCGCGGCGGGGGCGAGCGATCCGAGGGCGGAGCCGGCCGCGGCAGCGGCGGCCCCGGCGAGCAGCGAGCGGCGGGTGGTGGCGTGGCTCATGTCGGGGTCCTCTCGTTCAATGTCCGGTCCACTTCGGCGCGCGCTTCTCGAGGAAGGCGCGCTGGCCCTCCTTGCCGTCGTCGCTCTCGCGCACGGCGGCGAGGTCGCGCGCCGCCTTCGCCATCAGCTCGGACGGCCCCTGCGGCATCACGCCCTCGACGACGAAGCGCTTGATGGTCTTGAGCACCAGCGGCGCGAAGGTCGCGATCTCGCGCGCCATCGCCATCGCCGCCTCGACCTGCGTGCCGGTCGGCACCACGCGGTTGGCGAAGCCGACCTCGTAGGCCCGCTTCGCGTCGATGGTGTTGCACAGCATGATCAGCTCCATCGCGATCTTGTGCGGGATGCGCGAGGGCAGGGCCGAGATCAGCCCGCCGGTGAAGCCGAGCTTGGCCTCGGGGTACGAGAACTTGGCGTTGTCGGCGGCCACCAGCAGGTCGCACATCATCACCAGCACCAGCGCGCCGCCGACACACCAGCCGCCGACCGCGGCGATCACCGGCTTCTCGGTGGTGATGCCCACCGTCGGGATGCAGCGCCACAGCTCCGGGATGTTGGAGACGTCGGCGCCCGAGGAGAACGCGTCGTCGCCGCTGCCGGTGATGACCGCCACGCGCTGCGAGTCCATCCGGTCGAACTCGGCGAACGCCTGCTGCAGCTCGATCGCGGTGACCGCGCAGATCGCGTTCTTTCGCTTCGGGCGGTCGATCGCGATGAGCGTCGTGCCGTCGGCGTTGTGGGTGACCTTGACCATCTCCATGCTGCTGCTCCCTGTCGTTGTCTTCGTTGTCGTCTTCGTTGTCGTCTGAATGGCCCCGCGGCGTGCCGCGGCGCCGGTTCAGTCGCCGGCCCGCGGCGCCGCGCGCGAGCGCTCGCGGTAGGCGAGGATGCGGGCCTTGAGGCCGGGGCGCGCCGCCGAGCGGACCAGCGCCGCGAGGTCGGCGTCGGCGAGCGCGTCGCCGCCGGGCCCGCCGGCCGGACGGCTCGCGGCGCGGATCGCGGCGAGCGTCTCGCGGTCCACCGCCGGGCCGTCGGCGAGCGCCTCGCGCCAGGCGTCCAGCGCAGTGCCGCCGTCGGCGGGTGCGGCGACCCGGCTCGCGAGACCGGCCGAGGCGGCCGCGTCGGCATCGAGCGTGGCGCCGGTGGTGACCCACTGGCGCGCGCGTTCGGTGCCGATGCGCTCGGCCAGGCGGCGCGTGCCGAGCACGATGCCGAAGGCCGCGCCGGGGAAGCGGAAGCTCGCGTCGGCGGCCGCGATGCGCAGGTCGCAGGCGGCGAACAGGTCTGCACCCGCGCCCCAGGCGCGGCCGGTCGCGATCGCGACGGTGCGAACCGGCGCGCGCCACACCGCGTCGAGCAGCGTCTCGACGCGCACGAAGCGCAGCAGCAGGTCGCCCTCGCCGATGTCCTCGAGGCCGCCGAGGTCGAAGCCGGTGCAGAAGTGCCGGCCCGACGCGGCGAACGCGATGGTGTGCACCGACGGGTCGCCGCAGGCGATCCGCACCGCGCCCAGCAGCGTCTCGACCATCTGCGCCGACAGCGCATTGCCGCGCGCCGGCCGGTCGAGCTCGATCCAGGCGATGCCCTCCGCGATGCGCAGCGTCGCCTCCGGGCCGACGGGCACGGTCGGGTCGGTGCGCATCGCACGCCCGGGCACGGGCAGGTCGCTGCTCATCGCGCGGTGGCGGCGACCGCGGCCGAGCGGTCCCACAGGTTGGGCGTGGAGGGCCCCGTGTAGCCCGAGATGAAGTCGAGGATCGCCCCCGATTGCGCATCGACCCGGTGGCGACGCACCGCGCCGATGTTCGCGCCGTAGACGTGGATGCTGACCGAGGTGCTGTCGGGCATCGCGTTGGCGACGACGTGCCAGTCCCCGACGGTCGGCGAGACCGCCTCGATCATGCCCGGGCGCATCACGTGCTCGTGGCCGCGGTCGACCACGCCCGCGCCCTCCGGGGCGTACTCGCGGCAGGCCTCGGCGCCGCGCAGCACGCCGACCAGGCCCCAGACCGTGTGGTCGTGGACCGGCGTGCGCGCGCCCGGCCCCCAGCAGAAGCTGACCACCGAGAAGCGCTCGAGCGGGTCGCAGTGCAGCAGGTACTGGCGGTAGACGCCCGGGTCGGCCTGCGAGCACGACTCGGGCAGCCAGCGGTCGTCGGAGATGAGCGTGGCGAGCAGCGCGCGGCCCTCGGCGAGCAGCACGGGCTCGTCGCCCGTGCGCTCGACGAGGCGGGTCATGCCGACGACGAAGTCGCGCAGCGGGCGCAGCGGGTCGATCGGGTCGTGGCGGTCGGTGGGGGTCATGGGGTCCTCGTTCGGGGGGCCTCGTCGGGCGTCTGGGCGGCGGGTCGGCGGGCGGGTGCGTGTGCGCGTGGGCGGCGTTCGGCGGGCCGGCCGTTCAGCGGCGCGCGCGGATCGGGTCGAGCACCGCCGCGGTGTGCTCGCCGAGCGCGGGGGGGCGGGTGTCGACCGGCACCACCCGGCCGTCCAGGCGCACCGGGCAGCCGACCGTGCGGGTCTCGACGCCGTTGGGCAGCGTCATCGGACGCACCAGTCCGAGGTGCCCCGCCTGCGGATCGGCGAGCGCCTCGGCATAGCCGTTGATCGGTGCGCTGGGCACGCCCGCGGGCGCGAAGCGGCCGAGCCAGGCGGCGGCGGTGTCCTGCGTGAAGCGCGCCTCCAGCAGCTCGCGCAGCGCGTCCTGATGGGCGGCGCGCTGGGTCGGCGTGGTGAAGCGCGGGTCGGCGAGCAGCTCGGGCGTGCCGGCGATCTCGCAGACCTGCTGCCACAGCTTGTTGTTGCCCGCAGCGATCGCGAAGAAGCCGTCGGAGGCGCGGAACGCCTGGTACGGCGCGTTGCGCGGATGGGCCGAGCCGAGCTTGCGCGGATTGCGGCCGGTGCCGAAGTATTCGCTGGTCTGCAGCGCCGACATCGCGATCGTGGTCGCGAACATCGGCACGTCCACGTGGCCGCCCGCGCCGCCCGCGCGCACCCGCGCCAGCAGCGAGGCGATGGTGAACGCCGCGTACAGGCCGGCGCCGAAGTCCACCAGCGGCACGCCGGCCTTGACCGGTGCGCCGTCGGGCTCGCCGGTCACGCTCATCACGCCGGCCGCCGCCTGGATCGTGAGGTCGAAGCCGCCTTCCGCGCCGCGCGGGCCGTCCTGGCCGAAGGCCGAGATCGAGCAGTAGACGAGCGAGGGCTTGCGCTCGCCGAACCAGTCCCAGCCCAGGCCCAGGCGCGCCATCACGCCGGGGCGGCTGTTCTCGATCAGCACGTCGGCCTCGAGCACGAGCGCGCGCGCCGCGTCGCGCGCGGCGGGGTCCTTCAGGTCGAGCGCGACCGAGCGCTTGCCGCGGTTGATCGACGCGAAGTTCTCGGAGAAGCCGCCGGTGATCGGCGGCCACTGGCGCATCGCGTCGCCGTCGGGCGGCTCGACCTTCACCACCTCGGCGCCGAAGTCGGCCAGCAGCATCCCGCAGAACGGGCCGGCCGCGACGTGGCAGAACTCGACGACGCGAACGCCCTCGAGCGGACGCAGGACGCCAGGGATCATGAGCCTTCCTTCATGCCGATGGAACGCAGCAGGTCGCCGTAGTAGACGCGTGCGCCGTCCAGCGCGCGGCGGTAGTCGGCGGGCGGGGTCCACAGCGCGACGACGCTCGCGCGCATCAGCTTCTCGCGGGTCTCGGGCTCGGCGAGCGTCTTCTCGAGCGCCGCGCTCACCTGCGCGAGGATCGGCGCCGGCGTGCCCTTCGGGAAGGTGACGCCCCAGCCGCCCGCGGGCAGCTCGACCTTCACGCCGGTCTCGGTGATCGCGGGCACGTCGGGCAGCTCGGGATGGCGCTGCGCGAAGAAGGTGGCGAGCGCGACCGCACGGCCCGAGCGCGCGAGGCCCAGGCCCACGCCGTCGATGATCAGGTCGATCTGCTCGCCGACCAACGCGGTGGACGCGTCGGCCGAGCCCTTGAAGGGCACGTGCAGCATGTCGATGCCGGCGTGCTTCTTGAGCTGCTCGCCGTAGATGTGGCCGGCCGACGCGTTGCCGGCCGAGCCCCAGGTGAGCTTGCCGGGCTGCTTCTTCGCGAGCTCGACCAGTTCGCCGATCGTCTTGACGCCCAGTCCCTTGCGGGCGGTGACGATCGCCATGTAGTCGGCGATGCCGCCGGCGACGTCGAAGTCGGTGGCGAGGTCGTAGGGCAGCTTGCGCAGGTTGGGCAGCACGGTGAACGAGGTGGCCGCGGCCAGCAGCATCGTGTAGCCGTCGGGTTCGGATCGGGCCACCGCCTCGGTGCCGATCTGGGTCGTGCCGCCGGGACGGTTGTCGACGACCACCGTCGCCTTCAGGTGCTCGCGCAGCCGGTCGGCGAGCGTGCGCGCGAGGATGTCGCTGTTGCCGCCGGGCGGGAAGGGCACGACGAAGCGGATCGGCTTGTCGGGCCAGCGGCCCTGTGCGTGCGCGGCGGGCGCGAGCGCCACCACGGGCGCGGCGGCCGCGGCGACGAGCAGGCGGCGGCGGGTGCCGCCGCGTGTGCCGGTGCCTGCTGCGTCCGCGTGCGTGCGGGCGTGCATGGGCGTGTCGGAGCGGGCGCCCTCGGCAGCGTCGGCGTGCGGATCGGTGCTCGGGGACATGATCGGGGATTCCTCGGGGTCGGTCTGATCAGGCGACGCGGCGTGCCGCAGGCGCGGTGCCGCGATCGGGGAGACGGTTGGAGACGCGCTCGGAGACCCGCTCAGAGGCGCGCTCAGAGGTGCGGTCAGGGGCGCGGTCCGAGGCGCGGTCAGGAACGCGGCCCTGGCCGGCGAGCGCCGCGCCCACGCCCTCGGCCGCGCGGATCACGTCGACCGACAGCGCGCGCAGGCCCGAGGGCCGCAGCCGCTCGATCGGCCCCGACACGCCGACCGCTGCCACCACGCGGCCCGACGGATCGCGCACCGGTGCGGCGACGCCGCCGACCGACTCGCGCCACTCGCCACGGTTGACCGCGTAGCCCTGCTGGCGCACGCGCTCCATTTCACGCAGGAACTCGGTCGGGTCGCAGACCGTGCGCGGCGTGAACCGAGCGAGTCGCCGCGACGTCGCCTCGAGCGACGACTCGCCGATCCAGGCGAGCATCGCCTTGCCGGTGGCCACGCAGTGCGCCGGCCCGCGGCCGCCGATCTGGGTGTACGCGCGGACCGGCTCCGGGCTGTCGAGCTTGTGCACGTAGACCACGTCGTCGCCGTCGAGCACCGACAGGTGCACGGTCTCCCGGGTCCGGTCGAGCAGCCAGTCCATCCAGTCCTGCGCGGCCTGCCGCAGGTCGAGATTGGCCAGTACGGCCGAGCCGAGCTCCCAGAGCCGGATCGAGGCCGCATACGCGCCGCCGTCGCCCTCCCGGCGCACGTAGCCCAGCTCGACCAGCGCCTGCAGCAGCCGGTGGACGTTGCTCTTGCCCAGGCCGATGCGCGTGGCGAGCTCGGTCACGCCGAGCGGCCGCTCGGAGTGCGCCAGCACCTCGAGCAGCCCGAGCCCCTTGATGAGGGTGTTGTTCATCGCCCTACTGTTCTGTAATTTGGAACAACCGGTCCGTCTTAGGGAATGATGCTAGACTCGGTCGAGGAATGCAACCGGCGCCGCAGAAGCGCCGCGAGGAGATGGAATGGTCCGTGCGCAGCCCCTCGGTCTGGAGCTGACGTCGTCGCACTGGGGGGCCTGGGAGGTCCGTCGCGAGGGCGGCGTGCCGACCGGTCTCGCGCCCTGGCGCGGCGACCCCGACTCCAACCCCATCGGCCCCGCGATGTGGGAGGCGTACCGCTCGCCGCTGCGCATCACGCGGCCCGCCGTCCGGGCCGGCTGGCTCGAGCACGCGCCGGGGGATCCGCGCCGTGGGGAGGGCCGCGGCCGCGAGCCCTTCGTCGAGGTGTCCTGGGAGCGCGCCGCGACCCTCGTCGCCGGCGAGCTGCGCCGCGTGATCGACACCCATGGCAATGCGTCGGTGTTCGGCGGCTCGTATGGCTGGTCGAGCGCGGGTCGATTCCACCATGCGCAGAGCCAGGTCCATCGGTTCCTGAACGCGCTGGGCGGCTACGTCCGCCATGTCGACTCCTACAGCCTCGGGGCCGGGCGGGCGCTGCTGCCGCACGTCGTGTGTCCGATGGAGTACCTGCTCGCGAACGCGCACGACTGGGGCACCGTCGCCGCGCACACGCGCCTGTTCGTGTCCTTCGGCGGCGCGCCCGAGAAGAACGCGCGCGTCGGCGCAGGCGGCGCTTCCGAGCACGGCCTGCGTGGCGGACTCGCCGCCGCGGCGCGCGCAGGGTGCCGCTTCGTGAACTTCAGCCCCGTGCGCGACGACATCGAGGTGCCCGACGGCGCCCTGGAATGGATCCCGATCCGGCCCGGCACCGACACCGCCGTGATGCTCGCGCTCGCCTGCGAGACCGTGCGCGCCGGCCGCCACGACACCGCCTTCCTCGCCACCCACTGCGTCGGGTTCGAACGCTGGGCCGACTACCTGCTCGGCCGCGACGACGGCGTCGCCAAGGACGCCGAGTGGGCTGCTCCCATCGCGGGCGTGTCCGCCGAGCGCCTGCGCGTGCTGGCCGCCGAAATGGCCGCCACCCGCAGCCTCGTCAACGTCGCCTGGGCGCTGCAGCGCGCCGATCACGGCGAGCAACCCTTCTGGGCCGCGATCGGTCTGGCGTCGGTGCTGGGGCAGGTCGGCCTGCCCGGCGGCGGCTTCTCCCTCGCCCACGGTCCTGCCAACACCATGGGCAGCCGCCACCGTCTGCTGCCCGGCCCGCTGCTGCCGCAAGGCAGCAACGCCGTCGAGGCCTTCATTCCCGTTGCGCGCGTCACCGACATGCTGATGTCGCCCGGCGGCGCCTTCGACTACAACGGCGCGAGCCGCCGCTACCCCGACATCCGCCTCGTCTACTGGGCCGGCGGCAACCCGTTCCACCACCACCAGGACCTGCACCGCCTCGCCCGTGCGTGGCGACGGCCCGAGACCGTCGTCGTCCACGAGCAGGTCTGGAACGCGCACGCGAAGATGGCCGACATCGTGCTGCCCGCCACCTCCACCCTGGAGCGCGACGACATCGGCCACGGCACCCGCGACGCGCTGATGATCGCGATGCGGCGCGTCGTCGAGCCGCCCGGCGAGGCCCGCGACGACTACGCCATCTTCGCCGACCTCGCCCAGCGCCTCGGCGCCGCCGGCGCGTTCACCGAGGGCCGCGATGTCCGCGGCTGGCTCGCCCACCTGTACGGCGAGGCCGCCGTGCGCTGGGCGAGGGCCGGCGTCGAGCTGCCCGAGTTCGAGGCCTTCTGGGCCGAAGGCGGCGTGCGTGTCCCGGAGAACCCCGAGCCCGTCGTCGGCTTCGCCGCGTTCCGAGCCGACCCGGTGGCCAACGCCCTCGGCACGCCGAGCGGGCGCATCGAGCTGTTCTCCGAGCGCATCGCCTCGTTCGGCTGCTCGGACTGCCCCGGCCACCCCGTCTGGTTCGAGCCCGCCGAGTGGCTCGGCTCGCCGCTCGCCGCGCGCCATCCGCTGCACCTGCTGTCCGACCAGCCGCACACCAAGCTGCACAGCCAGCTCGACCATTCCGCGTACAGCCTCGCCAACAAGGTCGCCGGCCGCGAGCCGCTGCGCCTGCATCCGCTCGATGCCGCCGAGCGCGGCATCGCCGACGGCGACGTGGTCCGCGTGTTCAACGACCGCGGTGTCTGCCTCGCAGGCGCACGCTTCGACGACGGCCTGAGGCGCGGCGTGGTGGTGCTCGCGACCGGCGCCTGGTGGGATCCGGAGGTGCCAGGCGATCCGACCTCGATCGACCGGCACGGGAATCCGAACACGCTCACGCGCGACGTCGGTGCGTCGTCGATGTCGCAGGGGTGTGCGGCGCAGACGTGTCTGGTGGAGGTGGCGCGATTCGAGGGTGAGGCGCCGGAGGTGAGGGCGTTCGAGTTGCCAGAGTTCGTGCGGGGGTGAGGGCGGGGACGGCGCCGCAGCGTCGGTGCGGGCGCTGTGCGCGCCCGCACGTCGTTTCACGCGGATCGACCGCGTTCAGCGGACAGCGGACGTGCGGTGAGTTGGGTGCTTGTTTCTCATGCCGATTGACGGCGTGATTCTCGAAGTGAAGTGCCCCTCACCGGCGAGGGCGGTCGGTGCGCATCGAGTCGTCATCGCCGCCTCCCGCTCCGGGTTGGTTGGGACGCAGGTGGCTGCATCTGCAGGACGTTTCAGCTGGAACGCGTCGAGAACTGCCGGGTCATTTCGTGACGTTGACGCCGTCCCGGAAACGCGGAGTTCGTCGCGGCCGAGGCTGCGCGCGGCGGTCGAATTCCACGCGGGTCGCTCGGTCGGGGCTGGGGCGGTCGGCGTGCCGCTTGCAGGGCTGGGCGGGCCCGATCGCGCCACGCACCTGACCCATTGCTGCAGCCGACGCTCGACCCCGTCGCCTGTCCGCTTCCGAAGCCAGTCGCCGGCATCAAGCGCGGCTGAGCGCCGTCGTTAGCTGGTGCTGGAAAGCTCACTCTTGACGTATGCATATCTTCGGCCCCGGCAACGTTCACCTCGGGTACGGCGTCGTCATGGGCGCACCGGGCCTCTCGGCCGCGCTCAGTTCTCGCGGATCCAGGTCTGGGTCCGGCCGAGGGTCGGGATGCCGATGTAGCCGCGTAGCTCCAGCTTTCGACCGGCCTCGGAGAGCTTGAGCTTCGCCTTGTAGA
>RPRK01000045.1 GCA_003818495.1 Burkholderiales bacterium
CACGGTCCGGACGACCGGCGGGGTGTCGAAGAGGGGGGCCGGCGGCATCGCGCTGCCGTCGGGCGACACCCAGCCGGAGCCGGCGCCGAGCGGCGCCTTGGCGGGCACCGAGGTCACCGAGGAGGCGGGCGTCTGCTGGAGCGCCCGTGCCGCGGCGAAGCCGGCCAGCGGCGCCGCATCCTCGTTGCGACGCACGCGTTCGGCGTTCTGCCGGATCTCGGCGAGCGTCCGGTCGGGCCAGGTGCCGATCTTCAGGTCGCGCTGGCGCGCCGGCTCGCCGACGCGGACCGAGAAGTCGACGACGACCCGGCGGACCGGTCGCGGCTCGATGCGGACCCAGCCGGACAGACCGGTCGGATCGTTGAACCGGCGGCCGACGTCGGCCTCGGTGAGTCGTTCCAATTCGAGATTCGAGAGCATGGATGCAATTCCAGCAGGTGCACGCGAAGGGGTCTGCGCATTACTGCTCGCCGCGCCGAAGACGGCATCCGCCGACCGCGCAGCTTGCTGAACGGGGCGCTGAACGGCAGGTCGTGTCGGATCGTTGCGACACCCGCGGGCCGCTTCGGGGGACGCGTCGCGTGCCGACGGTGCCGGGCGCCCGGGCTGCGAACCGCCTCCAGGGGGAGGGTGCGCACCCGTGGCGCCACCGTGCCGACGGGCCCGGATCGCGGTGGTGCCGGTGTAAGGTGACGGCTTCGCCGGGCGACCGCCCCGACGACGTCCCGCCGTATCCACATCGAGAGCCGCTCCATGCACGAGGTCCTTCCCCTGCTGCAGAAGACCGACTTCCCGCCGCTCGTCCGGCGCGGACTGTCCACGCTGCAGGTGAACCTGGGCTACGTCTGCAACCAGACCTGCCAGCACTGCCACGTCAACGCGGGCCCGAACCGCAAGGAGTCCATGGACGCGGACACGGTCGACGCGGTGATCGATGCGCTTCGCGCGACCCGGGCGACGACCCTCGACCTCACCGGCGGTGCTCCGGAGCTCAATCCGCACTTCCGCCGCCTCGTGCGCGCCGCACGCGAGTCGGGCGTCCGGGTCATCGACCGATGCAACCTGACCGTGCTGTTCGAACCCGGCCAGGAGGATCTGGCCGATTTCCTGGCGGCTCAGGGCGTGGAGGTCACCGCGTCGCTGCCGTGCTACCTCGAGGACAACGTCGACGCCCAGCGCGGCCAGGGGGTCCACGCCGCCAGCATGCGGGGCCTGCAGCGGCTCAATGCGCTGGGCTACGGCAGCGGCGATCCGGTCCGCGTGCTGAATCTGGTCTACAACCCCCTCGGCGCGTCCCTGCCGCCGCCGCAGGCGGCGCTCGAGGCCGACTACCGGCGCATGCTCGGGGACCGCTTCGGCGTGCGCTTCGACCGGCTGCTGACCCTCGCCAACATGCCGATCCAGCGCTTCGGCTCCACCCTCGTCTCCAAAGGCACGTTCGCCGGCTACATGACGCTGCTGCGGGGCGCCCACCGGCCCGAGAACGTCGATTCGGTGATGTGCCGAGATCTGGTCAGCATCGACTGGCAGGGCTGGGCCTACGACTGCGACTTCAACCAGATGCTCGGCCTGCCGCTGCGGTCCGCGGGACGTCGGCGGACGCATGTCAGCGAGCTCGCCGCGACGGCGCTCGCCGGGCTGCCGGTGGTCGTCCGCGATCACTGCTACGGCTGCACGGCCGGGCAGGGCAGTTCCTGCGGCGGCGCGCTGGCGGCCTGAACCGATGTCCGCCCTCCCTCGCGACGCCGCGCCGGCCGAGACCCTCGCGGGTCGGGTCTGCCCGATCGAATACCGCTACGCACCCTCGGCACTGCGCGCCGCCCCCGAGCTCCAGGCCGACGTGCTGTGGGTCGTCGGCGGTCTCTACGGCAATCTCGAGGCGCTGCGGACGATCGCGCGCTGCGTCGAGGCCGAGCGCGCGTCGCGGGTCGAGGTGGTGCTGAACGGCGACTTCCACTGGTTCGACGCCGATGCGCCGACGTTCGCGCAGATCCAGGCCGGTGTGGCCGGCTGGCGACCGATGCGCGGCAACGTCGAGACCGAGCTCGCCCGTCCCGACGGCGACGGCGCGGATGCCGGCTGCGGCTGCGCCTATCCCGACTCGGTTCCCCAGGAGGACGTCGACCGCTCCAACGCGATGATGGTGCGTCTGCGCGCCACGGCCCGCGCGCTCGACGCCGGTGCGGCCCTGGGGGCGCTGCCGATGCTCGGACGGGCCCGTGTCGGGTCGCTGCGGGTCGGACTCGTGCACGGCGACGACCGTTCCCTGGCGGGCTGGCGCCTCGCTCACGATGCGCTCGACGCGAGCCGCGCCGACGGTCTCGACGCCGCGTTCGACGACGCGCAGGTCGACCTGATCGCGAGCAGCCACACCTGCATGCCGGTGGCCGACGCCTGGACCTCGTCGCGGCACGGCCGGACGCTCGCGGTCATCAACAACGGTGCCGCGGGCATGGCCAACTTCGCCGGCTCCACCCACGGCATCGCCACCCGGATCGCCGCGCCCGGCGCGCCGATGCCCGCCGGACTCCGGGTCCTGTACCGCGCGACCCTCGGGGACACCGAGGTGGCGGCGGTCGCGGTGGACTTCGACGTCGGGCGCTTCCTCGAGGGCTTCGACCGGACCTGGCCTGCGGGGTCGCCCGCCGAGCGGTCCTATCGCGCCCGGATCGCGGGCGGCACCGCCTGTGCGCCCCGGGCGGCCGTACGTGGCCCGTTCGGCGTGCCGTCCTGAGCCTCGCCGCGCTCCGAGGGCCACTCCCCACCCCCCTCGGTCGCCGCACGCCGCGATGAACCCGGCCGCCCAACCCTGCGTGCCTCGCCTGTCGGTCGTCGTGCCGGCGCTCGACGAAGCCGCCTCGATCGCGACCACCGTGTCCGACGCGCTCGTCCATGCCGACGAGGTCATCGTCGTGGACGGCGGCAGCCGCGACGCGACCGCCGCGCTCGCCGCCGCCGCCGGGGCTCGGGTCGTCGATGCGCCACGCGGGCGGGCGGCGCAGATGAATGCGGGGGCGGCGCTCGCCACCGGAGACGTGCTGCTCTTCCTGCATGCGGACTGCCGGCTCCCGCCCCTGGCCGGCGATGCGGTGCGTGCCGCGGTCTGCGCCGGTGCGCGCTGGGGCCGGTTCGACGTGCGGCTCGACTCGAGCCGCGCCGCGCTCGCGGTGGTCGGCGCGATGATGAACCTGCGCTCCCGCCTCACCGGCATCGCCACCGGCGATCAGGCGATCTTCGTCGACCGGAGCCTCTGGTCGGCACTCGACGGCTACGCACCGATCCCGCTGATGGAGGACGTCGAGCTGTGCGCCAGACTGCGCCGCATGGCCCGCTGCGCCTGCCTGCGCGAGCGGGTCACGGTGTCCGCGCGGCGCTGGGAGACCCGCGGCGTCGCGCGGACCGTGGTCGAGATGTGGGCGTGGCGGGCGGCCTATGCGCTCGGCGTGTCGCCCGCCCGCCTGCACCGCCTGTACTACGGCCGGCGATGACGCGGACCCGCCTGATCGTCTTCGCACGTCTGCCGCAGCTCGGTCGGGTCAAGACCCGGCTCGCCGCCACGATCGGTCCGCAGCGCGCGCTCGAGGTCTATCGGCGGCTCCTCGACACCACCCTCGCGCTCGCGCAGGCGAGCGGCGCCGATCGGCTGGAGCTGTGCGTCGCCGACGATGGCGTGCCGGCGGACGATGGCTCGCGGACGCTGACGGCCACGCTCGCGGCCCGTGGCTGGACGGTCGTTCCGCAGCGCGGAGCCGACCTCGGCGCGCGGATGCGCGACGCGCTGGAGCGGGCGCTCGAGCAGGGCGAGCGCCCGGTGCTGCTCGGCAGCGACTGCCCGGTGCTGTCTCCGGCCGACGTGCAGGCCGCTTTCGCAGCCCTGCGTCGTGCGGATGCCGTCTTCGCGCCGACCGAGGACGGCGGCTATGCGCTCGTCGGCCTGTCCCGGCCCCTGCCGACGCTCTTCGAGCACATGCCCTGGGGCACCGGCGAGGTGGCGGCCCGCACCCGGGAGCGCGCGCATGCGGTGCAGGCGCGGGTCGCGTGGCTGCGGACGGTCTGGGACGTCGACGTCGAGGCCGACCTCGTCCGCTGGGAGCGCGGCGCCGGTGGGGGGCCTGCCGCGGCCGACTAGGCGCGGTCCGGCCGGACCGTCGGTCCGTCCGCATCGGCGAGGGTGGCGGTCCCGCCCACCGCGGACCCGGCCTTGCCCGCCGTGCCCGACGAAGCGGACGCCGCGGACGCAGCAGCCGCGGCGACGGCGAGCGCCTCGGCCGCCTCGCGCTGCTCGGCGTGGCGCGTCACGGCATCGCCCGTCGGGCGGTCGTCGTCGCCGCCGAACTCCGGGAAGCGTGCGAACAGCGTGTCGATCGGCTGAGGCTGCCCGAACAGGTCGCCCTGCAGATAGTCCACGCCGATCTCGCGCAGCCGGTCGAAGACGCCCTGGCTGTGCACATGCTCGGCGATGGTCCGCAGGTTCAGGCGGCGCGCCACCCGCACCGTCGACATCACGATCTCCTCGTCGATCGGGCTGTTCGCGAGGTTCCGGATGAACGAGCCGTCGATCTTCAGGTAGTCCAGCGGGAAGCGCTTGAGGTACTCGAAGGTCGCCAGGCCCGTGCCGAAGTCGTCGAGGGCGATGCCGAAGCCCTCCGCCTTGAGTTCGTCGACCAGCCGCGAGGCGGCCGACGGGTTGCGGATCGCCTCGCTCTCGGTGATCTCGAACACGATCTTGTCCGCGGGCAGCGAATAGAGCGCGCGCTGCTGGCGGATGTACTCCGCGATCGCGCCGTCGCTCATCGTCGAGCCCGACAGGTTGATCGAGCACTTGTGCGTGCGCGCCAGCGCCTGGGGGTTGGTCGCCAGCCACTCGAAGGCGCGCTTGACGACCGCACGGTCGAACGGCACCGACATCTGCGCCTGCACGGTCAGCGTGAGGAACTCCGGAGGCTGGATCAGCCCGCCGTCCCGATCGCGCAGGCGGGTGAGCACCTCGTACGAGATCATGCCCGCGGGCGCATCGGGATCGACCACCGGCTGGGCGTACAGCTCGAGCCGCGTCTCGCGCACCGCCTCCCGGATGTGCTCGATCTTGCTCTGATGGGCACGCCGCGAGTCGATCATCATCTGCGAGAGCGGCTCGACGAAGAGCTGCGGGTCGCGCACGCTGGCCGCGATCGCGAGCGCGTCCGCCAGCGACGACAGGCAGTCCTCGCTGTTGATGAGCGCATGCCGGTCGATCAGCAGGCCGCCGACGCAGGCCTGCAGCCTCAGGTTGCCGTGCTCGGTCGCGTAGCGCTGCCCGGCCAGCTGGGAATAGGCCTCGCGGGCGACGGTGCGCACCTGCGCGACGGTGTCGGCCTCGACCACCAGCGCATACCGTCCCGCGGACAGCCGCGCGGCGAACTGGGTGCCCGGCTGACGCAGCAGCAGGGCCGCGGTCGACTGCTCGAGCTGCATCGCGGGAATGGTGCCGCACAGGTCGCTGACGGAATCGAAGTTCGTCAGGTGCACGCCGATCAGCCCGAAGTTCGGCCGCTGCGGTGAGGCGAGACGGTCGCCGAACTCGGACAGGAGTCCGCGGTCGTTGAGCAGCCCGGTGGTCATGTCCTGCCGTGCCTGCCTCGCCACCCGCATCAGCGCGAGCCTGCGGTCGGCCGCCACCGCCTGCAGCACCAGCGCGACGACCACCGCGCAGAACACCAGCACCGAGGCTTCGACGGCTCGGTGGAAGTCGTCGCCTGCGGCCGGCACCTGATAGGCCCGCACGGCGAGCAGCGGCAGCGCGGCCAGCAGCAGGGTCAGTGCGTTGGCGCGCTCGTCCATCCGGATCGCGATCCAGGCCACGATCGGAAAGAACAGGAACTGGATGACGTAGGCGTACTCGTGATGGCCCATCACCGACAGCGCGAAGCTGGCGCCGGCGACCGCGACCGCCATCAGCAGCCCGGACAGGTCGACGATCGGCACCTCCTGTTCGCCGGCGTCGAGCTGAGGCAACGAGTCGTCGAGCCAGGCGAGCACCGCCGGCGCGACGAGCATCGTTCCGACCGCGACCGTCAGCCAGGCCGTCAGGTACAGGTGCAGCGGGTGGATGCCGGGGACTTCGCCGGCCAGCACCAGGACGGTGCCCGCGATCAGGGCGGCCAGCGGCGCGCCGGCCAGCAGCGTCGTCCCCAGGAAGCGCACCACCGCCTCGAGGCGATACTCGGCGGGCTTCCAGTCGCCGATCCGCCGCAGGATCAGGATCGGCACCGCCGCGCCCGCCAGCGTCACCGCGGCGGCGGCGCCGGCCATCGCGGGGCTGCGGAACGCGAAGAGCCCGTATCCCAGTGCCCCGGCCGCCGCCGGCAGCGTCCATGCGACGCCGTGCCGCCATCCGAATGCGAACGCGACGCCTGCCGCCGGCCAGAGCAGCAGCCGCAGCGGATCGCCGCGGGACACCAGCTGGGCGAGCAGGCAGAAGACGAACGTCATCACCGCGACGAGCAGGGCGCGCGGCAGGGCGGGCAGGGGGGATTCGGCCGAAGCCTGACGGTTCAGCAAGCCGTGTGGAAGGTGTTTCCTTGACCGAGTGTACCGCAGGGGTTCGCGGTGCCGGACACGTCGGACCGGCGGGGCCGTGCGGCGGTTCCCCGGGTGTGGCGGAGCTGCCGACGCGCCGCAGTGCGCGCGCCGGACCGCCGGCAGAACCGGGCGGCACGCCCCCGGCCGGGGCGTGCCGCCGCGTGCCGCATCAGGCGGCCATCAGCTCGCGCAGCACGAACGGCAGGATGCCGCCGTGGCGGAAGTAGTCGACCTCGATCGGCGTGTCGATCCGGGACAGCAGCGTCACCTTGCGCGACTTGCCGTCGCGACCGGTGATCGTCATCGTGATGTCCTGCTGCGGCACCATCTCGGCCGGGAACTCGATGTCGAAGGACTCGTCGCCCTTGATGCCGAGCGACTCCCACGAGTCGTTGCCCTTGAACTGCAGCGCGAGCACGCCCATCCCGATCAGGTTCGAGCGGTGGATCCGCTCGAAGCTGCGGGCCACGACCGCACGCACGCCCAGCAGCTGGGTGCCCTTGGCCGCCCAGTCGCGCGACGATCCGGTGCCGTACTCCTCGCCGCCGAAGACGACCGTCGGCACGCCGGCGGCGACGTACTTCATCGCCGCGTCGTAGATGTACATCTTCTCGCCGCTCGGCTGGTAGACCGTCACGCCGCCTTCCTCGCGGGCACCGTCCGCCTTCGGAGGCACCATCAGGTTCTTGATCCTGACGTTCGCGAACGTGCCCCGCATCATCACGTCGTGATTGCCGCGACGGGCGCCGTACGAGTTGAAGTCCGCCTTGATCACGCCGTTCTCGAGCAGGAACTTGCCCGCCGGGGACTGCTCCTTGATCGAGCCGGCCGGCGAGATGTGGTCGGTCGTGATCGAGTCGCCGAACAGCCCGAGCGCGCGCGCACCCTTGATCGAACCCGCCGTGGTCGGCGTCATCGCGAAGTCACCGAAGAACGGCGGCTCGGCGATGTAGGTCGATTTCGGCCAGTCGTAGACCTGGCCGTCGGACGACGGCACCTTGTTCCACAGGACGTGGTCCTTGGTCAGGTTGCCGTAGAGGCGCTTGAAGGTCTTCGGGTCCATCGCATGCTTCATCAGCGCGTGGATCTCGTCCGAGGTCGGCCAGATGTCGCCGATGAAGACGTCGCGCCCCTTCGGATCCTTGCCCAGCGGTTCCGTCATCAGGTCGACGGTGATGTTGCCGGCGATCGCGTAGGCCACGACCAGCGGCGGCGAGGCGAGGAAGTTCGCGCGCAGGTTCGGGTGGATCCGAGCCTCGAAGTTGCGGTTGCCGGAGAGCACCGCCGCGCAGACCATGTCGTTCGAGACGATCGCCTCGTTGATCTCGGGCGTGAGATCGCCGGCATTGCCGATGCAGGTGGTGCAGCCGTAGGCGGCGACCGCGAAGCCGAGCTTGGCGAGCGGCTCGAGCAGCTTGGCCTTCTCGAGGTACTCGGTCACCACCCGCGAGCCGGGGGCGAGCGAGGTCTTGATGTGCGGCGAGACCTTCAGGCCGCGCGCCACCGCCTTCTTGGCCAGCAGGCCGGCCGCGAGCAGGACCCCGGGGTTCGAGGTGTTCGTGCACGAGGTGATCGCGGCGATCAGCACGTCGCCGTTGTGGATCGGCAAGCCCGATGCGGTCTTGTACTCGCGCTCGAGGTCGGCGGGCGCCTTGGCGAACCCGTTGTCGGCCACCGGCTTGGCGAACAGTTCCGCGAAGGTCGACTTCACGTGACCGATCTCGATGCGGTCCTGCGGGCGCTTCGGGCCGGCCAGCGACGGGGCGACGGTCGACAGGTCGAGTTCGACGATCTTCGAATAGTCGAGTTCGCCGGCCTTCGGCACGCCGTACAGGCCCTGGGCCTTGAAGTAGGCCTCGAAGGCCTCGATCTCGTCCTTCGTGCGGCCAGAGCCTTCGAAGTAGTCGATCGTCTTGTCGTCGACCGGGAAGAAGCCCATGGTCGCGCCGTACTCCGGCGCCATGTTCGCGATCGTCGCGCGGTCGGGCAGCGCCAGGCTGGCCGTACCCTCGCCGAAGAACTCGACGAACTTGCCGACGACCTTCTCGCGACGCAGCATCTCGGTGATCCGCAGCACCAGGTCGGTCGCGGTCACGCCCTCGCGCAGCCGGCCCTTCAGGTGCACGCCGACGACGTCGGGGGTCAGGAAGTACACCGGCTGGCCGAGCATGCCGGCCTCGGCCTCGATGCCGCCCACGCCCCAGCCGACGACGCCGATGCCGTTGATCATCGTCGTGTGGCTGTCGGTGCCGACCAGCGTGTCGGGGTAGTAGACGGTGTGCTTGCCGTCCTTCTTCGCGTGGACGCCGCGCGCCAGGTACTCGAGGTTCACCTGGTGGACGATGCCGATGCCCGGGGGCACGACCTTGAACGTGTCGAAGGCCTGCATGCCCCACTTCATGAACTGGTAGCGCTCGGCATTGCGCTGGAACTCCAGCTTCATGTTCAGGTCGAGCGAGTCCGGCGTGCCGTAGTGATCGATCATCACCGAGTGGTCGACCACCAGGTCGACCGGCACCAGGGGCTCGATGCGCTTCGGATCCTTGCCCATCTTGGCGGCGACGCTGCGCATCGCGGCCAGGTCGGCGAGCAGCGGCACGCCGGTGAAGTCCTGCAGCACGACCCGCGCGACGATGAACGGGATCTCGTCGGTGCGCTTGTCGATCGGACGCCAGTTCGCGAGCTGCTCGACGTGCTGCTCGGTGACCTTCTTGCCGTCGACGTTGCGCAGGACCGCCTCCAGCACGATCCGGATGGACACCGGCAGGCGCTTGACGTTCGGGAAGGTCTTCGCGAGCGCGGGGAGGGAATAGAAGCTGCCGGACTTGCCGGATTTCAGCTTCAGATCCTTCAGGGTCTTGAACGCGTTGTGTGCCATGTCGTTGCCTCTGCGGGAGTGGACGGTTGGGTGTTCGGTCGTGCGCTGCGCTGCGGGTGTGCGGAGATGCGGATCAGCGTGGCGCCGGGGCGGGGGCCGATGCGGGGGAGGGGGCGGCCGAGGGCACCGAGCCGGCGGCGGGGGGCGGCACCGTGCGCGGCGTCGCCGCGCCGCGCGCCGTGCGCGACGGGGGCTCGGCGCGGAAGGTGCCGTCATCCATGTTCAGCGTGCCCATGCCCGGCACCACCAGGTCGCCCGGACGCTGGCCGGCCTCGCAGGGGCCGAGCCACCGGGCGACCACGGCCTCGCGATCCTCGCGACGTCCCGTCGCGCTGGTGGCGGGGTGGGTGACGATGGTGTCGATCCGGTATTCGTTCTCGAAGTCGCCGGTGGCCACCGCCCGGCCGGTCACGGTCGAGCGGCCTTCCTTGCAGACCGATTCGGCCACCCAGGCCTCGCCTGAGCGCACGAACTCCCCCAGCGTGCACGAGCCACGCGGGCCGGGGCTGCGGTCGAGGTGGGCGCGCGCGCTGTCGGTCTGCTCGCCGACGCAGAACCGGGTCGGCGGCATGCCGATCGAGTCGGCGTTGACGGTGCGCACCTCCCACAGACCGGCCCTGCGCTTCGGATGCGCATCGGCCGCCGCCGGCAGCAGCACTGCCGCGAGCAGCATGACCACGAGGCGCGCGACGGCGGTCACCGCCCGGCCCGCGCCGATGCGGCCGGCATGCCGGCGATGCGGGGCCCGACGGACGAGGCGGATCGGCGGGCGTCGCGCTCGTGCATGGCTGGAAGACCTACTGCTTCGGCGCCGCCGCGGCGTCGAGCGTGCGCTCGACCGGCGCCCCGGTCGACTTCGCCTCGGCTTCGGCGCCGCGCTGCATGTCGTGCTGGCAGGAGTCGACGATGCGCTGGCCGGTCTGCGTGTTCAGCAGCATCGACTTGAACGGGATCTGGACGAGCAGGACGCGGCCCCGGGTGTCCTCCAGGCGGATGGCACCGGTATTGGAGGCGACCGGCTTCATGACCCAGACGTCCTTCTTGTAGCGGACGTCGACATAGCCGTCGAACACCGGGTTGCGCTCGACGAACACCTCGAACTTCTCGTCGCAGACGTACTTGCCGTAATGGACGTGGGTGGCGGCCTGGCGCTGCGCCTCGTCGGCGTGAGGCAGGTCGGCCATCTGCTCGGCGGTGGTCGGGGGCGGGACGTTGGCCGGCCGCTTGGGCGCCGGCTTGGACGCCGGCTTGGCCTGGGCCTTGGGCGCGCTCTGGGGCGCCTTCGGGGCGGGCTTCACCTCCTGCGCCTGCGCGGCCGACAGCAGCGCCGCGCACGCCGACACGACGGCGAGCATGCGCGGGAACGAACGGATGATGGGGGTCACGGACGCGTCTCCAGATGGCACGAAACCGGCATTGTCCCTCGATCAGGGGTCGCGCGCCGGCCCGCGCATCCGACCTGCGTGAAACCCGCGACGGACGGCGACCCGTGAGCGCCGCCCGCCGGGCGGACAACCGGAATCTTCCGCACCATGCGGGCGTCGTCAGGGCAGCAGGTGCGAGACGCCGTCCCGTTCCTCGAGCAGTTCCTTGAGCGTGAAATCCATGCGCTCGCGGCTGAACGCATCGACCTCCAGGCCCTGCACGATCGTGTATTCGCCGTTGGCGCAGACCACCGGGTAGCCGTACATGACGTCCTGGGGGATGCCGTAGGAGCCGTCCGACGGGATGCCCATGGTCGTCCACTTGCCGCCGGTGCCGAGGGCCCAGTCGCGCATGTGGTCGATGGCGGCGTTCGCGGCGGACGCCGCCGAGGACAGGCCGCGCGCCTCGATGATGGCGGCGCCGCGCTTGCCGACGGTCGGCAGGAACGTGTCCTTGTTCCAGGCGTCGTCGTTGATCATCGCCTTGACCGACTGGCCGCCGAGGGTGGCGAACCGGTAGTCGGCGTACATCGTGGGCGAGTGGTTGCCCCACACGCAGAGCTTCTCGATCGCCGAGACCGGCTTGCCGGTCTTCGCCGCGATCTGCGACAGCGCGCGGTTGTGGTCCAGGCGCAGCATCGCGGTGAAGTTCTTCTTCGGCAGGTCGGGGGCCGACTTCATGGCGATGTACGCATTGGTGTTCGCCGGGTTGCCGACCACCAGCACGCGCACGTCGCGGCTCGCGGCCGCGTTCAGCGCCTTGCCCTGCGCGGTGAAGATCTGCGCGTTGGCGGCCAGCAGGTCCTTGCGTTCCATTCCGGGGCCGCGCGGGCGGGCACCGACGAGCAGCGCGTAGTCCGCGTCCTTGAAGGCCGTGGCGGGGTCGCCATGCGCGGTCATGCCGGCGAGCAGGGGGAACGCGCAGTCCTCGAGTTCCATCATCACGCCGCGCAGCGCCTTCTGCGCCTTCTCGTCGGGGATCTCGAGCAGCTGGAGGATCACCGGCTGGTCCTTGCCCAGCATGTCGCCGTTGGCGATGCGGAACAGCAGCGAGTAACCGATCTGGCCGGCGGCGCCGGTCACGGCGACTCGTTTGGCGGGCTTGGTCATGGTCGTCCTTCGAGGGGGTCAGGAGGGGACTTCGGGGTCGAGCGCGAGTGTAGGAGCGGCTCCAGGTGGTGTCAACCGGGAGCTATAACTTCTATAAGACATCAGTTACTGGACAAGCGCGGCCGCTCGTGCTCATATCCGGACGATGAGCTCGGTCACGTTCAGCCCGCTCTACCGGCAGATCCGCGATCGGCTGGTGCACAGCCTGCAATCGGGAGAGTGGCGCCCGGGCGAGGCCATTCCCAGCGAGATCGATCTCGCCGCGCGCTATGGCGTCAGCCAGGGCACCGTCCGCAAGGCGATCGATGCGCTGTCGGCCGAGAACCTGCTGGTTCGCCGGCAGGGGCGCGGCACCTTCGTCGCCAGCCACCAGGAAGCCCGGGCGCAGATCCGCTTCCTGCGGCTGCGACCGGACGACGGCGGCGAACCGAGGCAGCCGACCAGCCGGTTCCTCGAGTGCCGCAGGCTCCGTGCGCCGCTCGAGATCGCGCGCGCGCTCGAGATGAAGGCGGGCGACACGGCGGTGACGATCCGTCGCCTGCTCGAGTTCGACGGCGAGCCGATCGTCCTCGAAGAGATCTGGCTGCCCGGCCAGACCTTCCGCGGCCTGACCGCCGAGCGGCTCACCGCGTACAGCGGTCCCCTTTACGCATTGCTCGAGACCGAGTTCGGCACCAGGATGATCCGGGCCAGCGAACGGCTGCGCGCGGTGGCTGCGGGCGAGGTCGAGGCGAGGGCGCTCGGCGTCGAGGTCGGCGAGCCGCTGCTCCTTGTCGACCGCGTGTCCTCGACATACGGCGACAAGGCCGTGGAGGTCCGCCGAGGCTGGTATCGGACGCATCACCACCACTATTTCAACGAGCTGAGCTGAGAATTGGTGCAACGCGAGATTTACGTCAGAATGACACGGTTTTGCCCGATCGAATAAACGGGGAGGTCGGGGGTCAAGGGGGCCGTCCGTCCGCACGGCGGCTTTCTGCAACCTCCGGCGTGCCCGAGCGTCCCCAGTCACCAAGAGCACAGTCCGAGGCATCCATGGCCGACATCGCAGCCCAGAAAGCGCGACCGCAGTACCGCAACATCGGCGTCAACCAGATCGTGTCGTACCGGCTTCCGCCGGCGGGCATCGTCTCCATCCTGCATCGGATCAGCGGTGCGGTTCTGTTCCTGCTGGGCATTCCGTTCGCGCTCTACCTGCTGCAGGAGAGCCTCACCAGCGAGCTGAGCTTCCAGTCGTACCGCGCGATCGTCGGGAGCATCCCCGGCAAGCTCGTTCTGCTGGTGCTGATCTGGGCCTTCGTGCACCACGCGGTCGCCGGCATCCGGTACCTGCTGCTCGACCGCCACGTCGGCATCCAGAAGGACGCGTCGCGCTCGTCGGCGCTGGCGGTCCTCGGGATCACGGTCGCGCTGACCGCGGTGCTCGCCCTCAAGCTGTTCGGAGCCTTCTGAGATGACCACCCGTCGAATCGTCGTCGGCGCGCACTACGGTCTGCGCGACTGGCTGGCGCAACGCGTCTCCGCGGTCGTGCTGCTCGCCTACACGCTGCTGCTGCTGGGCGCCGTCCTCTTCACCCGCGACCTCGACTACGGCTCCTGGGCCGGCATGTTCTCGACGGTCTGGATGAAGGTGGCGACGCTGCTGGCCGTGCTCGCGCTGATCTGGCACGCGTGGGTCGGCGTCCGCGACATCTACATGGACTACATCAAGCCGACGGGCGTTCGGCTGGTGCTGCAGGTCGCCACGGTGGTGGCGCTGATCGGTTACGCCATCTGGGCAGTGATCATTCTCTGGAGAGTCTGAGTTGGCTGAAGTTCTGAATCAACTCGCGAACGGCCTGCCGCGCCGGCGGTTCGACGCGGTCATCGTGGGTGCCGGCGGCGCCGGCATGCGCTGCTCGCTGCAGCTCGCCGAAGCCGGCTACAACGTGGCCGTCCTGTCCAAGGTGTTCCCGACCCGCTCGCATACGGTCGCCGCGCAGGGCGGGATCGGTGCTTCGCTCGGCAACATGAGCGAGGACAACTGGTACTGGCACATGTTCGACACCGTCAAGGGCTCCGACTACCTCGGGGACCAGGACGCCATCGAGTACATGTGCAAGATGGCACCGCAGGTCGTCTACGAGCTCGAGCATTTCGGCATGCCGTTCGACCGGAACGCCGACGGCACGATCTACCAGCGCCCGTTCGGCGGCCACACCGCGAACTTCGGCGAGAAGCCGGTCCAGCGCGCCTGCGCGGCCGCCGACCGCACCGGCCATGCCCTGCTGCACACGCTCTACCAGCGCAACGTCCGCGCGCGCACGCAGTTCTTCGTCGAGTGGATGGTGCTCGACCTCGTCCGCGACGCCGAGGGCGCCGTGGTCGGTGTCGTCGCGCTCGAGATGGAGACCGGCGAGGTGATGGTCCTCGAGTCGAAGGTCACCGTGCTGGCCACCGGCGGCGCGGGCCGCATCTGGGCCGCCTCGACCAATGCCTTCATCAACACCGGCGACGGCATGGGGATGGCGGCGCGGGCGGGCATTCCGCTCGAGGACATGGAGTTCTGGCAGTTCCACCCGACCGGCGTGGCCGGCGCCGGCGTGCTCATCACCGAGGGCGTGCGAGGCGAGGGCGGGATCCTGCTGAACAAGGACGGCGAGCGCTTCATGGAGCGCTACGCCCCCACCCTCAAGGACCTGGCACCGCGGGACTTCATCTCGCGCTCGATGGACCAGGAGATCAAGGAAGGGCGGGGCGCGGGCCCGGACGGCGACTACGTCCTGCTCAAGCTCGATCATCTCGGCGCCGAGAAGATCATGAAGAAGCTGCCGTCGATCCGCGAGATCGCGATCAAGTTCGCCAACGTCGACCCGATCAAGGACCCGATCCCGGTCGTGCCCACCATCCACTACCAGATGGGCGGGATCCCGACGAACTTCCACGGCCAGGTCGTCGTCCCGAAGAACGGCAACCCGAACGCCATCGTGGAAGGCCTGTACGCGATCGGCGAATGCGCGTGCGTCTCGGTGCACGGCGCCAACCGCCTGGGCACCAACTCGCTGCTCGACCTGGTGGTGTTCGGCCGCGCAGCCGGCAATCACATCGTCGACGCGAAGTTCAAGGACCAGGGCTTCCGCTCGCTGCCCGCCCAGGCCGGCGACGAGTCGCTGTCCCGGCTGTCCCGGCTCGACGGCTCGACCTCGGGCGAGAACACCCAGGAAGTGGCCAACGAGATCCGGCGCGCGATGCAGACCCACTGCAGCGTGTTCCGCACCTCCGAGCTGCTGTCGCAGGGCGTCACCAAGATCATGGATCTCGCCGAGCGCGCCAAGACCGTCCACATCAAGGACAAGTCGAAGGTGTTCAACACGGCGCGCGTCGAGGCGCTCGAACTGGACAACCTCGTCGAGACCGCCAAGGCCACGATCGTCTCGGCCGAAGCGCGCAAGGAGAGCCGCGGCGCGCACGCCCACCGCGACTTCCCCACCCGCGACGACGCGAACTGGATCAAGCACTCGCTGTACTACAGCGAAGGCAACCGGCTCGACTACAAGCCGGTCAACATGAAGCCGCTGACCGTCGAGACCTTCGCGCCGAAGGCTCGGACGTTCTGAGCAGGAGCACCATTCGATGAACGCAGTCGTGATGAACGCCCCCGTAGGCGCCGGAACCAAGCCGGTGGCCCGCACGGTCCGCTTCTCGATCTATCGGTACGACCCCGACAAGGACGCCAAGCCGTACATGCAGGACCTGACGGTCGAGCTGCTGCCGACCGACAAGATGCTGCTCGACGCGCTGATGCGCATCAAGCAGGTGACCGACGATTCGGTCGCCTACCGTCGTTCCTGCCGCGAGGGCGTCTGCGGCTCCGACGCGATGAACATCAACGGCAAGAACGGGCTCGCCTGCATCACCAACCTGCGCGACCTGAAGGAGCCGATCGTCCTCAAGCCGCTGCCGGGCCTGCCGGTCATCCGCGACCTGATCGTGGACATGACCCAGTTCTTCAAGCAGTACCACTCGATCAAGCCGTTCCTGATCAACGACACGCCGCCGCCCGAGAAGGAGCGGCTGCAGACGCCCGAGGAGCGCAACGAGCTCGACGGGCTCTACGAGTGCATCCTGTGCGCGTGCTGCTCGACCTCCTGCCCGTCGTTCTGGTGGAACCCGGACAAGTTCGTCGGCCCGGCGGGCCTGCTGCAGGCCTATCGGTTCATCGCCGACAGCCGCGACCAGGCGACCAGCGCGCGGCTCGACGATCTCGAGGATCCGTACCGGCTGTTCCGCTGCCACACGATCATGAACTGCGTGGACGTCTGTCCGAAGGGGCTGAACCCGACCCTGGCCATCGGCAAGATCAAGGACCTGATGGTCCGCCGAGCGGTCTGACGACGGGAACCCCGCAGCGGCCACCGACATGCTCCCGCCCGACGCCGATACGGTGGTTCGCCACCAGGACGATCCGGCGCGCCGTCGCCGGCTGCGCTGGCGCAGCCGGCGCGGCCTGCTCGAGAACGATCTGGTGCTGACCCGCTTTCTCGACGCGAACGAAACCTCGCTGACCGACGAGGAGGTGGGCGGTCTGGTTCGCCTGCTCGATCTGTCCGACAATGCGCTGATGGACCTGCTCCTGGGCCGCAGCGAGCCGGACGGTGACCTCGACGATCCGCACGCGCGCCGGATGCTCGACCGGCTGCGCGCAGCCTGAACGAGGCAGCCGCAGAAGCCGCCCGTCTCCGCCCGTATCTCAACCGACCGACCCAATCCTTCCGCACGCATCCACAGGGCGACCGATGACCTCCACCAAGAAAGCCACGATGACGTTCACCGACGGCACGCCGTCGGTCGACTTCCCGATCTACGAGGGGACCGTCGGCCCCGACGTGATCGACATCCGCAAGCTGTACGGACAGACCGGGAAGTTCACGTTCGACCCGGGCTTCATGTCGACGGCCGCGTGCGACTCGAAGATCACGTACATCGACGGCGACAAGGGCGAGCTGCTGTACCGCGGCTACCCGATCGAGCAGCTCGCCACGAACTGCGACTACCTCGAGACCTGCTACCTGCTGCTCAACGGCGAGCTTCCGAACCGCGCGCAGCAGAAGGACTTCGAGTACCGGGTCACGCACCACACGATGGTGCACGAGCAGATGACGCGGTTCTTCCAGGGCTTTCGCCGGGACGCGCACCCGATGGCCGTGCTGGTCGGCTGCGTCGGCGCGCTGTCGGCCTTCTATCACGACTCGCTCGACATCAACAATTCCGAGCACCGTCACATCTCCGCGATCCGCCTGATCGCGAAGATGCCGACGCTGGTCGCGATGGCCTACAAGTACACGGTGGGCCAGCCGTTCATGTACCCGCGCAACGACCTGTCGTACAGCGGCAACCTGCTGCGCATGATGTTCGGCACGCCGTGCGAGGAGTACAAGGTCAACCCGGTCCTCGAGCGCGCGCTCGACCGCATCCTGATCCTGCACGCCGATCACGAGCAGAACGCGTCGACCTCGACGGTGCGCCTGGCCGGCTCGTCCGGTGCCAATCCGTTCGCCTGCATCGCGGCGGGCATCGCCACGCTGTGGGGCCCGGCGCACGGCGGTGCCAACGAGGCCTGCCTGCAGATGCTCGACGAGATCCAGAAGAACGGCGGCGTCGACAAGATCGGCGAGTTCATCGCCAAGGTGAAGGACAAGAACTCCGGCGTGAAGCTGATGGGCTTCGGTCATCGGGTCTACAAGAACTACGACCCGCGCGCCAAGCTCATGCGCGAGACCTGCTACGAGGTCCTGGGCGAGCTCGGCCTGCACGACGATCCGCTGTTCAAGCTGTCGATGAAGCTCGAGCAGATCGCCCTCGAGGACGACTACTTCGTGTCGCGCAAGCTGTACCCGAACGTCGATTTCTACTCGGGCATCGTGCAGAAGGCGCTGGGCATCCCGACCTCGATGTTCACCTGCATCTTCGCGCTGGCCCGCACCGTCGGCTGGATCGCGCAGTGGAACGAGATGATCTCGGATCCCGAGCAGAAGATCGGCCGCCCCCGTCAGCTGTTCGTCGGCGCGACGCGCCGCGACGTCAAGGCGATCGACCTGCGCTGAAGGCGGCCCGTCGCGACGCTCCGTGCGTCGCGCTGTCCGCGACCGGCCCTTCGGGGCCGGTTTTTTTTTCGCTCAGTCGGCCTCGGGCAGCCAGATCTCGGCCTCGGTGCCGATCCCCGCATCGCTGCGAAGTTCGATCCAGCCGGCCTGCGCCTCGACGAGGTGCCGGGCGATCGCCAGTCCCAGGCCCGGTCCGCCCCCGGAGGCGTCGCCGCGGGCGAACGGCTCGAATGCCCGCTGCAGCTGGGAGCGCGTGAAGCCGCGGCCGCGGTCGGCGACGGTGATGACGATGTGCCCGACCGAGTCTGCGCCGTGAGGGGCGCCCGACGGCTCGCAGCGCTCCCGGCGGGTGCGCAGCGTGACCGGGGTGTCGCCCGGTGCGTAGCGGATCGCATTGTCGATCAGGCGGGCGAGGGCCTCGCGAACCGCATCGGCGTCGCCGGCGACCCGTGCCGCGGGGTCGTGCGGCCTGCGTCGGATGCGCCGACGCGCCTCGGCCGAGGCCGCGCCGCGGCAGGCGGCATCGAGCAGGGGGCCGAGCGCGACCGCATCGGGGAACTCCGCCGCCTCGGTCCCGGCGGCATCGGCCACGGCGGCAGCGGTTGCGGCTGCTGCAGCGGCGACGCCTGCGACCGCGGGGGCGCGTGCCGTACCGACGCGGAGTGCGAGTCCTCGCGAGGCATCGAGCGGGCGCAGCGCGACGACGCACGCCGGCGCCTCTACGCGCTCGGGCCCTGTGACGTGGGTCTCGACCCCGACCTTCAGCAAGGTGGCGGCGACCAGGAAGCGATCTCCGTCGGCACCGACCGCCTCGGCGAGCAGTCGATGCATGCGCGCGGCCCCGCTCGCGCTCTCGTCGAGCCATCGAGCGAGGCGCGGTGGCGAGAGCAGCGGGACGAAGCGGGCGAGCGGCACGGACGGGTCGAGCGGTACGGGCTCGAGCGACGTCGGCATCGGTCGCGGGACGATCGCGAAGGCCCGTGCGAAGGCGGGATTGGCGATCAGGATCCGCCCCGCCCGATCGAGCGCGACGACCGGCTCGCTGCCCTGTTCGACCCACTCCAGCAGGGCGGCGAGCGCGCCCGGTGCGGCCTGACGCCAGCCGACGTGAGCGACGTCGGTCGCGTCGTCGCCGGGTGACGGCCCGCCGCTCGCGGTCGTCACCGGATGTTCCATCGTCGCTGCTCGCACGGGCGGCCTCCGGGGTCGGGTCGTGGTGCGGCCGAACGGGCCGCTTCCGGTTCTAACGGCCTCGGCGCGCCGCACTTGAGTCCGACGAAGCGTCGAGAAACAGGGGCCGGACGGCCTGTTTCGTAAGATCGGCGCAAGGAGCGACGTGCTAACATCGCGCCGTTATGTCGGGGCCCGGACCAAGGGTCTGCGGAGTCCCTGGCAGCAGCGTCCGCGGACCGGTCGGAGCCGGAAAGCGGATGGGAGGGGGCGACGCGATCCTCTTCCGCACTTTCGACGAGAAACTCGTCTTGGGAGGTGAAGCGCGATGATGAAGGCATTCAATTCCAGCTCGTACCTGTTCGGCGGCAACGCGCCGTACGTTGAGGAACTGTACGAGTCCTACCTGAACAATCCCGGCTCGGTGCCCGAGCAGTGGCGGACGTATTTCGACACCATGCAGATGGTGCCGGCCGCCGACGGGAACCCGCAGACGCCCGACGTCGCGCACGCCCCGATCGTCCAGTCCTTCGCCGAGCGCGCGAAGGAAGGCACGCTCCAGCCACGCGTGATGGGCGGCGATGCCGCCGCTGCGCGCAAGCAGGTCTACGTCCAGCAGCTGGTGGCGGCCTACCGCTTCCTCGGCTCGCGCTGGGCCGACCTCGACCCGCTCAAGCGCCAGGAGCGCCCGCAGATCCCCGAGCTCGAGACCGCGTTCTACGACTTCACCGAAGGCGACCACGCGAACATCTACTCGGCGGCCAACACGTTCTTCGGCTTCGACAGCGCGCCGCTGCGCGACCTGCTCCGCGCCCTGCGCGAGACCTACTGCGGCACCATCGGCGCCGAGTTCATGTACATCACCGATCCGGCCCAGAAGCGCTGGATCCAGGAACGGCTCGAGAGCACGCGCGCCAAGCCCAAGTTCTCGGCCGAGAAGAAGAAGCGGATCCTCGAGCGGCTGACCGCCGCGGAAGGCCTCGAGAAATACCTGCACACGCGCTACGTCGGCCAGAAGCGCTTCTCGCTCGAGGGCGGCGAGAGCTTCATCGCGTCGATGGACGAGGTGGTGCAGCACGGCGGCACGCAGGGCATCCAGGAGTTCGTGATCGGCATGGCCCACCGCGGCCGCCTGAACGTGCTGGTGAACACCCTGGGCAAGGGTCCGAAGGACCTCTTCGCCGAGTTCGAGGGTCAGCACGCCGACGATCTGCCGTCGGGCGACGTCAAGTACCACCAGGGCTTCTCGAGCGACGTCTCGACCCCCGGCGGTCCGGTCCACCTGTCGCTCGCGTTCAACCCGTCGCACCTCGAGATCGTGAACCCGGTGGTCGAGGGCTCGACCCGCGCGCGGCAGGACCGCCGCGGCGACGAGGACGGCTCCCAGGTGCTGCCGGTGATCGTCCACGGCGACGCCGCCTTCGCCGGACAGGGCGTCGTGATGGAGACGCTGAACCTCGCCCAGACCCGCGGCTACGGCACAGGCGGCACGGTCCACATCGTCATCAACAACCAGATCGGCTTCACCACCTCCGATCCGCGCGATTCGCGCTCGACGATCTACTGCTCCGACGTCGTGAAGATGATCGAGGCGCCGGTGTTCCACGTGAACGGCGACGATCCCGAGGCGGTGGTGTTCGCGACCCAGATCGCGATGGACTTCCGCAAGCAGTTCGGCAAGGACGTGGTCGTCGACATCGTCTGCTTCCGCAAGCTCGGCCACAACGAGCAGGACACGCCGGCGCTGACCCAGCCGCTGATGTACAAGAAGATCGGCCAGCACCCGGGCACCCGCAAGCTGTATGCGGACCGCCTCGAGGCGCAGGGCGTGCTCAAGGCCGGTGACGGCGACGCGATGGTCAAGGGGTTCCGCGCCGCGATGGACGCGGGGCGCCACACCGCCGATCCGGTGATCTCGAACTTCAAGAGCAAGTTCGCGGTCGACTGGATGCCGTTCCTGAACCGCAAGTGGACCGACAGCGCGGACACGGCGGTGCCGATGGCCGAACTGCGCCGCCTCGCCGAGAAGATCACCACCACCCCCGACACGCTGAAGCTGCATCCGCTGGTCGAGAAGGTCGTGGCCGACCGCCGGGCGATGGGTCACGGCGACCTGGCGCTCGACTGGGGCATGGGTGAGCACATGGCCTACGCGACGCTGCTCGCCTCGGGCTACGCGGTGCGCCTGTCCGGCCAGGACGCCGGCCGCGGCACCTTCACCCACCGGCATTCGGTGCTGCACGACCAGAATCGCGAGCGCTGGGATTCGGGCTACTTCATCCCGCTCGAGCATGTCGGCGACAACCAGGGCCGCTTCACCGTCATCGACTCGGTGCTGTCCGAGGAGGCGGTGCTCGCCTTCGAGTTCGGCTACGCGACCGCCGAGCCCAATGCGCTGGTCATCTGGGAGGCGCAGTTCGGCGACTTCGTCAACGGCGCCCAGGTCGTCATCGACCAGTTCATCTCGTCGGCGGAGACCAAGTGGGGCCGCGCCTGCGGTCTGACGATGATGCTGCCGCACGGCTACGAAGGGCAGGGGCCGGAGCACTCGTCGGCCCGCCTCGAGCGCTTCCTGCAGCTGTGCGCGGAGCACAACATGCAGGTCTGCCAGCCCACGACGCCCGCGCAGATCTTCCACCTGCTGCGCCGGCAGATGATCCGCACGTTCCGCAAGCCGCTGGTCATCATGACCCCGAAGTCGCTGCTGCGGAACAAGGAGGCCGTCTCCCCGCTGCAGGACCTCGCGCGCGGCGGGTTCCAGACCGTCATCCCGGACACCACCGCCGATCTCGACGCCAAGGGCGTCAAGAAGGTGGTGCTGTGCACCGGCAAGGTCTACTACGACCTGCTGATCGCCCGTCGCGAGCGCGAGCTCAAGGACGTCGCGCTGCTGCGTGTCGAGCAGCTCTATCCGTTCCCGCACAAGGCGCTCGAGGCCGAGCTCAAGAAGTACCCGGCCCTCACCCAGGTGGTCTGGTGCCAGGACGAGCCGCAGAACCAGGGCGCCTGGTTCTTCGTGCAGCACCACATCCAGGACGCGCTCAAGGACGGCCAGCGGCTGTCCTACGCCGGACGCCCCGCGTCGGCCTCGCCGGCCGTCGGCTACTACGACAAGCATTACGCCCAGCAGAAGGACCTCCTCACCGCGGCCCTGGGCGACGCCCCGAAAACGAAGACCAAGAAGGCCTCCTGAACATCATGGCGCTGATCGAAGTCAAGGTTCCGCAGCTGTCCGAGTCGGTTGCGGAAGCCACCCTGCTGCAGTGGCACAAGAAGGCCGGCGAGGCCGTCGAACGCGATCAGAACCTGATCGACGTCGAGACCGACAAGGTCGTCCTCGAGCTGCCGGCCCCCGAGTCGGGCGTGATCGCCCAGATCATCAAGGGCGATGGCAGCACGGTGGTCGCGGGCGAAGTCATCGCCGTGATCGACACCGAAGCGAAGGCCGGTGCCGCTGTGGCGCCCGCCGCGGCGCCCGCGCCGGTCGCCGCTGCGCCGGCCGCCGCGCCGGGCACGGGGGCGGCTCCGGCACCGACCGGAGGCAAGGGCGATGTCGCGATGCCCGCGGCCGCCAAGATGCTCGCCGAAACCGGCCTGTCGACCTCGCAGGTCGCCGGGACCGGCCGCGACGGTCGTGTGACCAAGGGCGACGTCATCGCCGCGGTCGCCGCCGGCACGACCGCGCCGGCGCCGGCTGCACCGGCCGCCGCACCGGCACGTCCGATCCCGACGGGCGCGCCCTCGTCGAGCCTGCCTGCGGTGCAGGCCCCGATCGACCCGAACAAGCTCATCGAAGGCCGGCCCGAGCAGCGGGTGGCGATGTCGCGGCTGCGCCAGCGCGTGGCCGAGCGCCTGCTGCAGTCGCAGGCCACCAACGCGATCCTGACGACCTTCAACGAGGTCAACATGCAGCCGGTCATGGACCTTCGCAAGAAGTACCAGGACCGGTTCGAGAAGGAGCACGGCGCCCGCCTGGGCTTCATGAGCTTCTTCGTGAAGGCCGCCGTCCACGCGCTCAAGAAGTACCCGGTCGTCAATGCCTCGATCGACGGCACCGACATCGTCTACCACGGCTTCTTCGACATCGGCGTGGCCGTCGGCTCGCCGCGCGGCCTGGTGGTGCCGGTGGTGCGCAACGCCGATCAGATGAACTTCGCGCAGATCGAGAAGCAGATCGGCGAATACGGCAAGAAGGCGCAGGACGGCAAGCTCGGGCTCGAGGAGCTCACCGGCGGCACCTTCTCGATCTCCAACGGCGGCGTGTTCGGCTCGATGCTCTCGACCCCGATCATCAATCCGCCGCAGTCCGCGATCCTGGGCGTGCACGCCACCAAGGACCGGGCCGTGGTCGAGAACGGGCAGGTCGTCGTGCGTCCGATCAACTACCTGGCGCTCTCGTACGACCACCGGATCATCGACGGCCGCGAGGCGGTGCTGTTCCTGGTGTCGATCAAGGAGGCGCTCGAGGACCCGGCGCGCCTGCTGCTGGACCTCTGAGGGAACGACGATGGCGAGCGAACGGTACGACGTCGTCGTGATCGGAGCCGGCCCGGCCGGCTACATCGCGTCGATCCGCGCGGCACAGCTGGGCATGAAGGTCGCCTGCGCCGAGAAGTGGACGAATCCGAAGGGCGAGCTGGCGCTGGGCGGCACCTGCCTGAACGTCGGCTGCATCCCCTCCAAGGCGCTGCTCGCCTCGAGCGAGAAGTACGAGGAGGCGGCCCATCACCTCGGTGACCATGGCATCGAGGTGTCCGGCGCGAAGATCGACCTGGCGAAGATGCTGGCCCGCAAGGACGGCATCGTCAGCAAGATGACGAAGGGGATCGAGTTCCTGTTCCGCAAGAACAAGATCACCTGGCTCAAGGGCCACGCGCGGTTCACCGGCGAGAACGACGGACTGGTCGGGCTCGAGATCGTGACCGCCGAGGGCGTGCAGCTCGTCGACGCCAAGCACGTGATCGTCGCCACCGGTTCGAAGGCCCGTCACCTGCCGAGCGTTCCGGTCGACAACGAGATCGTCTGCGACAACGAGGGGGCGCTGGCCCTGTCGTCGGTGCCGAAGAAGCTCGCCGTGATCGGCGCAGGCGTGATCGGGCTCGAACTCGGCTCGGTCTGGCGCCGGCTGGGTGCCGAGGTGGTCGTCCTCGAGGCGCTGCCCGGATTCCTCGCGGCCTGCGACGAATCGGTCTCCAAGGAAGCCTGGAAGGTCTTCACGAAGCAGGGCCTGAAGATCCACCTCGGCGTGAAGATCGGCGAGGTCAAGACCTCGAAGAAGGGCGTCTCGATCGCCTGGACCGACGCCCAGGGCGCGGCCCAGGTGCTCGACGCCGATCGGCTGATCGTCTCGGTCGGTCGCGTGCCGAACACCGAGGGGCTGAACCTCGAGGCGATCAACCTCGCGGTCGACGAGCGCGGGTTCATCCCAGTCGACGGCCATTGCGCGACGAAGATGCCGAACGTCTACGCGATCGGCGACGTCGTGCGCGGGCCGATGCTCGCCCACAAGGGCGAGGACGAAGGCGTGATGGTCGCCGAGCTGATCGCCGGCCAGAAGCCGCACATCGACTACAACACCATCCCCTGGGTGATCTACACCTCGCCCGAGATCGCCTGGGTCGGCAAGACCGAGCAGCAACTCAAGGCGGAGGGCCGCAGCTACAAGGCGGGTCAGTTCCCCTTCATGGCGAACGGCCGGGCGCTCGGCATGAACGCCGCCGAGGGCTTCGTGAAGGTGCTCGCCGACGCGACGACCGACGAGGTGCTCGGCGTGCACATCGTCGGCCACGGGGCGTCCGACCTGATCTCCGAGGCGGCGGTGGCGATGGAGTTCAAGGCGTCGAGCGAGGACATCGCCCGCGTCTGCCATCCGCATCCCTCGATGTCCGAGGTGATGCGCGAGGCGGCCCTCGCCGTCGACAAGCGCGCGCTCAACATGTGACGCGCACCCGCCCGTCCGGATGGCCGCGGGCCGTCCGGTGCGGGCGGGTCGGCCGACCGGCATGAACGTTCTCGAACGCTACACCGAGCAGCTCGCACAGCGCGGCTACGCCGAGGACCGCGCACAGCGCGCGGCCGTCGACCGGCTGCAGTCGATGTACGACGAGTGGGTCGCCTACAAGGCCCGCCGCTCGAACCGCCTGAAGAAGCTCATCAACCATCCGGCCGTGCCGCGAGGCGTGTGGCTGTGGGGCGGTGTCGGACGCGGCAAGAGCTTCCTGATGGACGTGTTCTACGAGACCGTCCCGCTGGTCCGAAAGACCCGTGTGCACTTCCATGAATTCATGCGGGCGGTCCATCGAGAGCTGCGCGAGATCAAGCAGGTGGCCGATCCGCTCGACGAGGTCGCACGCCGCATCGCGCGTCGCTACCGGCTGATCTGCTTCGACGAGTTCCACGTCTCCGACATCGCCGACGCGATGATCCTCGAGCGCCTGCTGCACGGGCTGTTCGACAACGGCGTGGCCTTCGTGATGACCTCGAACTATCGGCCCGACGACCTCTATCCCGACGGACTGCATCGGGAGAGCATCCTGCCGGCGATCGCGCTGCTCAAGGCGCATCTCGACGTCGTCAATGTCGACGCCGGGGTCGACTACCGGCGCCAGACGATGGCTCAGGTCCCGGCCTACCTGGTGCCGGCCGGCCCCGACGCGGACGCCCGGCTCGCCGCGGCGTTCGCCCGGGTCGCCGAGGTCTCCGACGAGGAGCCGAAGCTGCGCATCGAGAACCGCGACATCGTCGCCCGGCGACGCGCTGGCGGCGTGGTGTGGTTCGACTTCGCGACGCTGTGCGGCGGCCCGCGCTCGCAGCTCGACTACCTCGAGATCGCGACGCGCTTCCACACCGTGATCCTCTCCGACGTTCCCGCGATGAACGCCGCGATGTCCTCCGAAGCCCGACGCTTCACCTGGATGGTCGACGTCTTCTACGACCAGAAGGTGAAGCTGCTGGTCTCCGCGGACTGCGCCGCCGAGCAGCTCTACACCACCGGCGCCATGGCGCACGAGTTCGTGCGGACGGCGAGCCGGCTGGTCGAGATGCAGTCCCGGGAGTACCTCGAAGCGCCCCGGCGCGGCGTGGCCGAGAACCTCGTCTGAGCCCGCGGCCGGCCCGGCCGGACGCCTGTGCCACAATCGGCCGCGATGGGAGGACGCCTCGTGGGATCGAACCCGGACGACGAGCGCCCCGAGCCGTTCACCGCGGCCCTCGGCCACGCGCTCGCGCGGCTGACGCGGGGGCTGGTCGGGCGCGACGAACAGGCCCGCTGCCTGCTGCTGGCGGCACTGTGCGGCGAACACGTGCTGCTGATCGGACCGCCGGGCACCGCCAAGAGCGAGCTCGCGAGGCGTCTGCGCGAGCTGTCGGGCGGACGCTATTTCGAGCGGCTGCTGACGCGCTTCACGGTTCCCGAGGAGCTCTTCGGACCGCTGTCGCTCGCTGCACTCGACGAGGGGCGCTACCTGCGCGAGATCGACGGCTACCTGCCGACGGCCACGGTCGCGTTCCTCGACGAGGTGTTCAAGGCGAATTCGGCGATCCTCAACGCGCTGCTGACGCTGCTCAACGAACGGGCCTTCGATCAGGGGGCCGAGCGCATCGCCGTGCCGCTGGCGACGCTGGTCGCCGCCAGCAACGAGGTGCCCGCGGACGATTCGCTGCGGGCGTTCCTCGACCGCTTCCTCTTCCGCTGCACGGTCGCACCGGTCACCGAGGACGCCTTCGAGGCCCTGCTGCGCAGTGCGGAAGGCGTCGGGGAGAGCGGCTCGCAGGCGACGCCGTCCGTGCTGTCGCAGCCATCGCTCGAGGCGCTGCAGGTCTCGGCGCGCGGGGTGGTCCTGCCTGAGGCGATCGTCGAGGCGCTCGGGACCCTTCGGGGGGTTCTGCTGGAGGCCGCGATCGAGATCTCCGACCGCCGCTGGGTGCAGTCCGTACGGGCGCTCAAGGTGGCCGCCGCCACCCACGGCCGCCCGCAGGTCGCGACGGTCGATCTCTGGCTGCTCCGATGGCTGCTCGCGACCGACGCCGCGCAGACCCGGCTGATCGAGACCTGGGTGGCGGATCGGCTCGGCGGCGCGCGTGCGCTGGAGCCGGTCCGACTCGCCCGGGTGGCCCAGGCCTGGGACAAGCAGCTCGAGATCGAGGTCACGGCCACCGAGCTCGCGTTCGACGACAGCGGCAAGCTCGCGCTCGCCCGCGGGCTCGGCGGTGCCGACGCCGGCACGATGTCCGACGCCGCGCCC
>RPRK01000046.1 GCA_003818495.1 Burkholderiales bacterium
CGAGGAGCAGCTCGGCCGCGAAGGCACCGAGGGCTCGATGAAGCGCGCCCACGCGGTGCTCGACCCCGACCTGCCGTCGGTGGTGGTCACCGGCTCGATCTCCGAGATGATCGGCGGCGGCGTCACGCCCGAGGGCACGACGCTGATGCGCTTCCTGCCGCGCACCATCGACGAGGACCAGTGGCAGTGCGCCAACCGCGCGATGCTCTGGCTCTGGAACGAGTACGGGCTGCGCAAGATCCCCGAGCGCAAGCCGCGCGCCGAGGGCGTCAAGCCCCGCGTGAACCTGATCGGACCCTGCTACGGCACGTTCAACATGCCGAGCGACCTGGCCGAGATCCGCCGGCTGGTCGAGGGCATCGGCGCCGAGGTCAACATGAGCTTCCCGCTCGGCAGCCACCTGGCCGACGTGCAGCAGCTCGCCGACTCCGACGCCAACGTCTGCCTGTACCGCGAGTTCGGCCAGTCGCTGTGCGAGGCGCTCGAGCGCCCCTGGCTGCAGGCCCCGATCGGGCTGCACGCGACCACCAAGTTCCTGCGCGCGCTCGGCGAGCTCCTCGGTCTCGACCCCGAGCCGTTCATCGAGCGCGAGAAGCACACCACGATCAAGCCGATCTGGGACCTGTGGCGTTCGGTCACCCAGGACTTCTTCGGCACCGCGAGCTTCGGCGTCGTCGCCGGCGAGACCTACGCGCGCGGCCTGCGCCGCTTCCTCGAGGACGAGATGGGCCTGCCGTGCCACTTCGCGGTGTCGCGCAAGGCGGGCGAGAAGACCGACAACGCGACGATCCGCGAGACGGTCCAGGCCCGTCCGCCGCTGATCCTGTTCGGCAGCTTCAACGAGCGCATGTACGCGGCCGAGGTCAACGCCCGCTGCACGTACATCGCCGCCTCGTTCCCGGGCGCGATCATCCGGCGCCACACCGGCACGCCGTTCATGGGCTACTCGGGCGCGACCTACGTGGTGCAGGAAGTGTGCAACGCGCTGTTCGACGCGCTCTTCCACATCCTGCCGCTCGGCACCGACCTCGATCGCGTCGAGGCCACGCCCGCGCGCGCGGTCGCCGCCAACGAGACGCACCGCTGGGAAGACGCCGCGCAGCGACTGCTCGCCGACCTCGTCTCCGCCGAGCCCGTGCTCGTCCAGATCTCGGCCGCCAAGCGGCTTCGCGACCGCGCCGAGCGCGACGCGCGCCGGGCCGGCGAGATCACCGTCACCGCCGCGCGTGTCGCGGGTGCCCGCGAGGCGCTCAGGCAGGGGGAGGCCGCATGACGGCCCCGCGCGCGAACGATTCAGTCCGGTCCGCCGGACGCACCGAATGTCGTGGCACGTCGCCACGGCTGCCCACGCCGCGCGGGTTGCGCGCGGCAACGGCCGCAAGGCCGATTGTTAGGAGCTGACCGTATGGCAGAGAAGAGAAGCTCGATCTCGGGCCTGACCGACGAGGAAGCGCAGGAGTTCCACAAGTTCTGGGTACAGGGCTTCGTGGGCTTCACGGCCGTTGCCGTTGTCGCGCACTTCCTGGTCTGGGCCTGGCGCCCCTGGTTCAACTGATCCGACCCCACCTAGGGTGACCCCAATGGCTCACGTCCCTGTCTCGTCCCGGCCGGTCTGGTCGGATCGCGCTTCCCCCGCGTTCTGGCTGCTGTTCGTCGTGCTGTTCGCCGTCTTCCTGACGGTGGCCGTCTCGGCGTCGCTGTTGACGCTGCGGTGGCGCGCCTGGTTGCCCGGGGCCGAACGCGAGCGATCGCTGATCGGTGGAGTGAAGTCCGCGGTGTACACCGCGATGTCTCATGTGATCTAGGAGAGAAGTATGTGGCGAGTTTGGAGACTGTACGACCCGCTCAGGGCCATGGTCGTCCAGGGAATCTTCCTGTTCGGCCTGGCGGCGATGATTCACCTCATCCTGCTGAGCACCGATCGTTTCAACTGGCTGGACGGCCCGAAAGCCAAGCCTGCGGCGACGCAGAACGCGCCGATGCCGGCGTCGGCTCCGGCGACGAAGTAGCAGCTGGAAGTAAGCGGTAGACGGGGATCGGGAGCCCATGCCCGACCCCGTCGACCGTCATGGCAGAGATGGAGGATCCGAACATGGCGATGCTCAGCTTCGAAAAAAAATACCGCGTTCGCGGAGGCACCCTGCTCGGGGGTGACCTCTTCGACTTCTGGGTCGGTCCGTTCTACGTCGGGCTGTTCGGCGTCACGACGATCTTCTTCTCGCTGGTCGGTACCGCGCTGATCCTGTACGGGGCATCGCAGGGTCCGACCTGGAACCTCTGGCAGATCAACATCGCGCCGCCCGACCTGAAGTACGGTCTGGGTCTCGCGCCGATGATGGAAGGCGGCCTGTGGCAGGTGATCACGATCTGCGCCATCGGCGCGTTCGGATCCTGGGCCGCGCGCGAGGTCGAGATCTGCCGCAAGCTGGGCATGGGCTTCCACGTCCCCTTCGCGTTCAGCGTCGCGATCTTCGCGTACGTGACGCTGGTCGTGATCCGGCCGATCCTGCTCGGCGCCTGGGGCCACGGCTTCCCGTACGGGATCCTGAGCCACCTCGACTGGGTGTCGAACGTCGGCTACCAGTACCTGCACTTCCACTACAACCCGGCGCACATGATCGCCGTGTCCTTCTTCTTCGCGACGACGTTCGCGCTGTCGCTGCACGGCGCGGCGGTGCTGTCGGCGACGAACCCGAAGAAGGGCCAGACGGTGAAGACGCCCGAGCACGAGGACACGTTCTTCCGCGACACGATCGGCTACTCGATCGGCACGCTGGGAATCCACAGGCTGGGCCTGTTCCTCGCGCTGTCGGCCGGCTTCTGGAGCGCGGTCTGCATCGTGATCAGCGGTCCGTTCTGGACCCGCGGCTGGCCCGAATGGTGGGGCTGGTGGCTCACCCTGCCGATCTGGAAATGAGCGGAGACGGAGACTAAGTCATGGCGCAATACCAGCCCTTTTCCCCGCCGTACCAGAACCTCTTCACACAGGTCCAGGTCACCGGCCCGCTGCACGACGGCCCGCCGCTGTCCACCGAGCGCGAGACGGCCGACCGGCAGTTCGGTCCGGTCTCGTCGTGGTGGCTCGGCCTGCTCGGCAACGCGCAGATCGGACCGATCTACCTCGGCACCCTCGGCGTCCTGTCCCTGATCTGCGGCGTCGTCGCCTTCCAGATCATCGGCTGGAACATGCTCGCGTCGGTCAACTACAGCCCGATCGAGATGCTCAAGCAGCTGCCCTGGCTCGCGCTCGAGCCGCCGGCGCCGGGCAACGGCCTGAAGATCCCGCCGCTCAACCAGGGTGGCTGGTGGCTGATGACCGGCTTCTTCCTGACCGCATCGATGCTGCTGTGGTGGGCCCGGATGTACCGCCGCGCGCGCGAGCTCGGCATGGGCACGCACGTGGCCTGGGCGTTCGCCGCCGCGATCTGGCTGTACCTGGTGCTCGGCTTCTTCCGCCCGATCCTGATGGGGAGCTGGGGCGAGGCGGTGCCCTTCGGCATCTTCCCGCACCTGGACTGGACCGCAGCCTTCTCGATCCGCTACGGCAACCTGTTCTACAACCCGTTCCACATGCTGTCGATCGTGTTCCTGTACGGCTCGACGCTGCTGTTCGCGATGCACGGCGCGACGATCCTCGCGGTGACGCCGTACGGCGGCGAGCGCGAGATCGAGCAGATCGTCGACCGCGGCACGGCCTCGGAGCGCGCCGCGCTGTTCTGGCGCTGGACGATGGGCTTCAACGCCACGATGGAGTCGATCCACCGCTGGGCGTGGTGGTTCGCGGTGCTGTGCCCGCTCACCGGCGGCATCGGCATCCTGCTGACCGGCACCGTCGTGGACAACTGGTTCCTGTGGGCGGTCAAGCACGGTGTCGCACCCGCCTACCCGGCCGTCTACCCGCCCGTCATCGATCCCTCCACGCTGATGGGAGTCAAGCCATGATTCGCGTGCGCCTTGCTTCAATCGTGCTCGCGGCCGCGGCCGTCGGCACACTGCTCGCAGGCTGCGAGCGACCGCCGATCGACAACGTCCAGGTGGGCTTTCGCGGCGTCGGGATGGAGCAGAACTACAACCCGCGGCTGATGGCCGCGGTGATCGAGGCGAACCAGCCGCCCGCCCCGCTCGAGCCCGCCTCCGCCGACGGCCCCAAGGCCAGCGCCGTGTACCAGAACGTCAAGGTGCTGGGCGACCTGAGCGTCGGGCAGTTCACCCGCACGATGGTCGCGATGACCAACTGGGTGGCGCCCAAGGAAGGGCCCGAGGCCGGCTGTCTGTACTGCCACAACCCGGCCAACTTCGCGGACGACTCCAAGTACACGAAGATCGTCTCGCGGCGCATGGTCCAGATGACGCAGAACATCAACGTCAACTGGAAGCAGCACGTCGCGGACACGGGCGTGACCTGCTACACCTGCCACCGCGGGCAGCCGGTCCCGGCCAACGTGTGGTTCGACCCCGCGCCGCTCAAGCACGACGTCACCGGGATGCTCGGCGACCGCGCCCTCCAGAACTCGCCGGCGGCCTCGGTGAAGCTGGCGTCGCTGCCGTACGACCCGTTCGGCCCCTACCTCGCCGGCGACAAGCCGATCCGGGTGCAGGGCGACACCGCGCTGCCGACCGGCAACCGGGCCTCGACCAAGCAGACCGAGTTCACGTACAGCCTGATGGTCCACATGTCCGACTCGCTCGGCGTGAACTGCACCTACTGCCACAACAGCCGGTCGTGGCAGGACTGGGAGCAGAGCCCGCCGCAGCGCGCGACCGCGTGGTACGGCATCCGGATGGCGCGCCAGCTGAACAACGAGTACATGACCCCGCTGACCGGCACGTTCCCCGCGAACCGCCTGGGCCCGACGGGCGACGTGCCGAAGCTCAACTGCGCGACCTGCCACCAGGGGGCCTACAAGCCGCTGTTCGGTGCGCCGATGGCCAAGGACCACCCGGAGCTCGGCGGCGGCGGTGCCGCCCTGCCGACGGCCGCGGCGCCCGCCGCCCCGGCCCCGGCCCCGGCGGCGACGACCGGCCTCGCCCCCGCGACCGTGTTCTTCGCGGTCGGCTCGTCGGCGCTGACCGACGAGGGCAGCAAGGTCCTCGTCGGGCTGGCCTCGTCGCTGAAGGCCAGCGCCGACGCGAAGGTCGCGATCTCCGGCTTCCACTCGGCGGCCGGCAGCCTCGCGCAGAACCAGGAACTGGCCAAGCAGCGCGCCTTCGCGGTCCGCGACGCGCTCAAGGCCGCCGGCATTCCCGAGGACCGGCTGGTCCTCGAGAAACCCATGCAGACGGAGGCGAACGTCTCCGGCGAAGATCCCCGCTCCCGCCGCGTCGACGTGGCGGTCCGCTAGGGCGGCATCTCCCCGCCCTTGGGCTAACGGCGTCCGCCCGGACGCCGTTTTTTTTCGTCCGCGCCAGACGGGTCGGGGCCGGCGCGCCCGTCATCGGAGCCCACGCACCAGTACTGCGGCCGCCGGCTTGCGGGCGGGTCCGCTTGCCGGCACCCTGTGCGCCGGGTTTCGGCAGGGCGCGCAGCCGTCGCGCGACCACCGCCGTCCACGACACCGGGAGACACCCTTGAGCTTCGACTTCACCGGGCGCTGTGCGCTCGTCACCGGCGGCACCAGCGGCATCGGTCTGGGCATCGCGCAGGCGCTGCGCGATGCGGGCGCGGACGTCGTCGCCGCCGGCCTCGTCAACGCCACGACACCGGCCTCGAGCGAGCGGCTGCGCATCGCGTCCCTCGACGTCACCGACGCCGCCGCGGTCACCGCGCTGGTCGGCGGGCTCGGGCGCCTCGACGTGCTGGTGAACGCCGCGGGCGTGATCCGCCGCGGCGACGAGCACGACCCGGAGGTGTTCGCACAGGTCATCGACATCAACCTGAACGGCGCGATGCGGGTATGCGCCGCGGCGCGGCCCCTGCTCGCGCGCACCGGCGGCAGCGTGGTCAACGTCGCCTCGATGCTGAGCTTCTTCGGCGGCGGCCTGGTGCCGGCCTACAGCGCTTCGAAAGGCGGCATCGCGCAGCTCACCAAGAGCCTCGCGATCGCCTGGGCACCGCAGGGCGTGCGCGTGAACGCGGTGGCGCCCGGCTGGATCGCGACGCCCCTCACGCAGGCGCTGCAGGACGATCCGGCACGTGCGGCGCCGATCCTCGCGCGCACGCCGATGGGCCGCTGGGGCCGGCCCGAGGACATCGCGGGCCCGGTGCTGTTCCTGTGCTCGCCGGCGGCGGGCTTCGTGACGGGTGTCGTGCTGCCGGTGGACGGGGGCTACCTGATCGCCTGAGCGCGCGCATGCCTTCCGACGACGCAGTCAGACCCGGCTCGGCGCGGGCCTGGGCCGCCGCGCTGCGGCCCTGGAGCCTGCCGATCGCCATCGCGCCCGTGCTGGTCGGTGCGGCACTCGGCTGGGCCCGCACCGGCTCGATCGACCCGGGCATCGCGATCGCGGTGCTGGCCGCGTCGGTGCTGGTGCAGCTCGTCACCAACCTGCAGAACGACGTCGGCTACACGGTCCGTGGCGCCGAGCGCGACGGCACGCGCACCGGTCCGCCGCGAGCCACCGCCCGCGGCTGGCTCGGCGTGCGGACGGTACGAGCGGCGGTGGTGGTGGCCTCGGTCTCGGCGGCGGCGCTGGGCGCCTTCCTCGTCGCCGCACGGGGCTGGCCGGTGCTGGCGATCGGCGTGGCGTCGCTCACGGCGGCGCTCGCGTACATGGGCGGCCCGAGACCGATCGCGTACGGCCCGTTCGGCGAGGCGACGGTGCTGGTGTTCTTCGGCGTCGTCGCGGTCTGCGGGACCGACTGGATGCTGACCGGCGGCATCGGGCCCGCCACGGCGCTCGCGTCGGTCGCGAGCGGTGCCTTCGCGGCGGCCGCACTCGCCGCGAACAATCACCGCGACGCCGAGCACGACGGTCGCGTCGGCCGCCGGACCTTCGCGGTGCGTCACGGGCCGCGCGCGTCGGCGACGCTCTTCGCCGGCCTGCTGCTGGCGCCGTTCGCGCTGCTGCCCCCGATCGCGTGGGCGGCGGGCTCGCCGGCGATGCTGGGTCCGCTGGTGCTGCTGCCCTCGACGCTGCGGCTGCGCCGCGATTTCGGCGGCACGCAGGGCGCGATGCTCACGCCGATCGTCCGGCGGACCTTCGGGGCGGCGCTGCGCTTCGCGATGCTGCTCGCGGCGGGCGCGGTGCTCGGACGCCTCGCGGGCGTCTAGGGGACGCCCTTCAGCGCTGCGGCGGGGGCGTCGCGACCGAGGCGGCCGCCGCGGCCGTCGCGGCATGCGAGCGCATGCCCCAGGACCACAGCCGCTCGGACGGCAGCGGCAGCACCAGCAGCAGGTGCTCGAGGATCGCCAGCGACAGCAGCGCGGCGACCAGCGTCAGCGAGGCGACCTCGAAGGCGTCGGCACCGTGCACCGCGGCCTGCCAGAGCGGCACCGCGACGATCGTCGAGAGCAGGACGGACACCGGCAGCAGCGCGTTCATGGGCGCGCGGGTGAAGTAGGTCTGCAGGTACTTCAGGTGCTCGGGCAGGAAGTCGGCGTTCAGGTTGCGCACGCCCAGGAACACGTTGAGCTTGGCGCTCTGGCGCATCGTCCAGAGGACCAGGTAGGTCCACAGCCCCGTCTGGTTGGGCCGGTCCCAGGTCGCGAACAGCACGAACAGCGCCAGCACGACGAGCGCGAGCTCGTGATGGGCGACGGTCTGGAACGCATGGCGCACCCGCGACCAGCCGGTCGAGCCGGCCGGACACGGGCTGCGCCGCGGGCCGGTCACGTAGCCCAGCAGGAAACCCACTTCCTGCCAGCCCCAGATCAGGATGGCGCAGGTGAAGCCGCAGTAGGCCCCGGCCACCGTCGTCTGCCCGCTGCTGTACCACAGCCCCCAGACCGCGAGCGCCGCCACGACGGTGGTGCCCGCCATCGTGTACGGGAAGGTCCGCCGGGGCAGCCCGTCGAGGTACAGGATCGCACCCGTGCTCGCCCACCAGACGAGGACCGTGAATGCGAAGGGCAATGCGTACTGCATGGGTGCACCGGGGGGTTACGAACTCACCAGGCCGGCGCGACGCGGACCTGCTCGGGCAGCGCGTTGCGCTTGACCGGCAGCACGTAGAGACGCGCGAAGGTGGCGGCCGCACCGACCGCGCAGGCCGCACGCTTGATCGCGCCGACCACGCCGCCGCGTGCCTTGGCCGCCTCGGCCGCTTCGCTCAGGCGATGCAGCCGGGACAGCCCCGCGCGGAACTTCGGATTGTCCGTGTCCAGGACGATCGGGAACACCTGGCGGGTGATCTCGGAGCAGATGTCGAAGACCTTGTAGTCGAACGAATCCGACTCCAGGCCCATCGCCCGATGCAGCATCGGCCGCGTGTGGTCGCGCACGTACATCGTCGCGTAGACCGCCAGCAGGAAGAAGCGGATCCACAGCACGTTGCCGCCGCGCAGCAGCGACGGGTCGGCGCGCATCATCAGCGCGAACGACTCGCCGTGACGGAACTCGTCGTTGCACCACCGCTCGAACCACTTGAAGATCGGGTGGAAGCGCTTCTCGGGGTTGCGCTCGAGCTGCCGGTAGATCGTGATGTACCGCGCGTAGCCGATCTTCTCCGACAGGTACGTCGCGTACAGCACGTACTTCGGCTTGAAGTAGGTGTAGTCCTTGGTCGCCTTCAGCGTGGCGAGGTCGACGCCGAGCCCGAAGTCCTTGAGCGACTGGTTGATGAAGTTCGCGTGCCGCGACTCGTCGCGCACGAGGTACGTCATCAGCTGCTTCATGTCCGGGTTGGTGACGTTCTTGCGGATCTCGTTGTAGAGCACGCAGCCCGAGTACTCCGAGGTCAGCGAGGTCACGAGGAAGTCCAGGAACTCCTGGCGCATCGCCGGATCGAGGTCGTGCATCTCGGCGAGGAAGTCGCCGGTGCGCTGGAAGTGGTCGTGGTTGTTGTCGCCCGCGTACTCGAGCATGTGCGCGTCCCACTCGGCGCGCATCGGCGAGACGTCGATGCGGTTCATCGCGTCGTAGTCGGTGGTGTAGAAGCGCGGGCTGATGAGGGTGCGCGCCTTGGCGTGCGCCATCACCTGTTCCGGGCTGTCGATCGTGGTGTCGAGCGCCATGGCGGAGTCTCCGTTCAGGGGCGTTGCGGTGCGACCGCGAGCAGCCGGGCGAACACGGCGGCGTTGGTCGGACCGAAGGATTCGAGGTCGACGAGCCGGCCGGTGGCCGGATCGCGAAGCGTGAGGCGCCCGTCGGCACGGCCGATGAGCTCGAAGGGCTGCTCGGAGCCGAGGTCGTTGCGCTTGCGCTCGCGGGCGAGCCCGCGCAGCACGCCGCGCAGGAAGCCCTGCTCGCCGGAGACGGTCTCGATGCGTGCGCCGCTGCGCGGATCGATGACCGCGATCGAGCCGTCGGGCAGGTCCTCGAAGCGCAGCGATCGGGTCTCGACGGCGGCGGCGTCGGGCTCGCGCACGTCGACGCCCGACAGTCGCACGGCGCCGGCGGCGACGAAGGCGAACAGCGCGATCGCACCCATCGCGACGATCGCGCCGCGCGGGATCATCGGGTCTTGGGCGGCAGCGGGTCGGGCACTCATCGTGTGGCTCCTGATCATGCGCCGCGGCTCATTGGCCGGCAAGCGCGGTCTGGCCGTCGGGGCGCGGATTCGACGCGCCCTGGTCCGCGGTGGCGGCGGTCATCGCACGCACCGTGCCGCCGGTGGTCTGCGCCCAGGCATCGGACAGCAGCCGGCCCACGCGCAGCGCGTCGGGCACGCAACGCAGCATCGGCTCGGGTCGGGCCAGGCGCCACGGGCGCGCGTGCGGCCACAGGTGGGCGTAGCCGATCGAGGCCTCGCCGAGCTCGAGCGGCAGGTCGCCGGTGCCGTCGCCGTGCTGGCGCAGCCCCGCCGACGCGATCCGCGCGAACGGCAGGTTGAAGGTCATCGTCAGCACGATGCCCACCCGCATCACGACGCGTCGGTCGGTGATGGTGTAGAGCGTGGTGCGCGCCGACAGCTGGGCGAGCAGCACCAGCAGGCCGATCGCGAGCGCCGCCACGGACACCAGCAGCGCCAGGCCGCCGAGCGCCTCGCGCAGGCTCTCGCCGTCGGCGAGCGCGGTCGCCACCTGAAGCGCGCCGACCACGCCGAAGTAGACCGCGACCTTGCGGACGTGGAACACCCGGCGGGCGAGCGAACGGGCATCCGGCGCGCCCTGCCACAGCATCCGCTCGCCCTGGGGCAGCGGCTCGGGCAGGCCGGGGACCGGCTCGAAATCGTGTTCCGGCCCGGGGCCGTGGCGATGTCCGTCCATGATCAGAGCAGCGGCTCGGCGCGGTCGTCGTCCGCGTACAGCAGCCCGGCACCCCAGTAGGCCATGATCTTCTCCTCCTCGAGCATCGTGACCTGCTGCGGGTCGCGGGTGCCGGGCACGCCGGTGAACTGCGCGGCGTACAGCGCACCGACGCGCACGCCGCGGCGGGTGATCCGGCAGAAGTTGATCGGCAGCAGCACGCTGCGGGTCGCGCCGTCGGCCAGCGGCACCGCGACCTCGAGGTGGCGCACCGTCGCCTCGGAGGTGTCGACCCACAGGTCGACCACCGTGCCGCCGGTCTCGCCGTCGGTGCCGATCACCGGCAGGCCGCGCGGGTCGCGGTCGAGCGCGGCCACTTCGTACTCGGCGAGCGTGCGCAGCGGCACGATCTTCGGCGCCCCTTCGAAGGTCATTTCGACGTGGTCCGCGCGCTCGGCCCAGGCACCCGGCCCGACACCCGCGAGCAGCGGATCGCCGACCGGCTCGAGCGGCGCGCCGTTGAAGCGGTTGGCCGGCTCGGCGCTGTAGTTGCGCGCGATGCCCTTGCCGTTGGGCGCCTGCGCCGTGCTGCCGTCGGCCATCAGGTAGGTCTTCGGGCGGGGCGCGGGCGGCCAGCCCTCGACGGTGCCGTGCGCGGTCTCGAGCGGGTAGCCCTCGCGCTTGTTCTCGCGGATCAGGTAGATGATCAGGCCCGCGAAGAAGGCCCAGAACATGTAGAGGACGATCTGCGCGACGTCCACATACTGCGTGATGGCTCCGAATCCCATGGTTGGTGCTCCTTGACGTGTTCCTGAAGGTCCGACGGCGGCCTCAGCCGGGCAGCACCGGCAGACCGAATTTCGACGCCGGCAGCGCACCTGCGCGCCGGGAAGACCTGACCAGCGGACCGATCGCGATCAGGGTGGTGAAGAGCAAGAGCAGCTCGAGGTGGTACACGACGGCATAGCCGGTCGCCGGATGCATCAGCACCTCGCCGAGCGCGCCGCGCTCGGCGAGCGCGGCGATGCCGTCGCGCAGGGCACCGCCCCCCGCGATGGCCAGACCGGCGCAGGTGGCCTGCACGCCGCCCCAGGCGCCCAGCGCCAGGCCCTTGAAGCCGTCGGTGTCGAGCGCCATCGCGGCGATCAGCGTGCCGACCGCGAACAGGCCGCCGCCGAAGCCGATGGCCAGCACGCCGATGCGGAACAGCGTCGCGGACTGCACCGGCTCGGCGAAGATCACCGCCGAGAAGGCGAACAGCCCGACGACCACGCCCAGGCCCGCGACCCGCAGCGGATCGGCGCCGCGGCCCAGCCAGCGCGCGGCCAGCCCGAAGGCGGCCAGCGAGCCGGTGGCCATCAGCGCGGTCAGCGCGGTGGTGGCGCCCACGCCCAGGTGCAGGATCTCGCCGCCGTAGGGCTCGAGCACGATGTCCTGCATGCTGAAGGCGGCGGTGCCGAGGCCGGTGGCGATGAGGAAGCGGCGGACCCGCCCGGCGCCCGAGAGCGTCGCCCACGCGCCGCGGAAGTCGGTGGCGTCGTCGGTGGCGTCGTCGCGTCGGCCGCGCACCCGCGGCTCCTGCTTCCACAGCGCGATCAGGTTCAGCACCACCGTCGCGGTGGCGGTGCCCTGCACGACCTTGACCAGCCGCACCTGGCTGAACTCGGCCAGCAGCAGCCCGAAGACCGCCGCGCTCACCACCATGCCGGCGAGCAGCATCACGTACATCAGCGCCACCACGCGCGGGCGCGCCGACTCGGGGGCGATGTCGGTGGCGAGCGCCAGGCCCGCGGTCTGCACCGTCTGCATGCCGGCGCCGACCATCAGGAAGGCGAGCGCCGCGCTCGCGTGCCCGATCCACCACGGCCCGTGGGTGATGTCGCCCGACAGCAGGATCAGCGCGAACGGCATGATCGCCAGCCCGCCGAACTGAAGGCCGGTCCCGAGCCAGATATAGGGCACGCGGCGCCAGCCGAGCACCGAGCGGTGCGTGTCGGAGCGATAGCCGATCAGCGCGCGGAACGGCGCGACCAGGATCGGCAGCGCGACCAGCATCGCCACCAGCCAGGCGCCCACTTCCATCTCGACGATCAGCACGCGGTTCAGCGTGCCGATCATCAGCACCGTCGCCATGCCGACCGAGACCTGGAACAGCGACAGCCGCAGCAGCCGGCCGAGCGGCAGCTCGTCGCTCGCCGCATCGGCGAACGGCAGCAGCCCGGGCGCGATGCGCGTCCAGGTCTGCCAGAGCTTGGGCCGGGCCGTGCTGCTCATCGGCGGACGATCTCCAGGGCCTGCGAGGTGTAGAAGCCCGACGAGACGCGCTCGGTTCGGGTCGCCGACCAGTCGGCCAGGCCCGGTGCCGCGGCGACCGCGCGGCGCAGCGCGCCCTCGGCCACCGGCACGATCGCGGGCGCCCGGTCGGCGCGCGGGAAGAGCTTGCCGACCGCGTGCATCGCCGACAGCAGCGGCGTGCGCGGCGCGAAGGTGAACATCATCGAGCCGCGCACCCGCGGCGCGAGCGCGGTCAGCGCGCGCACCACGTCGGCCGGCTCGTAGTGGATCAGCGAGTCCATGCCGACCACGTGGTCGAACTGCCCGAGCGCCGCATCGAGCATGTCGCCCGAGTGGAACTCGATCCGGCCGTCGCCGAGGTCCGACGGCAGGCGCTGGCGGGCGAGCTCGACGAGCGTCGGCGACAGGTCGACCGCCACCACCTCGGCGCCGCGCCGCGCGGCCTCGACCGACAGCGCGCCGGTGCCGCAGCCCGCGTCCAGCAGCCGCAGGCCGTGCAGGTCGGCGGGCAGCCAGTCGAGCAGCGTCGTGCGCATGCGGTCGCGGCCGGCGCGCACGGTGGCGCGGATGCCGCTGACCGGCGCCGACGAGGTCAGCCGGGCCCAGGCCTCGACCGCGGTGCGGTCGAAGTAGTGCTCGATGCGCTCGCGGCGCTCGACGTAGGAGGTGTCTGCGGCCATGTCAGTCGAATCCCAGCAGGTCGAAGATCTCGCGGTCCTTCAGCGCGTCGGGCGCGAGCGGATCGGTGCCCGCCCACAGCGCCGCGGCGAGCCGCAGGTATTCGTTCTGCACCGCCTCGAGCTCGGGCGAGTACTCCATCTCGAACAGCGTCGACTTCTTCAGCCGGCTGCGACGGATCACGTCGAGGTCGGGGAAGTGCGCCATCCGCTTCAGGCCGACGCGATCGTTGAACTTGTCGATCTGGTCGGTGTCCTTGCTGCGGTTGGCGATCACGCCGCCGAGCCGGACGTTGTAGTTCTTCGCCTTCGCCTTGATCGCCTGGACGATCCGGTTCATCGCGAAGATGGAGTCGAAGTCGTTGGCGGTCACGATCAGCGCGCGGTCGGCGTGCTGCAGCGGGGCGGCGAAGCCGCCACACACCACGTCGCCGAGCACGTCGAAGATCACCACGTCGGTGTCCTCGAGCAGGTGGTGCTCCTTGAGCAGCTTCACCGTCTGGCCGACGACGTAGCCGCCGCAGCCGGTGCCCGCGGGCGGGCCGCCCGCCTCGACGCACATCACGCCGTTGTAGCCCTCGAAGACGAAGTCCTCGGTGCGCAGCTCCTCGGGGTGGAAGTCCACCGACTCGAGCACGTCGATGACCGTCGGCACGAGCTTCTTGGTCAGCGTGAACGTCGAATCGTGCTTCGGGTCGCAGCCGATCTGGATCACGCGCTTGCCGAGCTTGGAGAACGCGACCGACAGGTTCGACGAGGTGGTGCTCTTGCCGATGCCGCCCTTGCCGTAGACGGCGAAGACCTTGGCGGTGCCGATCTTCTGGTTCGGGTCGAGCTGCACCTGCATGCTGCCCTCCCCGTCGGGCGGGCGGCCGGCGCGCCTGATCTCGGTCATCGGGACATTGGTGACGTTCATGCGGGGGATCCTTCGGTGATGCCCTCGAGACGGTCCTCGAGTTCTTCGCCGGCGCGGCGCAACGCTTCGAGCGTTGCATCGTCCGGCGTCCAGTACTGCCGTGCGCTCGCCTCGAGGAGGCGATTGGCGACCTTCGCGGAGGCGGCCGGGTTGAGCCGCGCGAGCCGTTCGCGCATCTCGGGGTCGAGCATGAAAGTCTGGGTCAGCTGCTGGTAGACCCAGGGCTGGACCTGGCCGGTCGTCGCCGACCAGCCCATCGTGTTGGTGAGGTGGACCTCGATCTGGCGCACGCCCTCGTAGCCGTGGGCGAGCATGCCCTCGTACCACTTCGGGTTGAGCATCCGGGTGCGGCTCTCGAGCGCGACCTGCTCGGACAGCGTGCGCACGGTGCCTTCGCCGCGGGTCTGGTCGCCGATGTAGACCGGCACGTCCTGCCCGCCCTGCGCGCGGCGCACCGCGCGGCTGATGCCGCCCAGCGTGTCGAAGTAGGTGTCGACGGTGGTCACGCCGAGCTCGACCGAATCGAGGTTCTGGTACGTGAGCTGCACGTCGGCGAGCTGGCTGGCGAGGAGCGCCGCCTGCTTGACCGGACGCCCGCCACGGCCGTAGGCGAATCCCTTGCGGCGCGTGTAGGTCTCGGCCAGCTCGTCCTCGTCGTCCCAGCGGCCGTTCTCGACCATCATGTTGACGTTCGAGCCGTAGGCGCCGTCGGCGTTGCCGTACACCCGCAGCGCGGCGGTCTCGAGGTCGCAGCCGTGCTCGGCCTGGTAGGCCAGCGCGTGCTTGCGCACGAAGTTGGACTCCACCGGCTCGTCGGCCGACGCGGCGAGCCATGCGGCCTCGGCGAGCAGCTTGATCTGCAGCGGCATCAGGTCGCGGAAGATGCCCGACAGCGTGACCAGCACGTCGACGCGCGGGCGGCCGAGATCGGCGAGCGGCACCAGCGTCGCACCGGCCAGCCGGCCGTACGAATCGAAGCGCGGGCGCGCGCCCATCAGCGCGAGGGCCTGCGCGATCGGGCCGCCCTCGGTCTTCAGGTTGTCGGTGCCCCAGAGCACCATCGCGATCGATTCGGGCAGCGGGTTGCCGTCCTGCAGGTGGCGCTCGAGCAGCCGTCCGGCCTGCACGGCGCCGTCGCGCACGGCCCAGGCGCTGGGGATGCGGAACGGGTCGAAGCCGTGCAGGTTGCGGCCGGTCGGCAGCACCGACGGATTGCGCAGCAGGTCGCCGCCCGGCGCGGGCCGCAGCCAGCGGCCGTCGAGCGCATGCAGGATGCCGGCGACCTCGGTGTCCTCGCGCAGCTGCCGGTCGGCCTCGCGCAGCTCGGCGAGCCGGGCGATCAGCGCGTCGTCGGGGGCGGTGCCGGAGGCCTCCAGCGCCGCCTCGGGGGTGGCGCCGCCCACCAGTGCCTCGATCGCGGTGCGCGGCAGGATCGCCGCGTCGATCGCGGCCTCGGCCATCGAGGTCAGCATGTCGAAGCGCTGCCCGTCGTCGAGCGGCTTGCCGACCACGTGCAGGCCGTGCGGGATCAGCGCCACTTCCATCTCGTGCAGCGCGCCCTGCAGCGCGAGGATGCGCGCCTCGGCATCGCCCTGCACCGACGCGTCCCAGGCCGGCGCGGGCTGCGCGAGCTCGAGCTCGGCGGCCTGCGCCTGGATCGTCGCGGCGATGCCCTCGCGGGTCGCCACGGTGTCCTCGGGCTCGAGCGCGCGCCAGCGGGAGATCGACTCCTTGAGCTCGAGCAGGCCGCGGTACAGGCCCGCCTGCGCGATCGGCGGCGTGAGGTAGCTGATCAGCGTGGCCCCGGCGCGGCGCTTGGCGATCGTGCCCTCGGACGGGTTGTTCGACGCGTACAGGTACAGGTTCGGCAGGTCGCCGATCATCCGATCCGGCCAGCAGTCGCCGGTCATGCCGGCCTGCTTGCCGGGCATGAACTCGAGCGCGCCGTGGGTGCCGAAGTGCAGCACCGCGTGCGCGCCGAAGTCCTCGCGCAGCCAGCGGTAGAAGGCCGAGAACGCGTGGGTCGGTGCGAAGCCGCTCTCGAAGAGCAGCCGCATCGGGTCGCCTTCGTAGCCCATGCCGGGCTGCACGCCCACCACCACGTTGCCGAAGCGCTCGCCCATCACCAGGATCGAGCGGCCGTCGGTCTGGATGCGGCCGGGCGCCGGACCCCACTGCGATTCGATCTCGGCGAGCCAGCGCTCGCGGCGCACGTGCTCGTCGGCACCGACCTTCGCGACGACGTTGGCCGGCGTGCCGTAGGTCGACGCGTTGCCTTCGAGGACGCGCAGGCGCAGCGCCTCCGCCGTCTCCGGCACGTCGACCGTGTAGCCCTGCGCCTTCATCCCGACGAGGGTGTTGTGCAGCGACTCGAAGACCGCCAGGTGGGCGGCGGTGCCGCTGTTGCCCGAGGCCGGCGGGTAGTCGAACAGCACCACCGCAACCTTGCGCTTCGCACGCTCGGCGCGGCGCAGGGCGACCAGTCGGGCCACGCGCGCGGCCAGCATCGAAGTGCGCTCCGAGCAGGGGCGCATGTCGAGCGCGTCCTGCGAGGCGTCGAAGGTGCAGCGCTTGCTGCAGCCCTCGCAGGTGTGGCCGGCGGCGCCGCCCCGCCCGCCGAACACGATCGGGCCGGTGGCGCCGTCGAGCTCGGGGATCGCCACCATGATCGTGCTCTCGACCGGCAGCAGGCCGCGGCCGGACGAGCCCCACTGATCGAGCGTCTGGAACTCGACCGGATGCGCGGCGACGTAGGGCACGTCGAGCGCGGCGAGCGTCGCCTCGGCGGCGCGCGAGTCGTTGTAGGCGGGGCCGCCCACCAGCGAGAAGCCGGTCAGCGACACCACGGCGTCGACCGTGGCCGATCCGTCCTTCATGTAGAACGACTCGATCGCGGGCCGCGCGTCGAGCCCGGCGGCGAAGGCCGGCACGACCTCCAGGCCTTCGACCTCCATCGCCGCGATCACGCCGTCGTAGTGCGCGGCATTGCCCGCGAGCAGGTAAGAGCGCAGCAGCAGCAGGCCGACCCGGCCGCGCGGCAGCCCGTCGCCCTTGAGGCGCGGCAGCGATTCGGCCGCCTCGGCGATCCGGCCCTTCATCCGCGGGTGGTAGACGCCCACCTCCGGGTACTCGACCGGCGGCTGCGCCTTGACCTTGCCGCGCAGCACGCGGCGCGGGCCGTCGGCGTAGCGGTCGACCAGGCCGCGGACCATGTTGAGGACGTTCTCCTCGGAGCCGCCCAGCCAGTATTGCAGCGTGAGGAAGTACTGGCGCACGTCCTGCGCGGTACCGGGCACGAAGCGCAGCAGCTGCGGGATCCGGCGCAGCATCTTCATCTGCTGCGCGCCGGCGCTCGACGACTGGCCGGCGGCCGGCTTGCCCGCGTTGCCGCGCAGCTTGCGCAGCAGCGCCATCGGGCCGCCCGAGGTGCCGTCCATCGTGAAGCGGCCGAGCCGGGTGAGCTTGGTGACCTCGGGCGCGGACATCGCGCAGACCATCGCGTCGCAGGCATCGCGGCGCGCGCGCAGCGCGGGCAGCACCGGGAGGAAGTGGTCTTCCATGAACAGCATCGTGACGATCACGATGTCGCCGGTCGCGATGTCGGCGAGGCAGCCTTCGAGCGCATCCGGGCGGTCGGTCCACTCCGAGGCGGCGTGCACGCGCAGCGACAGGCCGGGGAGCTCGCGGCGCAGCTGCGCCGTCGCCCGCCCCATGGCGGCCGACAGGTGGGTGTCCATCGTCACGAGGACGACGTTCACCGGTGTTGCGTCAGCGGCTGAAGTGCGCCTTGGCGTCATAGAGTGTCTCCACCGTGATCAGCGCGACGCCGCGCTCGAGAGCGAAGCGCTCGGTGTTGCGCCGGGCCTTGCCACGGACGAAGAACGGGATCTTCTGCAGCTCGCGTTCGGCGTCGGCGGCCCAGGCGGCTGCGGTCGTCGCGGCGGCGCTCTTGGGCGCCGTCGTCGGGGTATGGGTCGGTGTCTGGGTCGATGTCGCGGCCGCGGCGGGCGCGATCGGGACGTCGGCGGGGCGCGGCGACAGCCGCTCGGCATCGGCCGGTGCGCTCGCGATCGTCGCGCCGGGCGCGGTCGCCGCTGCGGCATCGGCGGTCGCGGCCGTCGGGAAGGGCGTGGCCGGCGCGGTGCGCCCGAGGTGCGAGGCGGCGGCGTTCTCGTGGAACTCGAAGTCGCCGCGGAACATCGTCAGCAGGTGCTCCTCCAGCCCCATCATCAGCGGCTGCACCCAGGTGTCGAACAGCACGTTCGCGCCTTCGAAGCCCATCTGCGGCGCGTGGCGCGCGGGGAAGTCCTGCACGTGCACCGGGGCCGAGATCACCGCGCACGGCAGCCCGAGGCGCTTGGCGATGTGGCGCTCCATCTGCGTGCCGAGCACCAGCTCGGGCTGCAGCTCGGCGACGCGTTCCTCGATCTCCAGGTAGTCGTCGCTGATCAGCGCCTCCAGGCCGTAGCCCTTCGCCGCCTCGCGGACCTCGCGGGCGAACTCGCGCGAGTAGGTGCCGAGACCCACGACCTCGAAGCCGAGCTCGCGCGAGGCGATGCGGGCCGCGGCGATGGCGTGGGTGGCGTCGCCGAACACGAACACCCGCTTGCCGGTGAGGTAGGTCGAGTCGACCGACTTCGCGTACCACGGGGCGCGCGAGCCGTTCGCGGCGAGGAAGGGCTCGGGGTCGACGCCGGCGAGCGCCGCCACTTCGCGGACGAAGTCGACGGTGGCGCCGTGACCGATCGGCACGACCTTCGTGGCCGGCTGGCCGAGGGTGCGCGACAGCCACTGCGCGGCGAGGCCGGCGGTCTCGGGGTAGAGCACGACGTTGAAGTCGGCATCGCCCAGGCGCGCGAGGTCGGAGGGCGTGGCTTCCCAGGGTGCGACGACGTTGACGTCGACGCCGAGCCCGGAGAGCAGGCCGAGCACCTCGCGCAGGTCGTCGCGGTGCCGGAAGCCGAGCGCGGTGCCGCCCAGCACGTTGCAGCGGGCGCGCACGCCCGGCTCGCGCGGCGCACGGCGCACCGGCGGCACCAGCCTGCGCACCAGCTGCAGGAAGGTCTCGGCGGCGCCCCAGTTCTCCTTGCGCTGATACGAGGGCAGCTCCAGCGCCACCACCGGCACCGGCAGCGCGAGCGCCAGCGCGAGTCCGCCCGGATCGTCCTGGAGGAGCTCGGCGGTGCACGAGGCGCCGACGATCATCGCCTCGGGCGCATAGCGCTCGAAGGCCTCGCGCGCCGCGGTCTTGAAGAGCTCCGCGGTGTCGCCGCCGAGGTCGCGCGCCTGGAAGGTGGTGTAGGTGACCGGCGGGCGGCGGGGCAGCCGCTCGATCATCGTGAACAGCAGGTCCGCGTAGGTGTCGCCCTGCGGCGCGTGCAGCACGTAGTGCAGCGAGCGCATCGCGGTCGCCACGCGCATCGCGCCGACGTGGGGCGGTCCTTCGTAGGTCCAGAGCGTCAGCTGCATCGTCGCGCTCCGGTCAGGCGGCCAGCAGGCCGCGGCGCCGCACCGGGCGCGCGAACAGCTCGGCGAGGTCGCCGGCCTGCTCGTAGCCCTGCACCGGCGTGAAGACCAGCTCGATCGACCACTTGGTGGTCAGGCCCTCGGCCTCGAGCGGATTGGCCAGCCCCAGGCCGCAGACCACCAGGTCCGGGCGCGCGGCGCGGCAGCGGTCGAGCTGCCGATCGACGTCCTGGCCCTCGGAGATCAGCGTGCCCGCGGGCAGCAGCGCGAGCTCGGGCGCGAGGTGCTGGCGATGCAGGTACGGCGTGCCGACTTCCACGAGCGTCATGCCCAGCTCGCGCGACAGGAATCGCGCCAGCGGCGGCTCGAGCTGCGAGTCGGGGAACAGGAAGACGCTGCGGCCGACGAGCCGCTCGCGGTGGATGGCCAGCGCGCGGCGGGCGCGTTCGCGGCGGGCGGCCACGACCTGCTCGAAGCGCTCGGCGGGCACGCCCCAGGCGTCGGCGGCGGTGCGCAGCCACGCGGTGGTGCCTTCCTCGCCGAGGGGGAACGGCGCCGGCATCACGGTGGCGCCGCGGTTCTCCAGCGCCTTCGCCGTGTCGGCGAGGAACGGCTGCGCGAGCAGCACGCGGGTGTTCGGTCCCACTTCGGCCAGCTCGTTGGCGCGGCGCGGCGGCAGGAAGGCCACCGGGCCGATGCCCAGCTCGTCGAACACCCGGCGGAACTGGTCCTCGACGATGTCGGCCATCGCACCGGCCACCAGCAGCGCCGGCGGCGAGCCGGGGGCCGCCTCGGGCATCGTCGGCACCAGCGCGGCCAGGCACGCGTCCTCGCCCTGCGTGAACGTGGTCTCGATGCCGCTGCCCGAGTACGACAGCACGCGCACGGCCGGCGAGAAGCGCTGCGACAGCCGCCCCGCGGCGCGCGACAGGTCCAGCTTGATGACCTCGGACGGGCAGGAGCCGACGAGGAACAGCATCCTGATGTCGGGCCGGCGCTCGAGCAGGCGCGTGACCACGCGGTCGAGCTCGTCCTGCGCGTCGGCGATCCCGGCGAGGTCGCGGTCGTCGATGATCGCGGTCGCGAAGCGGGGCTCGGCGAAGATCATCACGCCGGCGGCCGACTGGATCAGGTGCGCGCAGGTGCGCGAACCGACGACGAGGAAGAACGCGTCCTGGATCCGGCGGTGCAGCCAGACGATGCCGGTCAGGCCGCAGAACACCTCGCGCTGACCGCGCTGGCGCAGCACTTCGCCCGAGCCGCAGCCGGCCTCTTCGATGCGGATCGGTATCGGGGCGTTCATGCGGCGACTCCCGGCGACGGCGCGGCGCCGCGGGCCGCATCGAGCCGCGCGGCGCGCAGCTTGAGGATGAACTGGGTGGCGTTGATCACGTAGGTCGCGTAGGCGGCGAGCGCCAGCAGCATCTGGCCGCGCGCATCGATCCATCCGGTGGCGAGCGCCACGAGGTAGGCGGTGTGCAGCGCGAGGACGGCCATGCTGAAGACGTCCTCCCAGTAGAAGGCCGGCGCGAAGAGGTAGACGCCGTAGACGTCCTTCTCCCAGAGGCAGCCGGTGACCATGATCGTGTAGAGCACCAGCGTCTTGACGACCACGGAGACCGTCGCCGCCAGGTGCCCTTCGCCGGTGGCGAGGAAGCGCAGCACGAGCGCGAGGCTCACGAGGAAGACGAGGAACTGGAGCGGCGCGAGGATGCCCTGCACCAGCGTCCAGCCCGACGCGTCGCGACGCTTGCGCTGCTCGGCCGTGTACAGAGGGGTGCGCCCGCCGGAGTGACGGGGACCCGACGACCCGGCCAAACCGTCCGTTTCGATGCCCATGGAGGCAATCTAGCCCTGCTCGGGGGCATGTGTCAATTAAACTTGACGTCCGCCGCGCATGACACTAGATTGGAGTCGTGGCCGGGGTTGACGTCCGTTCTCCTTGACAGTCCCGGGCCGCGACCAAGACACTGTCGTCGCGTTATCGGGGTACCGTGCCAAGAGGCCTTCCGGCCTTCAGAGCCTCTGCTCCGCCCACCGACAGATTCTCTGCAGAGCCACGACGCGGCCGAGCGGAACCGACGGGATGCCGCCAGGGCGTTCCGCCGAGGGAGGGCACATGGAACGGTCGACCGACGACGGAGCCTCGACAGGCTCACGCCACGCCCAGGATTCGCAGCACGCCAGCCGTGCACGCGCCCTGGCCGGTGAACATGAACCCCGCGAGTGGCTGCAGCGGACCATCGAGACCGAGATCATCCCTCGGCTCATGCTTGCGCACGGCTCGCCCGGCCTCGTCGAGGCCGACGGCTGCATCGACGATGTCGATGCCATCAGCCGCGAGGACGTCGAGACCTTCACGACGCTCGTGCTCCGCGACGACGTCGACGCGGTGACCGACTTCGTGTCCGGACTGCGCGAGCGCGACGTCGCCCTCGAGCGCATCTACCTCGGGCTGGTCGCGCCCGCCGCGCGCCGGCTCGGCGTCATGTGGGAAGAGGACCAGTGCGACTTCGCGCAGGTCACGCTCGGCCTGTGGCGCCTGCAGAACCTGGTCTTCGACCTGAGTCCGCAGCTGCCGACGACGTTCACCGCCCGCCCCGACCAGCCGCGCCGCGCGCTGCTCGCGGCCGCGCCGGGCTCGCAGCACACGCTCGGGCTGCTGATGGTCTCCGAATTCTTCCGCCGGGCCGGCTGGGACGTCTGGTCGGACCCCTGCGCGAGCGAGGGCGACCTCGCCGCGCTGATGCGCAGCGAGTGGTTCGACCTCGTCGGGCTGTCGATCGGCTCGGACGGCCACGTCCAGCCCGTTAGATCCGTTATCCTCGCGCTTCGTCGGGCGTCGCGTAATCCGCAGGTCGGCGTGATGGTCGGTGGTCCGATCCTCGTCAGCCGCCCCCAGATGGTGACCGAGGTCGGAGCCGACTTCACTGCCGCAGACGCCCGGCAGGCCGTCGAGCGGGCCGACGCGTTCGTCGCCATGCGCTGCCTCCAATCCTGACCACGGACAGCCTGATGGACCGGCGCCCGACGCGGCCCGGACCTGCCGGCAGGCCCGCCGCCACTCCACACACCTTCGTGAACCGACCCGAAGCCTTCCTTCATGCCTTCTCCGCCCTCGGTGCGGAGAACACCGCGTCGCTGATCGCCGCTGCCGCGGACGTCGCGCTCCTCGTCGACGAGAGCGGCATCATCCGCGACGTCTCGATCGGCAACGCCGACCTCGCCGAGCTGCCTCACGACGACTGGATCGGCAAGAGCTGGACGGAGACCGTCACCGTCGAGAGCCGCCCGAAGGTCGAGGCGCTGCTCAGCGATCCGGGCGTCGGCCCGGTGCAGCGCTGGCGGCACGTGAACCATCCGTCGGCGCAGGGCGTCGACGTGCCGATGATGTATTCGGCGATCCAGACCGGTCCGGGCAAGCAGGTGGTCGCGATCGGCCGCGACATGCGCCCGCTCGCCACGATCCAGCAGCGCCTGATCTCGGCGCAGCAGTCGATGGAGCGCGACTACCTCCGGCTGCGTCAGCTCGAGACGCGCTACCGCGCGCTGTTCCAGTCGGTGTCCGAGGGCGTGCTGATCGTCGATGCGACGACGCTCAAGATCGTCGAGGCGAACCCGGCCGCCGCTCGAGTGCTCGACGAAGCGGCACGGCGCCTGGTCGGCCGTGCGCTGACCGAATGCTTCGACCCCGCCAGCCGGCCGGCGCTGCAGTCGCTGCTCGACCACGCGCGGGCCGCGCGCCAGGCCGACGACACGCGGCTGGCGGTCGCGGGTTCCGGCAGCCAGGCCACGGTGTCGGTGTCGCTGTTCCGCCAGGACAGCGTGTCGCTGTTCCTGGTCCGCGTCACGCCGCCCGCCAACGAGCTCGACGTGTCGGCCGCGCCGACGCGCCGCGCGGTGCTCGCCGCGGTGGACCGCGCGCCCGACGCGCTGGTGGTCACCGATCCGAGTGGCCGCATCCTCTACGCGAACGCGAGCTTCGCGGCGATGGCGCAGATGGATTCCTCCGAGCAGGTGCAGGGCGAGCCGCTCGACCGCTGGCTCGGCCGCGCGGGCGTGGACCTCGGCGTGCTGATCGCGACGCTGCGGCAGAACGACGCGGTGCGCCTGTTCCCCACGGTGATGCGCGGGCGCTTCGGCGGAGAGACCACGGTCGAGATCTCGGCGACCGCCGTCCCGGGCGAGCATCCCTGCCTGGGCTTCACGGTCCGCGACGTCGGCCGCCGGCTGCCGGCCGAGGGCCGCAGCTCCGTCGGGCTGTCGCGCACCGTCGGCCAGCTCACCGAGCTGGTCGGGCGCGTGCCGCTCAAGGACATCGTCGGCGAGACCACCGACATGATCGAGCAGCTGTGCATCGAGGCCGCGCTCCAGCTCACCCGCGACAACCGTGCGGCGGCGGCCGAGATGCTCGGCCTGTCGCGCCAGAGCCTGTACGTGAAGCTGCGCCGCTACGGACTGGGCGACTACACGCCCGACGGCAGCGGCAGCGGCGCCGGTGCGGGCGAACGCTGACGGTTCCAGCGTCGTGGCCGGCCTCGAGGCCCCGCATCCCGCTCACGCAGTCACGCCCGCCCCGGGTGCGCTGTCGCCACAGGTCGCGCTGCTCGCGCTCGTCGACCTCGAGCCGCGATCGCGCGGCTGGGGCTGGATGCGGTTCGTCACCGGGCGCATGGCGGTGCGCGGCGCGCCGGGTCTGCGCTTCGTGAAGGTGCTCGGCAGCGGCCGAGGCGGTGGCTTCGGCACCGCTCCCAGCCCGACCATCCAGGGCCTGTTCTGCGTGTTCGACGATGCCGCCTCGGCCGATGCGTTCACCTCGCCCACCGGACCCTTCCAGGCCTGGCGGTCGCGCGCCCGGGAGTGCTTCACCGTGACGCTGCGCGCGTACTCGGTGCGCGGCAGCTGGTCGGGCATGCGGCCGGCCATCGGTGCCTCGGCGCCCGTCGACGGCCCGATCGCGGCGCTCACGCGGGCGTCGATCCGCCCCATGCGGGCACGGCGCTTCTGGCGCATGGAACCCCCGGCCGAGCGCGAGCTCCAGGACGCCCCCGGCTGCCTGCTGGCCACCGGCGTCGGCGAGGCGCCGCTGCTGCGCCAGGCCACCTTCACGCTCTGGGACAGCGTCGCGTCGATGGACGCCTATGCGCGGACCGGTGCGCATCTCGCCGCGATCCGCGCCTCGGCGCAGGGGGACTTCTTCTCCGAGTCGATGTTCGTGCGCTTCGTTCCCGAGGACGCACGGGGCACGTGGCGGGGCCGTGGCCTTGCGTGATCACCGGGTGGTGGTGGTCGGTGCCGGCATCGCCGGGCTGTCGGCCGCGCTCGACCTCGCCGCGCGCGGCCTCGACGTCACCGTGCTCGAACGCGCCGCCGAACCGGGCGGCAAGCTGCGGCAGGTCCGCGTCGGCGACGCCGGCATCGACAGCGGGCCGACCGTGTTCACCATGCGCTGGGTGTTCGACGCACTGCTCGCCGACGCCGGCACCACGCTCGAGGCCGAGCTGGCGCTCGCGCCGCTGGGCGTGCTCGCGCGGCATGCCTGGCACGACGGCGGCCGGCTCGACCTGTTCGCCGACGCCGCGCGCTCGACCGACGCGATCGGCGCCTTCGCCGGTCCCGCCGAGGCGCGCCGCTTCGCCGCCTTCCGCGACGAGGCGCGCCGCGTGTACCGCGCGCTCGAAGGCCCCTACATCCGCTCGCCGCGCCCCGGCCCGGTCAAGATCATCCGCGAGCTCGGCGTCGACGGACTCGCCACGCTGTGGGGCCTCGGGCCGATGCACGACCTGTGGCGCTCGCTCGCGCGCCACTTCCACGATCCGAGGATGCAGCAGCTCTTCGGGCGCTACGCCACCTACTGCGGCGCCTCCCCGTTCCGCGCGCCGGCCACGCTCGTGCTGATCGCCCAGGTCGAGATGGACGGCGTGTGGTCGGTCGACGGCGGGATGGTCGAACTCGCCCGGATGCTCGCGCGCGTGGCGCGCCGACGCGGCGCGGCGATCCGCTGCAACGCCCACGTCGAACGGATCATCGTCGAGGGCGGTCGCGCATGCGGCGTGATGCTGGCCGGCGGCGAGCGCATCGACGCCGACTCGGTCGTCTTCAACGGCGACGTCGGCGCCCTGGCCTCGGGCCTGCTCGGTGCGCCCGCGCGCGGCGCGGCGGCGGCGGTGCCGCGCGCGGCGCGCTCGCTGTCGGCACTGACCTGGTCGATGCATGCACCCACCGACGGCTTCCCGCTGTCGCGCCACAACGTCTTCTTCGACGACGACTACGCCTCCGAGTTCTCGGACGTGTTCGGCCGCGGCCGGCTGCCGTCGAAGCCCACCGTCTACGTCTGCGCGCAGGACCGCGGCGACGACACCGAGGTGTCGGGGCCCGAGCGCCTGCTGTGCCTGGTGAACGCGCCCGCCAGCGGCGACGCGCGACCCTTCGACCTTCCGGAGATCGAGCAGTGCGAACGACGCGCCTTTTCCCTGCTGGCCCGCTGCGGCCTGCAGGTCGAGCGCCGGCCCCACGACGCGGTGACGACGAGTCCGGCCGATTTCGAGCGGCTGTTCCCGGCGACGGGCGGGGCGCTCTACGGCCGGGCCTCGCACGGCTGGCTGGCCCAGTTCCGCCGCTCGTCCTCGCGCAGCAGGCTGCCGGGCCTGTGGCTGGCGGGCGGCAGCGTGCACCCGGGGCCGGGCGTGCCGATGGCGGCCATGTCGGGCCGACTGGCGGCCGCGGCCCTGACGGAACGCCTCGCTTCGACCAGCCGGTCGTCCCGGGTGGCTATCTCTGGTGGTACGTCGACGCCCTGAGCGACGACGGCCGCTACGGCCTGACGATCATCGCGTTCGTCGGCAGCGTGTTCTCGCCGTACTACGCATGGGCGCATGCGCGCGGCCACGGTGACCCAGACGACCACTGCTCGCTCAACGTCTGTCTCTACGGACCGGGCGCGCGCCGCTGGACGATGACCGAGCGCGGCCGCTCGCGCGTCGCGCGCGACGCGTCGACCTTCACGATCGGACCGTCCTCGGTGCGCTGGGACGGCACGCGGCTCACGATCGACATCGACGAGCGCGCGGTGCCCTTCGGGCAGCGCGTGCGTGGCCGCGTGACCGTGACGCCCGACGCGCTGTGCCGCTGGACCACGACGCTCGACGAGGCGGGCCGGCACCGCTGGGGCCCGATCGCGCCGTCGTCGCGCGTCGAGGTGACGATGCAGGACCCGTCGCTGTCGTGGTCCGGGCCGGCCTACCTCGACTCGAACGAGGGCGACGAGCCGGTCGACCGGCCCTTCGTCGAATGGGACTGGTCGCGCGCGTCGCTGAAGGACGGTTCGGTCGCGGTGGTCTACGACGTGCGCCAGAAGGCCGCACCCGACCGCGTGATCGCCGCACGCTTCCGGCCCGACGGCACGGTGGAGTCCTTCGAGCCGCCGCCGCGTCAGGCGCTGCCCACCACCTCCTGGCGGATCGGCCGCACGATGCGCACCGACGCGGGCATGCCGGCGCGCGTCGTCGAGACGCTCGAGGACACGCCGTTCTACGTGCGCTCGGTGCTCGAGAGCGGACTGCTGGGCGAGCGCGTGACCTCGATGCACGAGACGCTGAACGTGCCGCGCTTCGCGTCGAAGGTGGTGCGGCTGATGTTGCCGTGGCGGATGCCGCGGACGGGGTGATGTTCGTCGGTTGATGCGTTGTGTTCGTTCCTAGGTTGATGCGTGGTGTTCGTTCCTAGGTTGGCGCGCGGCGTCGCTGCCCTTCAGGCCGTTGCTTCCTCCGAGGGCCGCACCCCGGGCTTCGCCCGGGGTCCCCGTCTCACGCAGGCGCCCGAC
>RPRK01000047.1 GCA_003818495.1 Burkholderiales bacterium
GCGCCACCCGCGCCTGGTAGGCGGGCAGCTGGTGGACGTGGTCGTAGATGATGAAGCCGGTCATCGCGATGCGCTTGCTGACCATGAGCTGCAGGCCCTTGACGCCCGGGTCGCTCGTCGCGTTGTAGGCCGAGATCATGCCGCACAGCGGGAAGCGCGCGCCGACGTTGGCATGGCGCAGGGCCGCCTCGAGCGTGGCGCCGCCGACGTTGTCGAAGTAGACGTCGATGCCGCGCGGGCAGTGCTCGCGCAGGGCCTCGTCGAGGTCGCGCGCCTTGTAGTCGAAGGCGGCGTCGAAGCCGCAGCGCTCGAGCACGAAGGCCACCTTGTCGGGGCCGCCCGCGGAGCCGACGACGCGGGCGCCCGCGCGGCGGGCGAACTGTCCGGCGAGCTGGCCGACCGCGCCCGCGGCGGAGGAGACGTAGACGGTGTCGCCCGGGCGCGGCCGGCCCAGCGCCATCGCCCCGATCCAGGCGGTCAGCCCGGGCATGCCGAGGGCCGAGATCGCGAGGCTCGGACGGCCGAGCGTGGGGTCGATCCGGGTGAGGCCTTCGCCGCGCGGCACCACGGTGCGCAGCGCCCAGTCCAGGAAGCCCCAGACGAACTCGCCTTCGGCGAAGCGGGCATTGCGAGAGGCCCGCACGCGCCCGACGACGCGCGAGACGATCGGCGCACCGATCGCGAAGCCCGGGGCGTAGGACGGGCCCTCGTTCATCCGGCCGCGCAGGTAGGGATCGAGCGACAGCCAGATGGCCTCGACGACGACGTCCTCGGGGCCGCACGCGGGCTCGGGGCACGGCTCGATCCGAAAGCAGGATTCGTCGACCCAGCCGACGGGGCGACGGGCGAGGAGGATGCGGGTGTTGGTCATCGTCGTGCTCGCCTCGCCCGGATCAGGCCGCCATCCAGCCGCCGTCGACCATCAGCGTCGCGCCGGTGACGAAGCTCGCCTCGGCGCTCGCCAGGAACAGCACCGCGCGGGCGACGTCCATCGGACGGCCGAGGCGGGGCCACGGGGTGCGTCGTTCGGCACGCGCCATCACCGCGGGGTCGATCGCGCGGCCGCCCGCACCCGTCTGGATCTTGCCGGGAGCGACCGCGTTGCAGACGATGCCCTGCGGCGCGTAGTCGGTCGCGACCTGCCGCGTCAGGTAGTCGACGCCGGCCTTCGAGGTGCCGTAGGCGAGGTCGCCCGGCGCGCAGATCATCCCGTGCTGGGACGACAGGTTCACGATCCGGCCGCGCACCTCGTCGACAGGCGCCTGGCTCAGCATCTGGCGGACCGCGGCCCGGCAGCAGCGGTAGACGCCGCCGAGGTTCACGTCGAGCACGCGCTGCCAGTCGGCCTCGTCGAGTTCGAGCAGCGGTCGGGCGTGGCGGATGCACGCGTTGTTGACGATCACGTCGAGCCGGCCGAAGCGCGCGACCGTGCCGGCGACCAGCGCGTCGACCTGGGCCGTGTCGGCGACGTCGGTCCGTACGAACCGCGCGTCGTGGCCGTCGGCCGCGATCAGCTCGGCGGTGGGCAGACCGCCTTCGATCACCTCGGTGGTGACGTCGGCGATCACCACGTGCGCGCCGTGCGCGGCGAGCAGCCGCGCGGTCGCGCGGCCGATGCCCGATGCGGCGCCGGTGACGATGCAGACCCGGCCGACCATGCGACGCGCCTCGGGGGCGGGCGCGTCGAACGCGGGGGCGTGCTGCGGTGTCTCGTCAGTCATGGGTCGCTGTTGGTCCTGTTGTCGGTCCTGTTGACGGTCCGGGAACGGGGGCGGGCGCGGATGCGTCCGCAGGGGTCGGGACAGAGTCCCTGCGGCGCCAGTCCAGGAAGTCCTGCATCGCCGTCTGCAGCGTGAAGCCCGGCGCGAAGCCGGTGTCCGTGCGCAGCCGGGACACGTCCATCGAGGCGCGGTCGTAGCGTGCGTACAGCTCGACGTTCGCCGCCCGCGCGGGCTCCGCGTCGTCGAGCAGGCGCCAGGCGAGCCCGGGCCGCAATGCGGCGAGGCTGCGGCAGAACTCGTCCAGCGAGAACTCGCGGCCGGTGGCGACGTTGTACACCGTGTGCGGCAGCCGGCGCCGATCGAGCAGCGCGACGAGTCCCGCGGCGCAGTCGCGCACGTAGAGCCAGTCGCGTCGGCTCGGACGCGGCAGGACCACCGGCTCGCCGCGCTCCGCCAGCCGCAGGATCTGCAGCGGCGCGCTCGGCGTGTCGCGCACGCCGGTGTCGCGTTCCCAGGGGCCGAAGCAGGTGCCCAGCCGTGCGACCGTCAGGTCGAGCCCGTGCAGCGACGCCATGCGCAGCGCCACCGCCTCGCCCGCCTGCTTGGTGATGCCGTACAGGCCTTCGGGGCGCAGCGGCGTGGTGTCCTCGCGCAGCAGGTCCGCGCCGTCGCCGCTCGCGCCGTAGGCGGCGCCCGAGCTCGCGTGCACCACCCGCTCGACGCCGCAGGCCAGGCCCGCCGACAGGGCGGCGACCACGCCGCCCACGTTCACCTCGAGGATCGTCGCCGGCATCGCGCGTTCGCGCGCCGCGTCCGCGGTGACCGCGGCGAGCGTGACCAGGCGTCGCGGGGCATGGCGCTGCATCGCCGCGCGCAGCGCCGTCTCGTCGCGGACGTCGCCGGTCTCGGCGGCGAACGTGCCGGGCAGGGCGGCGAACGCGCGCAGCGCGGCCGGCGGTGGCGGCGTGAGATCGAAACCGATGACCGGGTCGCCGCGGGCGAGCAGGTGCTCGACGAGCGCGAGGCCGACGAAGCCGCTGGCTCCGGTGACGAGGGTCGGGGCGGTCATGCGGGTCGGCGCTGACGGTGGGGCTGGAAGCGGGCTGGACGCGGCCGTTCGCGAGAGGTCATGGCGGATCGTGACCGCGGATGCGGGAAAGCGCAAAGCGGCACCGGCCGAAACCGACCGGCAGGGCCGACGGGTGTCGCGGGAGCGGTGCGCCCTGTCGGGCCGGGGAAGGGCCGCGATAGGGCTTCGGAGCAGAACGAGCCCCCAGAAGCACACTGCCCGCCGACCGGATGGCTCCGATGGGCGGGCAGTGCTTGAAGCGTGGTGGCGAATCAGGGACTCGAACCCCGGACCTGCGGATTATGATTCCGTCGCTCTAACCAACTGAGCTAATTCGCCGAAGGGGGCGGAGTTTAACCCAGCCCTCGCGGAGTCGTCAAAGCGGGGCCGCCGAGGGCCCCGGCTTCAGCCGGCCGCGGCGGCGAACGCCACGGTGATCAGCGTCCCGGGCGGCCGCGCGCCCGGCCGGGCATCGTCGATCTCGATCGTCGCGCCGTGCTGGTCGGCGATCTCCCGCACGATCGGCAGACCCAGGCCGCTGCCGTCCACGCCAGTGCCCAGCACCCGGTAGAAGCGCTCGAAGACCAGCTCGCGCTCGGCTTCCGGGATGCCGGGGCCGCTGTCCTCGACCTCCAGGAACACGCGGTCGCCATCCGCGACGACGCGCACGGTGACGGTGCCCTCGCGCGGCGTGTAGCGCAGCGCGTTGTCGACGAGGTTGTTGAGCAGCTCGCGCAGCAGGATCGGGTGACCGACGACGCGGTCGGAGGCGGGGGGCGTGCCGCGGTCGCCGTCTCCCACCTCCAGCCCGAGGTCGATGCCGCGCTCGAGCGCTGCCGGCACCCAGTCGGTGACGACCTCGCGCGCGAAGGCGGCGAGGTCGAGCGGCGCCAGCGTGGCGGCCTCGCGCAGGTTCTCGGTCCGGGCGAGCGACAGCAGCTGGCTCACCAGGTGCGCGGCCCGCTGCGAGCCGCGGGCGATCTGCTCGAGGGTACGGCGCAGCTCGGCCGGGTCGCGCTCGCGCAGCGCGAGCTCGCTCTGGGTGCTGAGTCCGGCGAGAGGGGTCTTCATCTGATGCGCGGCATCGGCGATGAAGCGCTTCTGCACGCCGATCGTGGTCTGCAGACGCTCGAGCAGGTCGTTGAACGCGTCGACCAGCGGGGCGATCTCCTCGGGCGCGCCGCGCGGGTCGATCGGCGACAGGTCGTCGGGCTCGCGGTCGCGGATGCGCCGCTGCAGCGACTTCAGCGGCGCCAGGCCGCGCGACAGGCCGAACCAGACGAGCAGCACCGCGACCGGCAGGATCATGAACTGCGGAAAGATCACGCCCTTGATGATCTCGTTGGCCAGCCGGGTCCGCTTGTCGAGGGTCTCGGCCACCTGCACCAGCACCTGCTCGATCTCCTGCCCGTCGGTCACGTCGATGTACAGGTAGCCGATCCGCACCTGGTCGCCGCGGTAGCCGGCGGTCCGAAGCTTGACCTTGCCCGGGACGGGGAAGTCGTAGAGGCCCGGACGGGGCAGGTCGGCTTCTCCGGCGAGCAGCTGGCCGCGCGCACCGATCACCTGGAAATAGACGACGTCCTCCTCGTCGGCGGCGAGGAAGTCGCGCGCGGCGCGCGGCAGCAGCACGACGATGCGGTCGGACGCGATGCGGACCTGCTGGGCCAGCGCCTCGGTGCGGTCGTCGAGGGCGCGGTCGAAGGGCGCGTCGGCGAGCGAGCGGGCGATGAGGAAGGTGACGGCGACCGACAGCGGCCAGAGCAGCAGCAGCGGCGCGAACATCCAGTCGAGGATCTCGCCGAACAGCGAACGCTGCTCGAGCGCGTCGGCGTCGGCGCGCCGGATGCGACGGCGCCGCCAGCCGCCTGCCCAGATGCGCCCTCCGGTGCTGCGGCCGGCGGCGGTGGCGGTGCCGTCGGCGGCGGCACCGGCGACGGCGGGCGCCGGCTGCTGCGGGTCGGCGGGAGGCACCGGCTCGCGGACGCGGCGCCGCGCGGGGGCCGCTTCGGTCGCGTCGTCGTCGTCGTCGCCGAAGATCGGGGCGTACGGACGTTCGTTGGTGTCGAGCAGGTCGCGCAGGTTGCCGCGCCCGGGGTGTACCAGTGCCCACAGTCCGCGCGAGGCGGGTCGACGCGGTGTCCGGCGGCGGTCGACGGTGTGCTCGACCGCGGGCCGTGTCGTCGCCGGCGGGATGCTCAGGGCTTCGCGACGCCTTCCGGCGGCCGCTCCAGGCAGTATCCGAGGCCGCGCACCGTGGCGATCCGGATTCCGGCGCCCTCGAGCTTCTTGCGAAGCCGGTGCATGTAGACCTCGATCGCGTTGTGGCTGACCTCGTCGCCCCACTCGCAGAGGTGGTCGACGATCTGCTCCTTGCTGACCAGTCGTCCGACCCGCGACAGCAGCACTTCGAGCAGGCCGGTCTCGCGCGCCGACAGCTCGAGCGCGGCACCGTGCAGCGTGGCGGTGCGACCGCTCTGATCGAAGGTCAGGTCGCCGAGCCGCACGAGGTTCGAGCCCGCGCCGTTGGCGCGCCGGACCAGGGCCCGCACCCGTGCCTCGAGTTCGGACAGCGCGAACGGCTTGGCCATGAAGTCGTCGGCGCCCAGGTCCAGGCCGCGCACCCGCTGCTCGACCGAGTCGGCGGCGGTGAGGATCAGCACCGGCACGCTCGCCTCGCGCGCCCGCAGCCGCTTGAGGACGTCCATGCCGGCGAGCTTGGGCAGGCCGAGGTCCAGGATCAGCAGGTCGTAGGGCTGGGCGGTCAGGGCGGCATCGGCCTCGCTGCCGGTGCCGACCCAGTCGACCGCATAGCCCCCCTTGCGCAGCGAACGGCACAGGCCGTCCGCGAGCACGGAATCGTCTTCGGCGAGCAGCACCCTCATCGGCGTGTCGACCTTGGCCCGGGAGTGTTCAGTGTAAGCCCGGTGTCAGGAAACGCGGTACTGGTTGATCGCGTCGCGGGTGTCCGCGGCAGCCCGCCGGGCGGCCTGGGCGAAGTCCTCGCCGCCACCGGCATAGAGGATCGCCCGCGACGAGTTGATCATCATCCCGGCGCCGGCGGCGTCCCGCCCGGCGGCGACGGTGGCGGCGACGTCGCCGCCCTGGGCCCCGATGCCGGGGACCAGCAGCGGCAGGCCGGGGGCCAGCGCCCGCACCCGAGCGAGTTCGGCGGGCACGGTCGCACCGACCACCAGGCCGAGTTCGCCCCCGGTGTTCCAGGCGCCGGCGGCCAGGCGCGCCACGCGCTCGTAGAGGCGCTCCCCGCCGACGTCCAGCGACTGCAGGTCGGCGCCGCCCGGATTCGAGGTGCGGCACAGCAGGATCACGCCGCGGCCGGCGTGCGCCAGCCAGGGCTCGATCGAGTCGAAGCCCATGTACGGGTTCACCGTGACCGCGTCGGCCCGGTAGCGCTCGAAGGCCTCGCGGGCGTACTGCTCCGCGGTCGAGCCGATGTCGCCGCGCTTGGCGTCGAGCACGACCGGCACGCCGGGGTGGCGGTCGTGGATGTGCGCGATCAGCGCCTCGAGCTGGTCCTCGGCACGCTGCGCGGCGAAGTAGGCGATCTGCGGCTTGAACGCGCAGACGAGGTCGGCCGTGGCGTCGACGATCTCGGTGCAGAAGCGCAGGATCGCGTCGGGGTGCCGGACGAGGTGCGGCGGGATGCGCGCGGGGTCGGGATCGAGGCCGACGCACAGCAGCGAATCGGAACGGGCCCAGGCCTCCCTGAGCGACACTGTGAACGAGGCTGTCATCGCGGCCGGATTCTACCCGCCCGACCCCGGCCGCAGCGCCGCGGTGCAGCGTGACCGCGCCGCCTGATCCTCGGCTCGCCGCCGGAACCCGCCGACCCCTCGCTCCATGCCCGTCGCCCTGTCCCGCAAGGATCTGCTGCTGCTCGTCGTACTCACGGTGCTCTGGGGGGTGAACTGGCCGGTGATGAAGGCGGGCGTGCGCGACTTCGCCCCGATCACCTTCCGCGTGCTGTGCATGGCGGGCGGCGTGGTCCTGCTGGCCCTCGTGGCGAGAGCCCAGGGCCATTCGCTCAGGGTCCGCCGCGAGCACTGGCCCGAGCTCGTGCTGCTGGGGCTGACCAACGTGGTGATCTGGTACGTGCTGGCCATCTGGGGGGTCAAGCTGCTGTCCTCCGGGCGGGCGGCGATCCTCGGCTACACGATGCCGGTCTGGACGGCGCTGTTCGGCTGGCTGCTGTATCGGGACCGACTCGACGCCCGGATGGGGCTCGGCGTGCTCGCCGCGTTCGGCGCGGTCGCGCTGCTGCTGGGCAGCGAGCTCGCGACGCTGACCGGGCGGCCGCTGGGCACGCTGTTCATGCTGGGCGCGGCGGCCGCCTGGGGCCTGGGCACGCAGCTGATGCGCCGGCGCAGGCTGACCGAGCCGGTGGTCGTGCTGACCTTCTGGATGCTGCTGATGGCGCTGGTCACGTCCGGCGCGATCGCCTGGCTGACCGAGCGCCAGATGTGGGTGCGCTGGCCGGACACGGTCGAGTGGTGGGCGATCGTCTACAACGTGTTCATGGTGTTCGGCGTCTCCCAGCTCCTGTGGTTCCGCCTGGCGACGATCCTGCCCCCGGTGGCCAGCAGCCTGTCGGTGATGCTGATCCCGGTGGTCGGGCTGTTCTCGGGGATGGCGCTGCTCGGCGAACGGCCGACCTGGCACGACTGGCTCGCACTCGCGTGCGTGCTGGTGGCCATCGCGAGCGTGCTGCTCCCGGCGAGGCGGCCCGCGGCCTGAGCGGCTCCGAAAAAGATGGCCGCCGACGGGAACCCCCTCCCGGCGACGGCCCAAGCGGCTGCAGACACCCGCAGCCGGATCCGGCGTCGGTCGGTTCGCACCGTCCGACGCCGCCGACACTCAGAGCCCCACGACCCCCCCGCCATTCTTCGTGATCGCCAGGGTCGCCGATCGCGGCCGCGACAGGCCGCCGTCCGGCCAGTGGCTGGTGTACGCGGACGGCGTCCCGATCGCCGAGTTCGGCGTGTCCTCGCCCGGGTGCTGGATGTTGATGAACAGCGTCTGTCCGTCGGGCGTCTCCGCCAGGCCCGTGATCTCGCAGTCCTTCGGACCGACCAGGAAGCGGCGCAGCTTCGCCGTGCCGGGTGCCGCGCCGACGCGGGTGGTGACCTGCTTGGTGGCGCCGGTCGCGTCGGTGTTGGTCACCGTCTTCGTCGTGCCGTCGCCGACGGTGCCCGGCAGGGCCGCGAGCAGCATGCAGTTGGTCACGTCGGTGTAGGCACCATCGTCGGTCTGGATCCAGCACACGCCCTTGTTGCTGAACCACAGGCCGTCGGGGCTCGAGAAGTCGTTCTCGGCGGTCAGGCCGGACAGGTTCACGTTGGCGGCGTTCGCCGTCGCCCGCGCGCCGAACAGGAAGATGTCCCAGGCGAACGTGGTCGCGGAGGTGTCGCCGTTCGGCTCCAGCCAGCGAACGATGTGGCCGTTCGGGTTGCCGAACTGGTTGGTCGAGGTGCCCTTGACGTCGTTGTAGTGGCGCGGGTTCGCCGCGTCGGTCGAGGCCAGCGTGCGGCTGGACGCGTTGCTGTTGGTCAGCGTCATGTAGACCGCGCCGGTGACCGGATCGACGGCGCCCCACTCCGGACGGTCCATCTTCGTCGCGCCGACCGCGTCGGCGGCGATCCGGGCGTTGATCAGCACGTCGGCCTGGTCGCTGAACGAGTAGTTCGTGTTGGCGGCGGTGAGCGGGCCGGTGCCGAACTTCAGCTCCAGCCAGGTGCCGGTGCCGTCGGCGTTGAAGCGGGCGACGTAGAGCTTGCCGTCGTCCATGTACTTGTCGCCGGCCGCGATGCCGCCGTTGGCGTCGGCCGCATCCCAGTTGCGCGCCGAGACGAACTTGTAGATGTACTCGTTGCGCGAGTCGCAGCCCATGTAGAACACGACCGGCTTGCCGACCACGGCCTTGGCGGGCCAGGCGCCTTCGTGGGCGAAGCGGCCGAGGGCGGTGCGCTTCTTGACCGGCGAGGTGGGGGCGTACGGGTCGATCTCGACGATCCAGCCGTAGGTGTGCGGCGCGAACCGGTAGTCGCCGGCGGGCGTGCCGGCACGCACCTCGGCGTTCCAGCGGCCGTACAGGTCGTCACCGGTGTCCGGGGTGACCGTGGCCCACAGCTCTCGGCCCGTGCCCGCGACGCCGTAGCGCGCGTTCTGGGCCTTTTCCTTCGCGTTGCGCTTGGGGTCGTCGACCGCGGCGATCCGGCGGAAGTAGCCCGCCCAGTTCTCCTCGGCGGTCAGGTAGGTGCCCCACGGGGTGTAGCCGTTGCCGCAGTTGTTGAGCGTGCCGCGCGTGCGCGAGCCGTCGGGCGAGTACTTCGTCGCCATCAGCGCCGTGCGTCCCGCCGGGCCGGCGAGCACGATGTCGGTCAGCGTGTGGATGCGGCGGTTGAACGACGAGTTCTGCACGTAGGACCAGGTGCCGTTGGCGGCGCGGCGGACCTCGACGACCGCGACGCCGTGCACGTAGTACTCGCGCAGCACTTCCTCGGCCGACGTGCGCACCGCGGCATTGCCCGTGCCGGTGATGGTCTGGCCGGCCGGGTGCAGGAACGCCGGCGTGATGGCCTCGTGGTTGATCACGAGCAGCCCGCGGTCGGACGCGGTGGTGCTGCGCTGGCCGTTCGCGTCCAGCGGGAAGAAGTGCATGCCGTCGTGATGATCGCCGGCACGGGTCGCGAAGCTCGCGGCCGGGTCGGTGCCGTCGTTCTTGTACGCGGTGGTCGCGGCGGTCATCGGATCGCCGAGCCTGAAGATCGGCGTCGCGGTATAGCCCGCGGTCACGCTCACCGAGTCGGCGACCGACTTGGCGACCGGCGTGAAGCCGAGGGCGCTCGGGCGGGCCAGCGCGGCGGGAGCGGTCTGGGTGGTGCCGGCCACCGCGGTGGGCGCGGGCGAATCGTCGCTGCCGCAGCCGGCCAGCAGGCCGGTGGCGCCGCCGAGGAAGGACATCGCGGACAGCCCCAGGCTGCCGCGCAGCAGTCCGCGACGCCCGGCATCCTCGATCCGAGCGTCGACGAGATCGTTCAGGTGAGGGCCGTTCGAGGGGTTCGTGACAGCGTCGTCGTGAATCGTCATGCGAAGTCTCCGGTGTGGGAACGCCGGAGTCTGGGAGGCGAGCGTGACAGCGCGGTGAACGTCGGATGACACGGGTGTGACGGCGGTCGACCGTACGGCGCCGCCCTGCGGCCACCGGCCGGGCCGCCGCCGTACCGGGCCAGCATCCGGCGGCTGTACCGGCGCGGGGGCTGCGATCCGTGAGGGCCTGCCGTACCATCGACGTTCGCGCCGTCACGAGCGGCGACGAACGCCCGCGGCGGTCCGAAGGTCCGCCGCGGGGCACCGAGACACGATCTGCGGAACCAGGAGACGCGCGATGAACGCCCCGCTCGACCCCGTGCTGCACGCCCACCTCGACCGCGCGCTGCGCGAGGTCACCCTCGACGACAAGTACGCGCTCGAGCGCGGCCGGGCCTTCATGTCCGGCACCCAGGCGCTGGTCCGCCTGCCGATGCTGCAGCGCGAGCGCGACCGACGCGACGGGCTGAACACCGCCGGCTTCATCTCCGGCTACCGGGGGTCGCCGCTCGGCGGCGTCGACCAGGCGCTGTGGAAGGCGCGCGATCACCTGAAGAGGCACCGGATCGTCTTCCAGCCTGGGCTCAACGAGGAACTCGCCGCCACCGCCGTCTGGGGCACCCAGCAGGTGACGATGACGCCCGGTGCGAACGTCGACGGCGTGTTCTCCATGTGGTACGGCAAGGGGCCGGGCGTGGACCGCTCGGGCGACGTGTTCAAGCACGCCAACGCGGCCGGCACCTCGCGGCACGGTGGCGTGCTGGTGCTCGCCGGCGACGACCACGGCGCCAAGAGTTCGACGCTGCCGCACCAGTCCGACCACGTCTTCAAGGCCTGCGGGCTGCCGGTGTTCTACCCCTCCACGGTGCAGGAGTACCTCGACCTCGGGCTGCACGGCTGGGCGATGTCGCGCTGGTCGGGCCTGTGGGTCGCGATGAAGACCGTGACCGAGGTGGTCGAGGCGTCGGCCTCGGTCGAGGTCGACCCCGACCGCGTGCGGATCGTGATCCCCGACGAGTTCGCCTATCCGCACGAGGACCCGTTCGGCCTGAACATCCGCTGGCCCGACACGCCGCTGGCGCAGGAGGCGCGGCTCTTCAACTACAAGTGGTACGCCGCGCTCGCCTACGTGCGCGCCAACCGCCTGAACCACACGGTGATCGACTCGCCGCACGCGTGGTTCGGCATCGTCACCGCGGGCAAGGCCCATCTCGACACGATGCAGGCCCTCGACGAGCTCGGGCTCGATGCCGAGGCCTGCGCGCGGCTCGGCATCCGGGTCTTCAAGTGCGGCGTGGTGTGGCCGCTCGAGGCCGCGACCGTGCGCGAGTTCGCCACCGGTCTCGACGAGATCCTGGTCGTCGAGGAGAAGCGCCAGGTGCTCGAGTACGCGATCAAGGAGGAGCTCTACAACTGGCGCGACGACGTGCGTCCGCGCGTCTACGGCAAGTTCGACGAGAAGGACGGCCGCGGCGGCGAATGGGCGATGCCGCAGGGCCAGTGGCTGCTGCCCGGGCTGGGCGAGCTGTCGCCCGCGATCATCGCCAAGGCGATCGCCGCGCGGCTGCTGAACCCGGGCCAGTTCGCGCCCAAGCTGGGCGGCGCGCTGCCGGACGGATCGAGCGGGCTGCCGCAGGACATCCGCGCGCGCATCGAGTCGCGGATCGCGATCATCGAGGCCAAGGAGCGTGCGCTCGCCGAGCCGCACGTCACCGCGGTGCGCACGCCGACCTTCTGCTCGGGCTGCCCGCACAACACCTCCACGCGCGTGCCCGAGGGCTCGCGCGCGGTGGCCGGGATCGGCTGCCACTACATGGCGATCTGGATGCCCGAGCGGCGCACCGAGACCTTCACGCAGATGGGCGGGGAGGGCGTGCCCTGGATCGGGCAGGCGCCGTTCACCGACGAGACGCACATCTTCGCGAACCTCGGCGACGGCACGTACTTCCATTCGGGTCTGCTCGCGGTCCGCGCCTCGATCGCCGCGAAGGTGAACATCACCTACAAGATCCTGTTCAACGACGCGGTCGCGATGACCGGCGGCCAGCCGCACGACGGCGTGCTCACCGTGCCGCAGATCGTCGCGCAGGTGCGGGCCGAGGGCGCGGTGCAGGTCGCCGTCGTCACCGACGAGCCGGAGAAGTACGACACGGTGAAGGGGCGGGCCCCGTTCGACGGCGTCGAGATCCACCATCGCGACGAGCTCGACGCCGTGCAGCGCCGGCTGCGCGAGGTGCCGGGCTGCACGGTGCTCGTCTACGACCAGACCTGCGCGAGCGAGAAGCGCCGGCGCCGCAAGAAGATCGTCGACGGCAAGCCGGGCTTCCCCGATCCGGCCAAGCGGGTCGTGATCAACGAGGCGGTCTGCGAAGGCTGCGGCGACTGCAGCGTGCAGTCGGCCTGCGTGTCGGTCGAGCCTGTCGAGACCGAGTTCGGCCGCAAGCGGCGCATCAACCAGTCCTCGTGCAACAAGGACTATTCCTGCGTGAAGGGCTTCTGCCCGAGCTTCGTCACCGTCGAGGGCGGCAGCCTGCGGGCCGGGCGCAAGCCGGCGACCTCGGGTGCGGGCGCGGCCGCCCACTCCCTGGCCGACGCCCTGCCCGAATCGCTGCGCGAGCTGCCCGAGCCGGCGCGGTTCGTCGCCATCGGCGAGTCCGGCAACCGGACCTACGGGGTGCTCGTCACCGGCGTGGGCGGCACCGGCGTCGTCACGATCGGGCAGCTGATCGGCATGGCCGCGCACCTCGAGGGCAAGGGCATCTCGGTGCTCGACATGGCGGGGCTGGCGCAGAAGGGGGGCGCGGTGTTCTCCCACGTCCAGATCGCGACGCGGCCCGACGAGCTCCATTCCACGCGGATCGCCACCGGCGAGGCGGACCTGGTGATCGGCTGCGACCTGGTGGTCGCGGCGGGCAACGAGGCGCTCGCCAAGATGCGCACGCGGGTGACCCGCGCGGTGATCAACGCCAACGTCGCGCCGACCTCCGATTTCCTGCGCGACCCCGACTGGTCGCTGCCGGCGGAGGCGCTGCGGCGCAACGTGCTCGAGGCCGCCGGCGAAGAGGATGTCGAGTTCGTCGATGCCAACGACGTCGCGACCGCGCTGCTCGGCGACAGCCTCTACACGAACCCGCTGCTGCTCGGCTACGCCTGGCAGAAGGGCTGGCTGCCGCTCACCCGGGCCGCGATCGAACGTGCGATCGAGCTCAACGGCGTGTCGGTGGCCCGCAACCTCGACGCCTTCCTGTGGGGGCGGCGCTTCGCCCACGATCCGCAGGCCGTGAGGCGCCTCGCGCAGCCGCCGTCGAGCGCGAAGGTCATCGAGCTGCGGCGCCCGGTCGGTCGTGTGCGGTCGGAATCCGATCTCGACGAACTGATCGCCCGGCGGGTCGCGCTGCTGACCGCATGGGGCGACGCGGCGTACGCGGAGCGCTTCCGCGCGCGCATCGAGCGGGTGCGCCGCGTCGAGGGCGATCGCGTCGGCACGGCGGGCGCCTGGCGGCTGACCGAGGCGGTCGCGCGCGGCCTCTCGAAGCTGATGGCCTACAAGGACGAGTACGAGGTCGCGCGCCTGCATGCCGATCCGGCGTTCGTCGCATCGATCCGCGAGCAGTTCGAGGGCGACTGGCAGATCCGGTTCCACATGGCGCCGCCGATCCTCCCGAAGGTCGATCCGACCACCGGCATGCCGCTCAAGCGCGAGTTCGGCCCGTGGATGCTGCCCGCGCTGCGCGTGCTCTCGAAGCTCAAGGTCCTGCGGGGCACCGTGCTCGATCCGTTCGGACGGACGGCCGAGCGTCGCACCGAGCGGGCGCTGATCGGCGAGTACGAGGCGCTCGTCGACGAGCTCCTCACCGGACTCGACGCGTCCAACCATGCGCAGGCGGTGGCGCTCGCGAAGCTGCCCGAGCAGATCCGCGGCTACGGTCACGTGAAGGAGCGGCACCTCGAGCGGGTGCGCGCCGAATGGAACGAGCGGCTGGCGGCCTGGCGCGGGCACGGCGACCGGCCGGCGCGGGCGCCGATCCCGATCCGGGCCGTGTAGGCGCGACACTGGCGCGGTTTTTCGGGACAATCGCGCTCCCGGTCGCGGACGGCCGGGCGTGCGGCCGGCTCCGGTGGATGGGGGTGTCGTGCGACGCGACCCCCAGCCACCCGGAGACCCCGCCTTGAACCTGCTGTCCGCCACCGAAGCCGCAGCCCTCGTGCGCAGCGGCGCGACCGTCGCGAGCGCCGGCTTCGTCGGCTGCGGCCACGCCGAGGCGGTGACCGCGGCCCTCGAGCGCCGCTTCCTCGCCGAGGGCGCGCCGGCCGACCTGACGCTGGTGTACTCGGCCGGGCAGGGCGACCGCGGTCACCGGGGCGTGAACCACTTCGGGCACGCCGGCATGACCGCGTGCATCGTCGGCGGCCACTGGCGCTCGGCCCCGAAGCTGTCGGCGCTGGCGCTCGAGGAGCGCTGCGCGGCCTACAACCTGCCGCAGGGCGTGATCACGCAGCTCTACCGCGCGATCGCGGGCGGCAAGCCCGGCGTGATCACCAAGATCGGCCTGCACACCTTCGTGGATCCGCGGCTCGACGGCGGCGCGATCAACGACGTCGGCCGCGAGGCGGCGCGCATCGGCGCGCGCCGCTACGTCGAGTCGCTCGAACTGCGCGGCGAGCGCTGGCTGCTCTACCCGTCGTTCCCGATCGACGTCGCGCTGATCCGCGGCACCTCGGTCGATGCGCGCGGCAACCTCGCGACCGAGAACGAGGCCTTCCACCACGAGCTGCTCGCGATCGCGCAGGCCGCGCGCAACAGTGGCGGCATCGTGATCGCGCAGGCACGGCGCATCGTCGAGCGCCACGAGAACCTGCATGCGGTGAAGGTGCCCGGCATCCTGATCGACCACGTCGTGATCGCCGAGCACGACGACGAGCACATGATGACCTTCGCCGAGGCCGACAACCCGGCGTACTACACGTCGTGGCGCGGCCCGGGCCACGAGGCGCCGCGGCGCGCGCCGGCACCGCTCGATGCCCGCAAGATCGTGCAGCGGCGGGCGCTGCTCGAGCTGGTCGCCCGCCGTCCGCGCGTGGTGAACCTCGGCGTCGGCATGCCGGCCGGCATCGGCGCGGTGGCCGACGAGGAGGGCGTCTCGGGCTTCACGCTGACCGTCGAGGCCGGGCCGATCGGCGGCACGCCCGCCGACGGCCTGTCGTTCGGCGCGTCGGCCTACCCCGAGGCCGTGGTCGACCATCCGGCACAGTTCGACTTCTACGACGGCGGCGGCATCGATCTCGCCTTCCTCGGGCTGGCCGAGCTCGACGTGCGGGGCAACGTCAACGTCAGCCTCTTCGGCGAGGGCGAATCGCGCATCGTCTCGGGTGTCGGCGGCTTCATCAACATCACGCAGAGCGCCCGCGAGGTGGTGTTCATGGGCACGCTGACCGCGGGCGGCCTGCAGGTCGCTGCCGCCGACGGTCGGCTGCGGATCGTGCACGAGGGCCGGGTCGCCAAGGTGGTGCCGGCGGTCTCGCACCTGACCTTCGATGCCGCCTACGTGGCGTCGCTCGGCCGGCGGATCCTCTACATCACCGAGCGCGCGGTCTTCGAGATGCGCGACGGCGTGCTGACGCTGACCGAGGTCGCGCCCGGCATCGACGTGCGCGAGCAGGTGCTGGCGTTCTGCCCGCCCGGCGTCCGGGTCGCCGAGCCGCTGCGCACGATGGACGCGCGGATCTTCGACGCCGAGCCGATGCTCACCCGCGAGCGCCGATAGGGCCCGCCGCGCGGCCCCGGTCCGGCGCCGCGCGGCCCGCGCCCGGCGGCCTCAGGGGTTCATGAACCCGAGGTCGCGCGACGCGAAGTTGACGATGTTCGGGAAGATCGTGGCGATCTGCGGGTCGCTCAGCCCGAACCACTTCGCGAGCGTGCCGGCGTACTGGTCGACGGACAGCTTCGGCAGAAGCCGGCCCTGGCCGACGTCGTCGACGGTGTTCACGCCGATGGTCGGGAATGCGCCGTACATCTCCTTGCCGCGCACCGCGCCGCCGGCCACGAAGTGGTGCGCCCCCCAGCCGTGGTCGGTGCCGTCGCCGTTGCTCGTCAGCGTGCGCCCGAACTCCGACGCGGTGAACAGGGTCGTCTCGTTGACCGCGTTGACGTCGGGATCGGCCATCAGCGCATTGAAGTAGACGATGGCCTCGGAGAGCCGCTGCATCAGCACCGCATGGTTGGCGGTCTGGTTGTCGTGCGTGTCGAAGCCGCCGAGGGTGACGTAGAACACCTGCCGCTGGATCCCGAGCGCACCGCGCGCGCCGATGATGCGGGCCACGGTCAGCAGCTGGTTGGCGAGGCTGTTGTTGGCGGGAGGCGCCGGCAGGCTCGCGGTGGGCACCATGTTCGTCGTCAGCGCGACCTGCGCGTCGATCGCACGCTTGACCACCTTCGCATGCTCGTTCTCGAAGAGGTTGCCGCGGTCGCCGGTGACGATCGAGCGCAACGGGTTGGTGGCCGCGGTGGATCCGAAGAGGCTGCCGGTCAGGCCGCCGATCGAGACCGCGCCGGCGCTGCTCGCCTGGTACTGCAGCACCGTCTCGCCCGACAGGAACACCGCGTTGCCGGAGGCGGAGATCGCGGTGAAGTTGGTGTACGTGTTCATCGAGGCGAGCAGGTCGCCCATGCGTCCGCCCCAGCCGATGCGCGCCCCCTCGGGCCGCATCGCCTGCCAGGTCGAGGCCTGGTCGTTGTGCGAGAAGAGCTGCGCCGGCGTGCGCCGGTTGCGCGCGTCCCACTGGGCCTTGGTGATCGGCTCGACGAGCGTGCCGACGTTCGGGATCACGGCCACGCGCCCGGCGTTGAACTCGTTGACCAGCCCGCCCATCGACGGGTGGACCGCGAAGGCACGGCCCGCCTGCGCGGTGTTCGGCACGATCGGCAGGACGCCGCCCGCGGCGCCCACCTCGGGCAGCGCGATCGGCGAGGGCGCGGTGATGCGGGCCTTGCGGTACTCGGCCCAGGAGCCCGGATCGGTGGCGAGGACCATGTTGCCCTGGTCGTTGCCGCCGTTGAGGAACACGCAGATCAGCGCGCGGTAGCCGGGTGCCGGCTGCGCCTGCGCCGCGGCCATCGTCGCCAGGTTCAGCGCGAAGCCCGCGCCGGGGCCCACGAGGGAGGTGGCTGCGGCGGTCCGCAGGAAGTGTCGTCGGGAGGCGTCGATTCGCTTCATGTCGTCGGTCCTTCGGCGGCTCATTTCTGCACGATGAATTCGGGCGATGCGACCGCGAGGAACACCGCGAGGTGGACGCGGTTCTTGCGCGCCGTCTCGAGGTTCGTCGGGTTGCTGATCGCGACGTTGATGGAGGCGACCGCGGCGGTGATCTGCTGGCGCACCGAGGCGGGCATGCGGTCGGCGGTCAGCAGCAGCGCCACCCGGTCGACCAGTGCCGCCGCGTTGTCGGCGATCGCGAGCTCGTCGGCGTAGTCCGGCTGGACGTCGCGCTTGGAGTCGTTCGGCGGGTTGTTGCCGAAGCCGTTGGGCACGACGTTGCGCATCGTGTTGAGCCAGCCCGCGACACTGGTCTCCTGCGTGTTCTGCATCTCCGGCGAGACCAGCTTGGCCTGGGCGATCGAGGTGTTCGGCGGCACGTAGCCCGGCCTGAAGAAGTTGAACACCGAGGGCGCGCGCAGCGGCGTCTGGCCGATGCTGCCGACCGGATCGTCGGTGACGCCGACCAGGAAGCGTCCGGTGGTCGACTTCGCGTCGAACGCACGCATCCAGGCCGCCACCCGCAGCACCGGCTCGCGTACCTTGCCGGCCGCCGCGGCGCCGGCGGCCGCGTCGTCGCGCGCCTCGGCGTCGAGCAGGATCGCGCGGACCACGGCCTTCAGGTCGCCGCGCACGCCTTGTCCGTTGTCGTTGAAGACCGTCGCGACACGCGCCACGTAGGCCGGGCTGGGGTTGCTGGTGACCAGCTTCTGGATCAGCTGGCGGCCGATGAACGGCCCGACGTTCGGATGGGCGAAGAGCCGGTCGAGCGCGGCCTTCAGGCTCGCCTCGGGCGTGCTCGCGGTGACGGTGGTGCCGAGGAAGGTCTTCGCGCCCGACTCGTGGAAGTTCGGGTAGCCGCGCATCGGCAGGATGTCCCGGTCGGTGATCGAGATCGTGCCGAAGAAGCGTGCGTTGGAGCTGTCCGGTCCGGCCCAGGAGAAGCCGGTGAAGACGCGGGCGAGGCCGACCACGTCCTCGATCGTGTAGGTGTCGATCGGCTCGTTGCGCGAATCGAGCTTGACCGTGCCGTCGAGGTTGAGCTCGTAGAGCCCGATCGAGAACAGCTGCATCACCTCCCGCGCGTAGTTCTCGTCGGGCACGCGTCCCACCGCGAGGTCGCCCTTCTGGTTGCGCAGGTGGGTCAGGTAGATGCCCATCATCGGATGGAGCGACACGTCCTCGAGCAGCGTGCGGAAATTGCCGAACGCATTGCGTCCGAGCATGTCGAGGTAGCCGGCGACGCCGCGCGGATGGTCGTTGACCGTGTCGTCGGCCAGCGAGATCACGAAGATCTGCGACAGCGCGAACGCGACCCGGTGGCGCAGCTGGTCGTCGGCCGTGATGGCGGTCCGCCAGAAGCTCTCGTAGACCCAGCTCTCGGAGGGTGTCTCGCCTTCGTCGAGTTCCGCGGTCCGGGCCGCGAAGTAGTCGAGATGCGGCGTGCCGGCGGGCTTGGCGAGCTGCTGGTCGACCCAGCGCGAGTAGCCGCTCGACATCAGGCCGTCGATCGCCGTGGCGTTCGGGCCGAAGCTGACCTGCGACAGGAAGCGCGCGGCGGCGGCCTTGGTCGCCGGCGGATCGGTGGCCGGCCCGAGATCGGCCCCGCCCGCCGCTGCGGCGGCCGCCGCTGCGGCTGCGGCGGCCGCGGCATCGGCCGGCCCCGCGCTGGTGTCCGAGCCTCCGCCCGAGCCGCATCCGACGAGCCATCCGCTCACCAGGAGGGTCGCCAGGACCCTCATCGACGTTCCCTGCATCACGGCACACTCCGTTGCAAAAATGTCACGTTGACCGGACCGTAAGGGCTGCATCGGGCTCGGACAGCCGGACATCGACGGTCGGCGCATGCCGACGGACGGGCGGACGCCGGGCGGGGGTCTGTCGGAGACGGACGGAGCCGATCGGCCGACCGGCGGTCAGGGTCGACAGGGCGAGCGTGCGGTCCGTCACCGACGCACGGACGGTTGCGTGCTGCGGGCGGACATCGGCCCCTTCGGAGCCACGCCCGTCCGGACGAGGCGAGCACGGTTCTGGCTTGCGTGCCCCTGCAGGCCATAGTCCGATGTGGGACACCGAGACGGAGCGCGATCGTGCAGACACCGACCCTCGCCCAACTGCTGTACCGCTACTGGTTCTACGGGTGGCTGTTCCACGACGTGAACCGCGGCAACCTGTTCGAGCGCGCGGCCGCACGCCGCCACAATCAGGCCCGCTCGGTGTGGCTGCCGACCTACCTGAGGCGCTGGACGCTGCTCGGGCTGCTGAGCTTCGTGCTCGGCTGGACGGTCGAGCCGCATGCGCCGACCGTGCTCGTGCTGCTGTGCTTCGTGCCCTGCGTGCTGACGGTGCCCGTCAACGCGATCACCCTGGCCGCCTGGATCGGGCTACGGGTGATGCCCGAGCGCTGAGCGCCGCCCGGGCCGCATGAAAAAAGGGCCCGACTCGCGTCGGGCCCTTTCGTGCGATCGCAGCGGGCCGGCAGGTCGCCGGCCCCGCGACAGGGACGATTACATGTCCATGCCGCCCATGCCGCCCATCCCACCCATGCCGCCCATGCCGCCGCCCATGCCGCCACCGGCCGGCTTGTCTTCCGGCGCCTCGGCGATCATCGCGTCGGTGGTGAGCATCAGCGACGCGACGGACGCGGCGTTCTGCAGCGCCATCCGGGTCACCTTGGTCGGATCGACCACGCCCATCTGCACCAGGTCGCCGTACGAGCCATCGGCACCGTTCCAGCCGAAGTTGCCCTTGCCCTCGAGGACCTTGGCCACGACGACGCTCGGCTCGTCGCCGCAGTTGGCGACGATCTGACGCAGCGGCTCCTCGATCGCGCGCAGCACGATCTTGATGCCGGCGTCCTGGTCGGCGTTGTCGCCCTTGACCGAGATGGTCGAGCGGGCACGCAGCAGGGCCACGCCGCCGCCGGCGACGATGCCCTCTTCGACGGCGGCACGGGTCGCGTGCAGCGCGTCTTCGACACGGGCCTTCTTCTCTTTCATCTCGACTTCGGTCGCCGCGCCGACGCGGATCACCGCGACGCCGCCGGCCAGCTTCGCGACACGCTCCTGGAGCTTCTCGCGGTCGTAGTCGCTGGTGGCTTCCTCGATCTGGGCACGGATGGCCTTGACGCGGGCTTCGATGGCCTTCGCATCGCCGGCGCCGTCGATCAGCGTGGTGTTCTCCTTGCCGATCTCGGCGCGCTTGCAGCGGCCCAGGTCGTTCAGGGTGGCCTTCTCGAGCGTCAGGCCCACTTCCTCGGCGATCACGGTGCCGCCGGTCAGGATGGCCATGTCCTCGAGCATCGCCTTGCGACGGTCGCCGAAGCCCGGGGCCTTGACGGCGACGGTCTTCAGGATGCCGCGGATGTTGTTGACGACCAGGGTCGCCAGCGCCTCGCCTTCGACTTCCTCGGCGACGATCAGCAGCGGACGGCCGGCTTTCGCGACCTGCTCCAGCACCGGCAGCAGCTCACGGATGTTGGAGATCTTCTTGTCGTGCAGCAGCACGAACGGATCCTCCAGCACCGCGACCTGCTTGTCGGGGTTGTTGATGAAGTAGGGCGACAGGTAGCCGCGGTCGAACTGCATGCCTTCGACGACGTCGAGCTCGTTGTTCAGCGACTTGCCGTCCTCGACGGTGATGACGCCTTCCTTGCCGACCTTCTCCATCGCGTCGGCGATGATCGTGCCGATCTCGACGTCCGAGTTGGCCGAGATCGAGCCGACCTGGGCGATCTCTTTCGTCGTCGTGCAGGGCTTGGTGATCTTCTTGAGCTCTTCGGTCAGGGAGATCACGGCCTTGTCGATGCCGCGCTTCAGGTCCATCGGGTTCATGCCCGCGGCCACGTACTTCATGCCTTCGCGCACGATCGCCTGGGCGAGCACGGTGGCGGTGGTGGTGCCGTCACCGGCGTTGTCCGAGGTCTTGGAAGCGACTTCCTTGACCATCTGGGCGCCCATGTTCTGGAACTTGTCCTTGAGCTCGATCTCTTTCGCGACCGAGACACCGTCCTTGGTGACGGTGGGGGCGCCGAAGGAGCGCTCGAGCACCACGTTGCGGCCCTTCGGGCCCAGCGTGACCTTGACCGCGTTGGCGAGGATGTTCACACCCTCGACCATTTTCGAACGCGCGTCGTCGTGGAAGAAAACTTGTTTGGCTGCCATGTGTACTGACTCCTGGATCTAGATGTTCGGTTGCCGGGCGCGGGACGTGGTTACTCGACCACGGCCATGATGTCTTCCTCGCGCATCACCAGCAGTTCCTCGCCCTCGACCTTCACGGACTGGCCGGAATACTTGCCGAAGAGGACCTTGTCGCCGACCTTGACGCCCAGCGGACGGACCTTGCCGTCGTCGCCGACCTTGCCGTTGCCGACGGCGAGGATCTCGCCCTGGTCCGGCTTCTCGGCGGCATTGTCGGGAATCACGATGCCCGACGAGGTCTTACGCTCGTTGTCCAGGCGCTTGATGATCACGCGATCGTGCAAAGGACGCAGCTTCATCGATCTTGACTCCTAAGATGTCTTGGTCTGATTCGGGATGGGGCGGTGGCCCGGGAGGGCCGCCGGATCGAAGCGGGAGGCGCACGCGACGGGTGGAACCACGTCGTGTTGCTAGCACTCACCGTTTGCGAGTGCTAATTATGCGGGTACGGGCGGCGCTTTTCAACCCCGCCCGGCGTGACGCAGTGCGCACGGAACCTGCCTGCCGGATCGGCGAGTGCCGCCGCCGGCGGCGGCGGGAGGCTGCGATGAGTGTCGAACATGCCCGATCGGGCGATCTGCTGGCGGTCCGTCCGGACGAGGCGGGGCAGGGACCGACCGGCGCGGTGGCGCTGGTCAGCGACCCGCTGATGGAGGTGATGCGCTGGGTCCTGCCGTCCGGCCGGGAGGTCCCCGAGCACATCGCCTACGGGCCGGTGACGATCCAGTGCGTGAGTGGCGAGGTGGAACTGGTGCTGCTGGGCGGGCCGCGGCGGCTGGTTGCGGGTGCGGTCGTCTACCTCGCGGGCGGCGAGCGCCATGCCCTGAGGGCCCGTCAGGACTCGGTGCTGCTGGTCACGATGGCGCTCGTCGCGGGGCCGGACGCTGCCGCAGACGCCGCGCCGCAGCCGTCGGGCGGCCCGCGGCCGCCACACGGGGAGCGTGGCCGACCGGTCGTGGACGGAAAGTAGGTACACTGACGATCCGTTCACGGACTGTCCTGCCTGCATGACCACGCCGCCCCCGCGCGCGCCGGCATCGCGTGCGGCGGCCGGCGCGGCGGCGCGCGAGAGCGCGTCCGCACGGCCGATGCCGCTGCACGACATGCCCGGCCACCTGATCCGCCGCCTGCACCAGCACGGCATCGCGCTGTACGGCATGCATGCCGCCGGCCTCGACCTCACGCCGGTGCAGTACGCGGCGCTCCATGCGATCGGCGCCTGGCCCGGCAGCGACCAGTCGACCATCGGCCGCGCGATCGCCTGCGACAAGGCGACCGTCGGCACGGTGCTCGACCGGCTCGAGGGCAAGGGGCTGGTCGAGCGGGTCGCCGACGCCGCCGATCGACGCACCTGGCGGCTGCGGGCGACGCCGGCCGGCCTGGACGTCCTCGCGCAGCTCGAACCGCGGATCGCCGCGGTGCAGCGCGATCTGCTGGCGCCCCTGTCGGGCGCCGAGGCGCGCGAGCTGACCGCGCTGCTGACGAAGCTCGTCCGGGCGCTGCCCGGGTCCGGGGAGCCGCGTTGAGCGCCGCCGCGCCGCTCGCCTCGGCCGCCGTCGACCGTGCCGCGAAGCTGCAGCGCTGGGCGCTGTGGGCCGCGCTCGCGACGATCGTCGTGTGGGGCGCCAACTTCTCGATCCAGAAGGCGGTCTACGCCGCGGCGACGCCGGGCGGCTTCCTGTTCGTGCGCTACCTGATCATGCCGGTCTGCGCGGTGGCGCTGCTCACCTGGCGCTTCGGGGTGCGCTGGCCGCGCATCCCCCGCGCCGACCTGATCCAGCTGGCGAAGCTCGGCTTCTGGGGCCATTTCGTCCACGTCAGCATGGTCACCGTCGGCATCCACTGGTCGACCGCGTTCTCCAGTTCGCTGATCCTGGCCTGCGGTCCGATCTACACCCTGCTGATCCTGCGCTGGCTGGGCGTGGAACGGCTCGGCGGCGCGCAACTCGGCGGCGTGTCGATCGCCCTGGCCGGCGTGCTGGTGTTCCTGTCCGACAAGCTGCTCGCCGGCAGCTGGGCCGCATCGGGGGGAGACCTGTTCCTGCTGATCGCGGCCAGCCTGTTCTCCTACTACACGGTCGCGGCCAAGCCGCTGATCGAGCGGCACGGCGGGATCGTGGTGATGACCTACGCGCTGCTGGCCGCGACGCCGCTGGTGGTCATCGCGTCGCTCCCGTTCGCACTGCGGGTCGACTGGTCGGCGATGACGCCGCTGCTCTGGGCCGGCGTGATGTGGTCGACGATCGTGTCCGCCTTCGTGGGCTGGCTGGTCTGGGGCTGGGTCAACGCGGTACGCGGGGTCGGTCGGACCGCGCCGCTGATGTACCTGATGCCGCCGGTGGCCGGCGCCGTCGCGTGGGTGATCACCGACGAGCGCTTCACGACCGTCAAGCTGGCCGGGGCGGCGATCACGCTGGCCGGCGTCGCGCTCGCGCAGTTCGCCGGGCGCCCGCCGGCCGTGGTCCGCGAGGCGCAGACCCCGGGCGACTGAACCCCCCGGGCAGGGCGCTCAGCGAACGGCTCGCAGCAGGGTCGCCGCGAACGGGGTGCCCCGACGGCCCTCGACCATCACCGCAGCGCCCAGGCGCAGGTCGGCGACCGTCGTGCCCGGCGCCAGCGTCGCCCCGGAGCCGTCCACCGTGAAGCGACGGCCCGCACGGTCTCTGACCTGGAAGTCGGCCAGGCTCGCGAAGCGCAGGATCGTCCCGGCGAACCGCACGGCATCCTCCCCCGAGCCGTCGATCGCATCGTCGTCGCGCGGCTGCACGACCTTGGCCATCACGCGGCCGTCGGTCGAGGTCAGGCCGATCAGGCGCAGGCGCCGCCCGTCACGGAGCTGGGCCGGGCGCAGGCCGTCGACGAAGGTCGCGCCGCTCGCGTCGACCGGCACGCCGGCCACGCACAGGTCCGACACCGACTTGAAGGCCACCACCGTGCCTTCGATCTGGGCCCGGACGCTGCCGCCGGCGCCGACACCCGCCTCCAGGACGGTGATCGTGTCGGGTCGCCACACGCCCGATCGGGGCGATGCGGTTCCCTCCAGCCGGACCGCCTGCCCCGCCTGGAGTCCGGTGGCAGGCGCATTGGACACGCGCGCGCCGCGCGGGTCGATGGCGAGACCGCCGACGACGAAGCCGCCGGTCGCCGCGTCGAGCGTGCCGATCGTGCCGCGCAGCTTCAGCGCACGCGCCGCCACCGGCGCGTCGGGCGTCTCGACCAGGGTCGCGCGCAGCAGCGCCGCCGTGACGTCGGCGAACCCATGCACCTCCACCAGGGCGCCGACCGCCAGACCCGCCAGGCCGCGGGCATCGGGGAAGGCCGTGGCGACGCCCGTCTGCACGACCGCGCCGAGCACGCCGAACCGACCGGCCTGCAGGTCGATCGACTCGATCGGGCCCCGCAGCTCGCTGACGATGCGGATCCGTTCGGCGGTACCGGTGGCGCCGTCCTCGGCGACGCGGCCGTCGACCTCGACCACCATGCCGATGGCCAGCGCGGCGAGGTCGCGGGGCCGGCCGGCGTCGTCGGTGACCCGCGCACCGCGGTCGTCGAACCTGACACCGTTGACGATGACCGAGCCGAAGCCCGAGACGGGGCCGCTCGAATAGGCGATCTGACCGGTGCCGCCGGTGCCGACGCCGGCGAGGTCGTCGCCGCCGCCGCAGCCGGCGAGGGCCAGCCCGAGGCCGCCGAGCGCGAGCAGGGCGTCGCGGCGACCCGAGGCGTCAAGGCGAGCGGCCGGGTCGGGAACGGCTGCGGCGGGGGCGGACTTCGGGGAGCGAGTCCGCACCGGACCCGCACGCTTCGACATCGCCGGTCAGTCCAGGATGCGGATCGTCGTCGCCTTGATCGAGGTCGACAGGACCCCTTGGACGCGGACCCAGGTGTTGTTGTCCAGGTCGGCGCGCTTGCCGTTCACCAGGCGTGCGGCCTTGGTGTCGACGGTGAAGCTGCGACCGGTCCGATCCCTGATCTTGATCGTCGTCCGGCCGTTGCTCGTGCTGATGATCTTGCCGGTCACCTCGACCTTGTCCTCGATGTAGGGACTCGGAGCCGGCGCCGGCGCCGGAGCGGGTGCCGGAGCGGCGGTCGGAGCCGGGGCAGCGCCGGGTGCGCGGGTGGGGGGCTGAACGGAGGGGTTGGCGGGCGTCGTCACCGGCGGCGCGGCGCCGACGGGTCCGCCGCCGTTGCCCGGTGTCGGCACGGTGGTATCGGGCGACGGTGCGGAGGTGCCCGCGGTCGGCGCGGTCGGCGCGGTCTCGGCGGTCGTGCTCGGCGCCGCGTCGGTGTTGCCGGTCGCGTTCCGGCTCGCGTCCGTCTGGGAAGGGGCGTTCGAGGTGTCCGCAGGCGTGGTCGACGTCAGCGAACGGATCTCGATGCTGCGCGCCGTGACGGTGTCGCCGCGTACCGATCCGAGGAGGCGGATGCGGATGCCGTCCGCGAGCGACGAGGCCGGTCCTCCGACGACGCTCGCCCGCGAGCCGTCGATCCACAGGCCCGCGACCCTGAATCGTCCGGGCGAGCTCCAATGGGAGATGATCCCGTCGAGGTTCACTTCGGTGACGGCCGGCGCGAGCACGGCAGGCTCGATGAAGAGCTGACTGGCCCGCAGCGGCGCATCGGGGGCGAGCAGCTGGGTGCCGGTCACCTGGACCACCGTGCCGAGCTCGAGCGTCTCGGGCAGGGGCTCCGAGAGGCCCCGCAGATCGACGAACTGGCGATCGATGCGCAGCCAGGCGGATCCGCGGTCGTACGCGCTCACCTGACCCCGGAGCTTCGCGTCGACGGCGGTCCGGACCGTCTTCACCTCGACCCGACTGGCCCGCAGCAGGTCGTTCGCGGTGTCCAGGAAGCCCCAGACCTCGACGACGCTGCCGACGGTCAGCGCCGCGGATTCTTCGTCAGTGCCCCAGACAGTGGCGTCGCAGTAGCTGACCGCGACCGACAGCACGCTGAATCGCATCGCCGCGGCGGCGAGCGCGTCCACCCGGCCCATCGCCTTGCTGACGATGGGGATCGAATGCGCCGTGCCCATCCCGGCGGCCTCGTCGATCGTGCCGACGATCTCGACGAACATGCCGAGGCC
>RPRK01000048.1 GCA_003818495.1 Burkholderiales bacterium
GCCCGTGCCGTTCAGGTTCACCGTCACCGCACCGCCCGCGCTCGCGTAGGTCACCGTGTCGGTGCCCACACCACCGTTGAGCGTGTCCGCGCCGCCCCGGCCTTCCAGCACGTCGTCGCCGTCACCGCCCAGCAGCACGTTGGCGCCCGCATTGCCGCGCAGCGTGTCGCCCAGCACCGAACCGGTCAGGTTCTCGAAGTTCGTCAGCACGTCGCCCGTGCCGTCACCGGCGCCGCCCTGCGCACCGCCCACCGCCAGGTCCACCGTGACGCCGGCCGCCGAGCCGGCATAGCTCGCCGTGTCGGTGCCATCGCCGCCGTCGAGCGTGTCCGCGCCCGCGCGGCCCTCGATCGTGTCGTCGCCCGCCCCGCCCAGGATCGTGTTGACGCCCGAGGTTCCGCGCAGCGTGTCGCCCTGCCCGGAACCGGTCAGGTTCTCGATGCCCGACAGCACGTCGCCCGTGCCGTCGCCGGCGCCACCCTGGGCGGTCGCCACGTTCAGGTCGATCGTCACGCCCGCCGCCGAACCGGCGTAGGTCGCCGTGTCGGTGCCCGCGCCGCCGGTCAGCGTGTCCGCGCCGCCCCGGCCCTCGAGCACATCGCTGCCGTCGCCGCCCGTCAGCACGTTCGCACCCGAGTCGCCGCGCAGCGTGTCGTTCTGCGCCGAGCCCGTCAGGTTCTCGAAGTTGGTCAGCACGTCGCCCGCGCCGTCGCCCGCGCCGCCCTGCGCGCCCGCCACCTCGAGGTCGATCGTCACGCCGCCCGTCGAGCTCTCGTAGCTCGCGGTGTCGATGCCGTCGCCGCCGTCGAGCGCGTCGGCGTCGCCGCGGCCCTCGACCACGTCGCTGCCGGTACCGCCCAGAATCGTGTTCACGCCCGCGGTCCCGCGCAGCGTGTCGCTCTGCCCGGAGCCGACCAGGTTCTCGATGCTTACGAGCGTGTCGCCGGCCGCATCGCCCCCGGAGATCTGCACCCCGGTGTTGTTCAGGTCGACGCTCACCGCGAGGGTCGACCCCGCGTAGCTGACGGTATCGCTGCCGCCGGCCCCATCGATCCGATTCGCGACGCCAGACGACAGGATCGTGTCGGCGTGCGCGGAACCCGCGAAGTTCTCGATGCCCGACAGCACGTCGCCCGACGCGTCGCCGGCCGAGACCTGCGCGGTCGTCAGCCCCAGGTTCACCGTGACGCCGGCGCCCGATCCCGAGTAGCTCGCGGTGTCGGTGCCAGAGCCGCCATCGAGCGTGTCGGCGCCACCGCGACCTTCCAGCACGTCGTCGCCGGCATCGCCGGACAGCGTGTTGACCGCCGCATCGCCCGAGAGCGTGTCGCCGAGCAGCGAGCCGGCCAGCGCCTCGATCGACGACAGCGTGTCGCCGGCACCGTCGCCGGCACCGCCCTGCGCGCCCACGATGGCGAGATCCACCGTGACGCCTTGAGACGACGCGGTGTAGGCCGCCGTGTCGAAGCCGTCGCCACCGACGAGGGCGTCGCCGCTGCCGCGGCCCTCGAGCACGTCGTCGCCGGTGCCGCCGGTCAGCACGTTCGCGCCGGCATTGCCGCGCAGCGCGTCGGCATGGTTGGATCCGATCAGGTTCTCGATGCCGGAGAGGACGTCGCCGGACGCCGATCCGGCGCTGACCTGCAGGCCGGTGAGCGCCAGGTCGACGGTCACGCCGGCGCCGGAATCGTTGTACACGGCCGTGTCGTCGCCCGAGCCACCGATCAGTTCATCTGCACCGCCGCGACCCTGCAGCGTGTCGTTGCCGTCGCCGCCCTCGAGGCGGTTGGCATCGGCATTCCCGCGCAGCGTATCGGACTGCGCCGAGCCGAGGACGTTCTCGAATCCCGACAGCAGGTCGCCGGCGGCATCGCCGCCGGACTGGGCAGTCGCCAGGCTCAGGTCGACGGTCACCGCCGCTGCGGAGCCCTCGTAGCTCACCGTGTCGATGCCCGCCTCGCCCGACAGCGTGTCGGCGCCACCGCGACCTTCGATCACGTCGTCGCCGCCGCCGCCCGTGATCACGTTCGCGCCCGAGTCGCCCCGGATCGTGTCGTCGGACGCCGAACCGATCAGGTTCTCGATCGAGACCAGCACGTCGCCGGCCGCGTCGCCCCCGACCTGCTGCGCCTGGTTCAGGTCGACGTCGACCCCTTGGGCGGAACTGGCGTAGCTCGCCGTGTCGGTACCGTCGCCGCCGTCGATGTAGTCGTCGGCCCCACGCCCTTCGAGCAGGTCGTCGCCGTCGCCGCCGTACAGGTTGTTCGACTGCGCGTCGCCGCGCAGCGTGTCGGCCTCGGCCGAGCCGCGCAGCGCCTCGATCGCGGAGAGCACGTCGCCCGCCGCATCGCCCGTGCCGCCCTGCGCGCCGACGATCTGCAGGTCGACGTTCACCGCGTCGACCGAGTTCTCGTAGTTCGCGGTGTCGAAGCCCGCACCGCCGTCGATCGTGTCGGCACCGGCACGGCCTTCGAGCTCGTCCCAGCCGTCGCCACCGGAGAGCACGTTCGCGCCCGCGCTGCCGCGCAGCGTGTCGTCCTGTGCGGAGCCGGTCAGGTTCTCGATGCCCGACAGCACGTCGCCGCCGGCGTCGCCGGCGCTCGACTGCGCGCCTGTGACAAGCAGGTCGACGTTCACGCCATCGGCCGATCCTGCGTAGCTCGCGGTGTCGATGCCGTCGCCGCCCTCCAGGACGTCGGCGCCCTCGCGGCCTTCGAGCATGTCGTCGCCCGCGGCGCCGGCGAGCGTGTTCGCCCCGGAGTCGCCACGCAGCGTGTCGGCATGCGCCGACCCGGCCAGATGCTCGACTTCGTACAGCTGGTCGCCCCCCGCGTCGCCGGCGCTCGTCTGCGCCGTGCCCACCAGCGTGAGGTCCACCGTGACGCCGGCTCCGGAGCTGGCGTAGCTCGCCGTGTCCGAGCCGCCGTCGCCGTCGATCACGTCGGCGCCGGCACGGCCCTCCAGCGTGTCGTTGCCGTCGCCACCATTGAGGGTGTTCGCATCGACGTTGCCGCGCAGCGTGTCGTCGTGTCCGGAGCCGTAGAGGCGCTCGATGCCCGACAGCACGTCGCCCGACGCATCGCCGGCACTGGTCTGCGCGGTCGTCACGGCGAGGTCGACCGTCACGCCGGCATCGGAGCTGATGTAGCTGGCGGTGTCGGTGCCGAGTCCGCCCGTCAGGGTGTCGGCGCCGCCGCGCCCTTCGAGGATGTCGTTGCCGCCGCCGCCGTCGAGGACGTTGCCGGCCGCGTCGGTGCCGCGCAGCGTGTCGCCGTGGGCCGAGCCGAGCAGCGACTCCACGTTGCTCAGCATGTCGCCGTCGGCGTCGCCCGCACTGACCTGGGCCGTCGCGCCGAGTTCGAGGTCGACGGTCACGCCGGCCGAGGAGCCCGCGTAGCTCGCGACGTCGTTCGCACCCGCCCCGCCGTCGATCCAGTCGCCGCCGCCGCGGCCCTCGAGAATGTCGTTGCCGCCGTTGCCCTGCAGCGAGTTGTAGCCCGAGGTGCCGCTGAGCGTGTCGGTGTGGCCGGAACCCGTCACGTTGGCGATGCTGTTCAGGATGTCGCCCGAGGCGTCGCCCAGGCTGACCTGGGCGGTGCTCAAATTGAGGTCGACGGTCACGCCCTGGGCCGAGCTCGAGTAGCTCGCCGTGTCGCTGCCGCTGCCGCCGAACAGCAGGTCGGCGCCCCCGCGACCCTCGAGCGTGTCGTTGCCGTCGCCGCCGTCGATCCGGTTGACGCCCGCGTCGCCGCGCAGCGTGTCGTTCTCGATCGATCCGGTGAGGTTCTCGATGCCGGTCAGCACGTCGCCGACGCCGTCGCCGGCGCCGAGCTGCGCGCCGGTGACCGTCAGGTCGACGGTCACGCCGACGCTCGACGACGCATAGCTCGCCGTGTCGGTACCGGTGCCGCCATCGATCGCGTCGGCGCCGTCGCGGCCCTCGAGCACGTCGTCGCCGGTGCCGCCGGACAGCGTGTTCGAACCGGCGTTGCCGGCGAGCGTGTCGTTGAAGTTCGAGCCTTCGACGTTCTCGATGTCGGTCAGCGTGTCGTTGGTCGCCCAACCCGCGCCGGACGTCGCCTGCGCGGCGGACGACAGGTCCACGCGCACCGCGCCGTCCGCGAGCGAATAGTCGACCCAGTCGGTGCCGCCCGCGCCGTCGAGCACGTTCGCCGCCGAGGACGCGAACAGCCGGTCGGCCAGCCCCGAACCGGTGACGTTCTCGATCCCCGACAGCACGTCGCCCTGGGCATCGCCGCCGGTACCCGCCACGCCATCCAGCCGCACGGTCACGCCCGCCGAGGACGAGGTGTAGACCGCCGTGTCGCTGCCCGTGCCGCCCGTCAGCACGTCGGCACCGCCGCGACCCTCGAGGGTGTCGTCGCCCTCGCCGCCGTTCAGCGCGTTCGCGCCCGCGTCGCCGCGCAGCGTGTCGGACTGCCGGCTGCCGGTCAGGTTCGAGATCCCCGACAGCACGTCGCCCGAGGCGTCGCCGGTCGAGGTCTGCGCGCCCGAGACCGTCATGTCCACGTTCACGCCGGCCGCGGAACCGTCGTAGGTGACGGTGTCGACACCGCCGCCGCCGATCAGCGTGTCCGCGCCGCCGCGTCCGTCGAGCACGTCGTCGCCGGCCCCGCCGTTGAGCCGGTTCGCGTCGGCGGTACCGAAGAGCTGGTCGCCGAGCGTCGATCCGGTCACGTTCTCGATGCCGTCGAGCACGTCGCCCGAGGCGTCGCCGCTGGAGACCTGCGCACCGAGCAGCGCGAGATCGACCTGCACGCCGACGATCGAGTCGCCGTAGACCGCGGTGTCGACGCCGTCGCCGCCGACCAGCGTGTCCGCGCCCTCGCGGCCCTCGAGCTGGTCGTCGCCCGCAGCACCCTCGAGCACGTTCGCGCCGCTGGTGCCGCGCAGCGTGTCGTTGTTCGACGAGCCGGTGGCGTTCTCGATCGCCGACAGGGTGTCCCCCGCCGCGTCGCCGCCCACCTGCAGGCCGGTCGAGTCCAGATCGACCACCACCGCCGCGGAAGAGCCGGCATAGTCGACGGTGTCGACGCCGAGACCGCCTTCCAGCACGTCCCCGCCCGCACCACCACGCAGCCGGTCGTCGCCGCCCGCACCCGTGAGGCGGTTGACGCCCGCATCGCCGATCAGCAGGTCGCCGAACGCCGATCCGGTCAGGTTCTCGACGCCTTCGAGCGTGTCGCCCTGGGCGTCGCTGCCGATGCCGACCGCACCCGTGAGCAGCGACACCGAGACGCCGCCGGCCGAATCCGCGTAGGACGCCGTGTCGGTGCCGAGTCCGCCGACGAGCGCGTCGGCGCCCCCCCGGCCGACCAGCAGGTCGTCGCCCCCACCGCCGTCGAGCCGGTTGGAGAGCGCACTGCCCGACAGCGTGTCGCCGAAGCCCGAGCCGCCCAGGCTCTCGATGCCGTTGAGCCGGTCGCCCGCCGCGAACCCGCCGAGCTGTGCGCCGGCGACGTCCAGGTCGACGTTGACCGCAGCGGTGGACGCCGCGTACGACACGGTGTCGACGCCGTCGCTGCCGGTGATGGTGTTCGCCGCCGATGACGAGATGAAGGCGTCGTCGCCGGCGCTGCCGATGACGTGCTGGATGTTGGTCAGCATGTCGCCGGTGGCGTCGCCGCCACTGGCCGCCGTCGCCCCGGTCAGGTCGATCGACACCGCGCCGCCGGAGCCCGAGTAGTCGACGGTGTCCGCGCCGGAGCCGCCGTTGAGCTGGTCGGCGCCCGCGCCACCGACGAGCACGTCGTCGCCGTCGCCGCCGAGCAGCATGTCGTCGCCCGCGCCGCCGCGGACGGTGTCGCTGCCCGCACCGGCCTCGATGCGGTTGTCGCCGTCGTCGCCGCCGAGGACGTCGGCGTAGGCCGACCCCTTGATGCTCTCGATCCGGGCGAGCGTGTCCCCGTCCGCGTCGCCGCCCACCTGGGAGCCCGTGCGCGTGAGGTCGACGTTCACGCCGGCGCCCGAGGCGCTGTAGTCGGCGGTGTCGATACCCGCGCCGCCATCGAGCGAGTCCGCGCCAGCACCTCCGACGAGCGCGTCGTCGCCCCCGCCGCCCTCGATCCGGTTGGCGGCGACGTCGCCGACCAGCCGGTCGGCGAAGTTGCCGCCGACGAGGTTCTCGACGCCGATCAGCCGATCGCCCTCGGCGATGTCGCCGATGCCCTGCGTGCCGTCCAGGAAGACCTGCACGGCGCCGGTCGCATCGTCGTAGCGCGCGGTGTCCGCCCCGTCGCCGCCGAGCAGCGTGTCGGCCCCCGCGCCACCCAGCAGGGCGTCGTCGCCGGTCCCGCCCACGAGCGTGTCGTCACCGCCCCGGCCCTCGAGCCGGTCGTTGCCCGCGCCACCGTTGAGCGAACTCGCCGAGTCGTCGCCGGCGAGCACGTCGCCCGCGGCACCGCCGGTGAGGTTCTCGATGCTGACCAGCGTGTCGCCCTCGGCGTCGCCACCGCTGCCGGTGCCGGCCCGCGCATCGACGTTCACCGCGAGCTGCGAGGCCGAATAGTCGGCCGTGTCCACGCCCGCGCCGCCGTCGAGCCGGTCCGCGCCCGCGCCGCCGTCGAGCGTGTCGTCGCCGCTGCGACCCTCGAGCTCGTTGGCGCCGCCGTCACCGACCAGCCGGTCGTCGAAGGCCGAGCCGACGACGTTCTCGAATCCGGAGACCACGTCGCCCTGCGCGTCGCCGCCCGTGGCCGTGCCCGACTCCAGGCTCACCAGCACGCGGGCCGAGGAATCGCTGTAGTCGAGCGTGTCGAGGCCGGCGCCGCCCAGCAGCGTGTCCGCGCCGCCGCGGCCCGCGATCACGTCGTCGCCGCCACCGCCCTCGAGGCGGTTGACGCCGGCGTCGCCGCGCAGCTCGTCGTCGTGCACGCTACCGATCGCGCGTTCGATGGAGGTGATCGAGTCACCGGCGGCGCCGGCGCCGTCGACCGTCTGGGCCCCGAGGTCGACCCGGATGCCGGCGGTGGCGTCGGCCCAGCTCGCGGTGTCGCTGCCGGTGCCGCCGTCGAGGATGTCGGCACCTGCGCCGCCCACCAGCAGGTCGTCGCCGACGCCGCCGAAGAGCTGGTCGTCGCCCGCCTCGCCGTAGAGCCGGTCGCTGCCGGCCTGGCCGCGCACCACGTCGGCGCCGTCGCCGGCGCGGATCTCGTCGGCGAGGCCGCGCAGCGGCAGCACGAACACCGGGTCACCGGTGACCGGGTCGATGGTCACCAGGTCGGCCGCGGTGTTCACCTCCTGCATCAGCACGTCGATGTCGCGCGTGACCGTGTCGGTGTTCCCCTCGACGTCGGCGAGCGCGACGTTCACGCCCATCGTGAATCGCGAGGCGACCGCGGTGTCCGAGATCGGATACGTGATCGTCAGGCTGAGGTTCGAGAAGTCGGTGGTGTCATCGATGTTCACCTTCCAGCTGCCGTCGGCCTGCAGCGTGGCGTTCGACACCGTGAACCCGTCCGGCAGCCCGGTGATGGTCAGCGCGAAGACGTCGCTCACGCCCAGCAGCGACAGGTTCAGCACCTTCGCGTAGAAGCCGTCCGCGACGGCGCCCGAATCGCCCTCGATGACGTCGTCGAACGCGGTGCCGCGCAGCTGCTCGACGGCCGACTGGATGTTCGGATTGACGTCGGTGTCGGAGCCCGCGACGCCGCCGGCGCCCTGCAGCTTGATGCCGCCGCCCGCCAGCGTCTCGGTCTTGGCCCCGACGATGTTCACCAGCTTCATGTCGAGGATGGGCTTCGGCGGCAGCGACACCGTCAGCGTCGGCACCGGCGGCGCGGGCGGCGGCGGGGCCGGCTCGGGCTCGGGCTCCGGCGCCGGCGGCGGCTCTGCCGGCGGCTTCTGCACCGCGACGCCCTGCTTCATCGGCACCGCGTTGAACGGCGACGGGTCCTTGGGGGGCGCGCCGGGCAGCGGCGGCGGGTCCTCGTAGTCGCCGATGCCCTTGCCCGCCTTGGCGGCCTGCTGCTCGGTCTGGCTGGTGGCGGCCTGCGGCACCGGCGCGCCGGAGCGCTCGCCCGCGGCGGCACCGCCGGTCTGCTCGGCCTCGGCCTCGGCACCCCGGCGCTCGGCGTCCGCGGCACCGCCCTTGCGCTTGCCGTCGGCCTCGCCGGCGGCCTTCTGCGTCGACTCCGCCGACGCCACCGACTGCATCGCGTACGAGGTCTTGTCGACCTTGCCGACCTCGGCCAGCAGGTCCGGCGACGGCGTCTGCTTGCCGTCGGCGAAGATCACGGTCGGCGGCTTCGAATCCATCGCCTCGATGGCCGCATTGGCCAGCACGATCTTCGTGCCGTCCTTGAGCACCAGCACCAGGTCGAGGTCGGCCGCCTGCACGGTCGCGACCGCGCTGCGCGGCACGTCGACCTTGTAGACGCCGTCCGTGGCCTTGACGATCTTGGCGGATTGCGCGGTGTCGTTGCTGGTGCTCATGTCGATTCGCTCGATGTCGGTACTGCAGTCAGGACGGTCCTCAAGCCAAGAAGCCCGGGGGTCGCCCGGGCGTCTCGGCGGGTTCGGAGCCGCTCAGTCAATCGTCTTGTCCAGCGCCGGCCGACGCGGCGGACATCTGTCCGACGGCCTCGCGAAGCTCCTTGCGGACCTCGCGGCCGATGCCGCCCTTCAGGGCGCGGATCTCCTGCGCGACCATGCCGGCCATCGCGCTGTGCTGCTGCGTCGACTCGGCCAGCTTGGTCATGTGCTCGACCACCTGCTCGTTGTTCAGGCGCAGCACCGTGCCGAGGCCCGACAGCTGCTTGGCGACGTCGATCTGCGCGGTGCGCGAGGCCGACTGGTCGCGGGCCTGCTGCTCGATGCCGGCGGTGATCTGCGAGGTCATGCCCATCAGCGCGGCGGTCATCTGCTCGATCGCGGTGCCCTGGCGCTCGGAGAGCACCAGCTGGTCGCCGGCGATCTGCTGCAGGTGGCCCAGGCGCGACGCCCAGCCGGCCATCGCCGCCTGGCTGTCGATCGTGGTCTGGCGCAGCGCCTTCATCTCGGCCGAATGCAGCGCCTGCTGCTCGCGCTGCGCATCGAGCAGCGCGGCGAGCATCTTGCGGGTCGCGTCCTGGCTCTCGCTGACCGACGCGAGGTGGGTGCGCAGCACCTCGCGCTCGCGGGCCGCGCCGTCGACCTGCGACGCGATGCGGCGCTCGAGCGCGGTGATCGATCCCTGCAGCGACTCGACCGCCCGGATCTGGCCGGTCATGCCGCCGACCATCGCCTTGCTCTCGGCGAGGTTGAGTTCGGCGATCTCGCGCATCCGCGGACCCACGCCCGCGAGGTCGTTGCTGCGGGTGATGGCCGAGGTCTGCGCGGCCACCGCCTGGGCGAGCGAATCGAGCTTGCCGAGCACGCCTTCGGTGCGCGCCGCGACGGTCACCGTCGACTGCAGCGAGCGGTTGAAGGTCTCCTGCGCCTCGCGCTGGACGTCGAGCATGTCGGCCATCGCGTTGGCCAGGAAGCCTTCGCTGACGCCGGCGCCGCTGGCACCTGCGTTGACCGGGCCGATCCGTTCCGTGAACTCGGTGACGGTGCCGTGGACGTTGCCCACCAGGCCGTTGCCGAAGGCCCGCACCGCCATCATGATCATGCCCAGCACGCACGAGCCGACCAGGCCGAACATCGACGCGGAGAACGCGGTGCCCATGCCGGCGAGCGGCTTCTGCAGGCCGGTGACCAGCGCGCCGATCGCCTCGTCGAGGTTGCCGCCGGTGCCGAAGTTGCCGATCAGCGCCGAGGTGCCCACCAGCGTCTCGAGCAGGCCGATGAAGGTGCCGAGCAGGCCCAGCGCCACCATGAAGCCGACCAGGAAGTTGGGGAACTCCCAGCGCGCCTCGAGCTCGGCCTTCATCGAGTGGATCTCGCCCTCGATCGCGGCCTGGTCGACGCGCGAGCGGATCCGCCCGCCCGTCTGCGCCACCGGCTCGAGCACCTTCTTGATGTCGCGCTTGGCGAACTCCTTGGAGTCGATGACCGCGCGCATGCGCTTGGTCACGACCGCCGGGTCCTCGCTGCCCTTGGCATGAGCCAGGCGCGCGAACTTGCGCAGCGCCTTGTCCTCGACCCACATCTGCCACATGCGCCAGTACATCAGCGCCGCACCGATGCCCATCGTGATCAGGATCTTCAGGTTCAGCGCGAGGTTGGTCTCGATCGCGTTGACCACGAAGTCCTTGAACAGGACACCGCCGCCCAGCGTCGCCGCCATCGGCAGCGCGCCCAGCACGAAATATTTTCGAAGATCGCGTTTCATCGGGGAAGATGTCCAGTTGTCATCGGGGTTCGGTCAACGCTCGGCTTCCGAACCGATGCAGTGGCGACACTAAGTATTCGAGAACCGTGCGCCGTCCCGTCACGAGGTCGGCCGTAGCGGTCATTCCGGCCGACAGGCGGTCTACAGGGATGGGGCTTTGCGCCGCATCGACCTCTACCTTGACGCGGAACAAGCGGTCGCCCTTCTCGTCGGGCACCGTGTCGGCGCTCACCTCGGTCACGCGCCCGCGCATCACGCCGTAGCGCACGCTGTCGAAGGCACTGATGCGCACGTTCGCGGCGACGCCCTCGTGGAGCTCCGCGCGGTCGGCCGGACGCACCCGCGCCTCGACGACCACCTTGCCGTCGACGGGCGTGAGTTCGAAGATCGGTTCGCCGGGCCGCACCACGCCGCCGACGGTGTTCACGTAGACGCGGTTGACGACGCCGTCGACCGGTGCGCGCAGCTCGGTCCGCGCCACGCGGTCGCTCTCGCCGCGGATCTCCTGCTCGACGCGCTGCAGCTCGCCGTTGACGGTCGCGAGCTCGGTGCGCGCATCGGCGCGCAGGCGCGCGGCGATCTCGCGCGCGCGCTCCTCGGTCTCCGAGATCGCGGCGCGCAGCTTCGGTCCGGCGGACTGGGCCTCGCTGATCTGCGTCTCGATGCGCTGCAGGCGCGCCTGCGCATCGAGGACCTCGAGCTGCGAGGCCGCCTGGCGCTGGATCAGCTGCTGCACGAGCGCGAGCTGTCGACGCGCGACCTCGGCCTCGCCGGTGAGACTGCGGGCCCGCGACTCCTGCTCCGAGAGCTCGGCGCGCCGCTGCTGGACCTGCTCGCGCAGCACGCGCTGCTCCTGCAGCACGCGGTCGCGCCGCGACGTGAAGGCATCGAACTCGGAGCGCACCTGTGCCGTGGCGCTGGTCAGCCCCGGCGGCAGCTTCAGGCCCGCAGCGCCCTCGGCCTCGGCCGACAGGCGCGCGGCCCGCGCCTGCAGTTCGACGCGCTTGGACTTGCGTTCGGCCAGCGTCGCGTCGGCGCGGGTCGGATCGATCGAGGCGAGCACCTGGTCACGGTGGACGAGATCGCCCTCCTTGACCGAGATCGAGGAGACGATGCCGCCCTCGAGGTGCTGGATGACCTGGCTCTTCGAGGACGGGATGATCCGCCCCTCGGCGCGAACGACCTTGTCGACCGACGCGTAGGAGGCCCATCCGACCAGACCCGCGACGACCGCGGCGAGGGCGAAGACGAAGAGCGCCGATCGGCGCAGCACGCCCTCGTGCGAGATGCCTTCGTCGAGCTGCAGGGAGGCGAGGCTCATGCGTGGATGTCCGGTGACGATTGGGTCATGAGGAAGAGGGCGAGACCATCAGCAGGGCGTTCGGCTTGCCGGTGTCGCGCTCGGCGATGCGCATCTTCACGGACGCCGACGGCAGGCCGCGTTCGATCAGCCAGTTGCGCACGGCGAGGTTGCGGTAGTAGGCGAGCCGACGTCCCTCGCTGTACGCGCCGCCGGCCTCGGGGACGCTGACCAGCTCGAGGCCGCCGGACTTCGCGCGCTCGCCCAGGGCGGCGAACGCCGCCTCGAGCTTGCCGATCGATTCCTTGTCGAGCTCGGTGACGCCCGCGGGGAAGACGATCTCGATCGAGCCTTGCGCGCCTCGGATCTGCGCCGGAGCGGTCGAGGTGCCGGGTGCCGTCACCGGCTCGGCGACCTTCATCTCGTTGCGCGTGACCGAGCCGGCCTGCGGACGCGCGGCGCCGCTGGCGGGCGTCGGTGTCGAGGTGTCCTTCGCCGCGGCCTGCAGCGCGGCGAGCTTGAGCTGCTGGTTCTCCTTCAGCAGGGCCTCGAGGCGCTTGGCCATCGCGGCATCGGCCGCGGCGGCGGCGGTGGCCGCGGCGGCGGCGGCAGCGGCGGCCTGGCTCGGGGTGGCCCCTGCGGCCGCGGCGGCGGCGGCGGCCTGCGCGGGCGTGGCGCCCGCGGCGGTCGCCGTGGCGGCGGCCGACGCGGCGGCGGCGGCCTTGGCCTGTTCGGGTGTCGCGCCGGCGGCCATCGCGGCGGCGGCCACCTGCTTCGGCGTCCCGCCGGCCGCGGTCGCGGCGGCGGCCGCGGCCGCCTGCGCCGCGGTCGCGGGCGTCGCGCCACCGGCCTGCGGACCGGCCGCGGCGCCCGCGGCCTTCGCCTCGGCCTGGGCGGCCTTCGCTTCGGCCTGCGCGACCGCGGTGGCGGTGGCCTCCTTGGCCTTGTTCTGGGCGAAGTACAGCAGCGCGATCACGAACACCACCAGCACGAACACCATCGTCACGACGACGTTGGCGAGCGCGTCGACGAAGCCCGGCCAGTAGTTGGTTTCCTTGCCGCCTTCCATCTCAGCGCCCCGTCCGGTTCGCGGCCGGCAGCGTGGGGATGTTGTAGCCGTCGCTGCGCGGCGGCGGCTCGCGGAAGCCCGGCCCGGTCGGTGCGAGGCCGCCGAGCTGCCGGCGGATCTGCAGCGACAGGTTGGCCTGCAGCGCGGTCAGGCGCAGCAGCTCGGCCCGGCTCTGGAAGAGGCGCTGCTGCGCGTCGAGCACGTCGAGCAGCGGGCGGTTCGCGAGCACCAGCTGCTCCTCGAACGCGGCGACCACGCGCTGGTTCGAGATCATCTCGTCGCGCACTGCGGCCGCGCGCTGGGTGACCGCGTCCAGCGTGTTGTAGGTGACGCGCAGGGCTTCGTCGAGGCGCCGCTCGACGTCGAGGATCCTGAACTTCGTCTCGTCCTCGCGGGCCTTGACCGAGCGCAGCAGCGCGAGGTCCGCACCGCCGGCCAGGAAGTTCCAGTTCATCACGAACATCGCGCGCGTGTCGTCGGTCGTGCCGGGTCGGCCGCCCGCGTTGGTCGTGCGGAAGTTGCCGACCTCGACCTCGAACTTCGGATACAGCTTGGTGCGCGCGGCGCGCTCCTCCGCCTCGATCGAGGACAGGGTCTCGCGCAGCTGTACCATCTGCGGGTTGCCCTGGCGGGCCCGGGTCAGGGCGGCATCCAGGGCCGGCAGGTCGCGCACGCCGCCCGCGTCGTCGGTGCGGACCGCATCGGGCACGCCACCGACCAGGCGCCGGTACGTGACCAGCGCGGACTCGAGCGCGCCCTGCGCCTCGATGACGGTGGAGCGGGCGTTGATCGCGCGCGCCTTCACCCGCTCGGCTTCGGCGGCACTCGAGCCGCCGCCCTGCGAGCGTCGCTCGACGAACGCGTAGAGCTTCTCGAGGCCGATCCGGTAGTCGCGGGCGAACTGCAGCTGCAGTCGGTACTGGACGAGGTCGAGGTGGGCGCTGGCGGCGTCGAGCGCGAGCTGATCGCGCGCCGAGCCGAGGCTCGCGAGCGCCGCCTGGTAGAGCGCACGCTGGCGGGCGAACTCGCCGGCGGCCGGGCCGTCCCAGATCGCCTGACGGAACACGAGCGCGGTGTCGTCGCGGCTGTGCAGCGATCGCGACACCGGCGAACCGGTCGCTTCGTCGATCACCGAACCGGGCTTCGACAGTTCCCGGCCGGTGTTCGCGCGCAGGTCGAGCTTGGGCAGCAGGCCGCCGCGGGCGACGTCGACGAGCTCGCGCTGCGCCTGGGTCCGGGAGGCGGTGGCCGCCACGTCGTAGCTGCCGGCCAGCGCGCGCTCGACGGTCTGCTCGACGCCGGCGGTACCCAGCCTCTCGAACGCCGCGGCCGCGCCGAGATCGGCCGTGAGGTCCAGCACGGCACGACCCGCCAGGTCGGCGAGGGTGGGCACCACCAGCGCGGCCGGATCGGGGATGGCGAGGGGCGATGACGCGGGGGGCCCGGCAGGCGTGGGTGCAGCCGGGGTGGGGGTGGGGGTCGCAGCCGGCGCAGGGGTCGATTGCGCGGCGGAATCGATGCCCGCCGCCAGTCCGAATGCGAGGATCAGCGCCGCCGCGACCGGTCGCAGGCGGGGGGGCCGCCGGGGCGGCTGATCGAGGCTCGGAGCGGTAAGGCGAGAAGGCATGGTCTGGGTCCGGTCGGCAGGCCGCCGGTCGCGTTCCGGCGGCGTGTCACTCCTGTGGTCGACCGGCCTGTGTAGATCCACGGCTGACAGCAGGGAGACAGTTCGGCCATAGTCCGCAGGAGCTTGAGCGGCGTCCGTCTCGGACAGGACGAGCGGCGGAAGCGGCGCAACGAGCGGGGCGACCCGTTGCGCGTCTGCCGCGACCCCTCAAGGCCGGCCGGGCCCGGAACCTGCGTCACGGACAGGGACGAACCGAGGCGTCCCGTTGCACAATGGGGCTCGGTGAGTCGCCCCTGATGACCTCGTCCGCCGCCCCTCCTCCCCGCCCTTCCGGCGACCCCTCGGTCGCGCCGCGGGCGATCGGTGCGCTGCCCGGCCCGCGCGGCCTGCCCCTGCTCGGATCGCTGCATCGCTGGGATGCCTCGCGCGCCCACCTGATCCTCGAGGACTGGGCCCGCGAGCACGGCCCGATCTACCGGTTCCGGCTCGGGCCGCAGACGGTCGTCGTGATCTCGGAGGCGGACGCGATGATGTCGGTGCTGCGCGAGCGGCCGCACGACTTCCGCCGGCATTTCGCGGTGCGGCCGATCTTCCGCGAGATGGGCATCGACGGCCTGTTCTCGGCCGAGGGCGACGACTGGCGCCGGCAGCGCCCCCTGGTCATGCGGGCGCTCGATCCCGCCCACCTGCGCCGCTTCTTCCCGACGGTGGTGACCGCCACCGAGCGCCTGCACGCCCGCTGGCTGGCGGCGGCGACGTCCGGGGCGCCGGTCGACCTGCGGTCCGAGCTGACCCGCTACACGGTCGACGTCACCTGCTCGCTCGCGTTCGGCACCGATGTGGCGACGCTCTCGCAGGACGATGCCGACCCCCTGCAGCCGCATCTGGACCGGATCTTCGCGGGCATCGCCCGGCGCATCAACGCGCTGTGGCCGACCTGGCGCTGGGTCCGCAGCCGCGCCGACCGCGAGATCGAACGCTCGCTCGAGGTCGCCGGCCGGGCGGTGCAGGGGTTCATCGCCAACGCCCGCACCGAGATGGCCCTGCGGCCGGCCTTGCGCCAGTCACCGCAGAACCTGCTGCAGGCCCTGCTCGCTGCCAACGAGGACGCGAAGCTGTCGGACGCCGAGCTGCGCGGCAATGTGATGACCCTGCTGCTGGCCGGCGAGGACACCACCGCGAACACCATCGCCTGGGCGCTGCACCTGCTGTCGCTGCATCCGGAGGTCCGACGGGCGGCCCGCACCGAGGCGATCGAGGCCCTGAGCGCCGAGCGCGAGGGCGGCCCGCGTCCGGTCGCGCTGCGCGACTTCGACAGCACGCGCGGCCTGCCCCTGATCGAGGGGGTGGTGCTGGAGGCGCTCCGCCTCAAGCCGGTGGCGCCCCTGAACATGTTCACGGCGGTCCGCGAGACCGTCCTGCTCGGGACCCGCATCCCGCCGCGGACCCTGGTATGCATCCTCAAGCGGCCACCGGCGACCGACCCCCGACATTTCGCCGATCCGCTGGCATTCCGGCCGCAGCGCTGGCTGGCCGGCGAGGCGGCGGCGAGTGGCGCCGGCTCGCAGAGCACCCCCGGCGTCGGCGGCGGCGGGCGGCGCGCCTTCATGCCCTTCGGCGGCGGACCCCGCTTCTGCCCGGGTCGCTACCTCGCGCTGCTCGAGGCGAAGATGGTGCTGGCCACCACGCTCGCCGCCTTCGATCTGGAGCCGACCGGCGATGCGGTCGGCGAGCAGATGGGGATGACGATGCAGCCGCGCGGCCTCAAGGTGATGCTGCGGCTGCCCAAGCCGCACACCCAGCGCGAGCGCAGCGGCCAGGCCTGAGCGGTTCCGCGTGCCGCCGGCCTCGGCCCGCGACGCTTGCATGCAAGGTGCGACGCCCCGTCAGGCGGCGAAGCGTCCGACGGTATTCAAGGCCCCGCCCTCGCGCCGCAGCACCAGGGCCTCGCCCATGCCGGCCCACTCCCCGGTCAGGGCGGTCATGTTCACCTGATGTGTGACAAGCAGTGCGGTGCCCGGTCCGGAGAAAGCCAGTGCCCACTCACGGACGGCGGCCGTTTGTACGACTTCTGTCTCCCGGCCCGCGAAGAACGAGTCGAGCGCAGGCCAGCGCTCGACCCGACCGGCCACGAGCTGAGCGGTGTCGACGCACCGGCACCACCGGCTGCTGCGGACCGGTCCGAGCACGACACCCGCCTCGCGGAGCATCCGGCCGAAGCGTTCCGCCTGCGTGCGGCCGGCCGCGGACAGGTTGCGTTGCGTGCCGCAGGCGTCGAGACGGAACTCCGGCGGATCACCGATGCCCGGGTCGGTCAGCGCATGCCGCAGCAGCAGCAGGCAGCCGCCGGCCCGCAGCGGCCCGAGCAGTGCCGGCGGGATGGCTGCCGCACGCGCCCGGGGTGCGGCGCCGAGGGCAGCCGCTGCGGCCACCGCACGGAGCACCTCGCGGCGATGTCCGCCGACGCGCCTCGCCGTGCTCATGCCGCCCCCTTGGCGCGATCGAGCACGCGCCGGTCCCGTTTGGTCGGGCGACCTTCGATCGCGTGGGCCGGCTCCGCGAAGAGCCGCCGACGCTCGCGCTCGGCCTCGCGGGCGACGAGGCTCTCCGCGGTCTCCTCGTAGAGCTGGGAGGCCACCGCGGCCGGCCCGCGCTGCTCGGACAGGCCGCGCACCCGGACCACCCGGACGACCTCGCCGATGCGCACCGTCACGGTCTCGCCGACACGCAGCGTGCGGGCGGTCTTCACCCGTTCGTCCTCGACGAGCACGCGGCCGCCCTCGAGCGCGTCCTGCGCGAGCCCGCGCGTCTTGAAGAAGCGCGCGGCCCAGAGCCACTTGTCGATGCGCATCGTGGTGGGTCGGTCGGTGGTGCAGTCGGTGGGTCGGACGGTGGGTCGGACGGTGGGTCGGACGGTGGGTCGGCCGCGGTCCCGCGCGATCGTCCGGGCGTCAGGCCGCCGGCGGGCCTGCCGGGCTGGCCGACGCGGCCGCTCCCCGCGCGGCCGCGTCGGCCGCGAAGGCCAGCGCGTCCTCCAGCCGGTCGTCGCCCCAGAACAGCTCGTCGCCGATCGTGAAGCTCGGCGAACCGAAGACACCGAGCGCCTCGGCCGCATCGGTGATCGCCCGCAGCAGCTGCTTGGTCGAGTCGGACTGGGCGGCGAGCATCGTCTGCTCCGGGTCGCGTCCGAGGGCCGCGAGCGCGCGCTTGAGGTTGTCGTCGGTGCCGATCGCGACGTCCTCGGTCCAGTGCAGGCGGAACACCTCGCGGGTGAAGGCCTCGCACCAGCCCTGCGCCGATGCCAGCGTGCCGACGCGCGCGGTCAGCAGCGTGTTCGGCGGGTAGACCGAGGGCCTGCGGTACGGGACGCCGTGCACCGCGGCCCGCCGTTCGAGGTCGCGCCACATGTACTTGAGCTTGGGCGCGTGACCGAGGAACGGGCCGCGTTCCATGCCGACCTGATGCTTGAGGATGGGGCCGAGCAGGAACGGTCGCCACTCGACCTGCACGCCGGCGGCCTCGGCCAGCCTGGGCAGGCGCGACACCGACAGCCACGTGTAGGTGCTGCCGTACTCGAACCAGAACGTCATCCTGCCCATGCGATCCCCGGTCAGTGCCCGTCGAAATCGACGAGCGTGTGCAGTGTCAGGCCCGCGTCGCGCAGACGCCTCGAGCCGCCGAGCTCGGGCAGGTCGACGATCGCGGCCCCTTCGACCACCGTGCCGCCGAGTCGTTCGATCAGACGCTTGCCGGCCATCATGGTGCCGCCCGTGGCGATCAGGTCGTCGATGAGCAGCACGCGGTCACCCGGCTTGCAGGCATCGGCATGGAGCTCGACGGCGGCACTGCCGTACTCGAGCTCGTACGACTCCTCGACCGTGGTGAACGGCAGCTTGCCCTTCTTGCGGATCGGCACGAAGCCCAGGTTCAGCTCGTAGGCGACGATCGAGCCCAGGATGAAGCCGCGCGCGTCGATGCCCGCCACCAGGTCGAGTTCGCGGTCCATGTAGCGGTGCACGAACAGGTCGACCAGCACGCGCAGTGTCCTGGGGTCCTGCAGCAGCGGTGTGATGTCGCGGAACATCACCCCCGGTTGCGGCCAGTCGGGCACGGTTCGGATGCGGTCGCGGATGTAGTTCGGGTCGAGCATCGGAGGGCGAGCGTTGCCCGGTGCGGCGGTCGCGGCTATTGTAGGTCGGATCCCCCGGAGCCCATGCCTTGCCCCCAGCCGCCGCACCGATGCCGTCGATCCCCTTCGCCGAGCGCTACTTCGAGGACTACCCGGTCGGGGAGGTCGCCGAATTCGGCGACTACCCGGTCTCCGAGCAGGAGGTCGTCGAGTTCGCCACGCGCTACGACCCGCAGCCGTTCCACATCGACGCCGAGGCCGCCCGCGGCACGATCTACGGCGGCCTGATCGCCAGTGGCTGGATGACCGCGTCGTGCGCGATGCGGATGATGGTCGACCACTACATCTCGCCGCTGGCGAGCATGGGGTCGCCCGGCATCGACGAGCTGCGCTGGCTCGCCCCCGTGCGCCCGGGCGACCGGCTGCGGATGCGGGCGACCGTCCTCGAGTCGCGCCCGTCGCAGTCCAAGCCCGACCGCGGCATGCTCCGCTTCCACTGGGACGTGCTGCGTGCCGACGGCACGGTCGTCATGTCGATGAAGGGCTGGGGGCTGTACCGGCGGCGGCCGGCGGCCTGAGCACCCCGGCGGCTCAGGGGTTCGGCCAGGCCTTCTGCGCGGGCCGCAGCAGTTCCATCGCGCGCGCCAGCCGCATCGTGCCGAGATCGTCGAAGCGCTGGCCGACCAGCTGCACGCCGATCGGCAGGCCGTCCGAGGTGTACCCCCAGTTCACCGAGGCCGCCGGCTGGTCGCTCATGTTGAACGCGACGGTGAACGCGATGTGCTCGAGCGCCCGGTGCGGATCCTCGTTCGGCGAGTGCAGCTCGGCGGCATAGGGCGGCACCGGCGAGACCGGGGACAGCACGAAGTCGAAGCCGCCGACGGCCCGGACCGCGGCCTCCCGCATCGCCATCACCTGGCCGTAGCCGGACATCACGTCGCGACCGGTGAACGACGCGGCGCGCCAGGTCGCCCATTCGATGACGAAGGGCAGCGCGGCCGCTCGCTGCGCCGCGGTCATCGCGTTCACGTCCAGGTTCGAGCGTGCCTCGAAGAAGGCGCACATGCCGTCGAGCATCGCCGGCGTCATGAACGAGTCCATCGGCTCGACGATCGCGCCCGCGTTGACGAGCGCGCGGGCGGCCGCCTCGCAGTTGGCGCGAACCTCCGGGTCGACCGGCAGGCCGGCCTTCATGTCGAGCAGCAGGCCGATCCGCAGGCCCCGCACGGACAGTCCGTCGAGCTGCGCCGCGTAGTCGGTCGGCTGGTACGGCAGCGACATCCAGTCGCGTGCGTCGGGCCGGGTGACGATGTCCATCAGCATCGCCGCATCGCGCGCGGTACGCGTCATCGGCCCGGCCACCCGGCCGGTGTAGGGCGGGTCGATCGGGATGCGGCCGGTGCTCGGCTTCAGGCCGAACAGGCCGGTGTGCGTGCAGGGCAGACGGACCGAACCGCCGATGTCCGTGCCGACGTGCAGCGGGCCGTAACCGGCCGCCGCGGCCGCGGCCGCTCCCGACGAGGAGCCCGCCGGATTGCGGTCGAGACGCCACGGATTGCGCGTGATGCCGTGGATCGAGGAGGTGCCCGAGGACAGCATTCCGAAGTCGGGCATCGTCGTCTTGCCGACGATCACGCACCCGGCCTCGCGCACGCGGGCGGCGACCGGCGAGTCGACCGGTCTCGGCTCCATGCTGCCGGCCGCGGTGCCGATCGGCGCCGGATCCCCGCGGGTGTAGAGGTTCTCCTTGAGCGTGATCGGCACGCCGTCGATCGGCGAGACGGCGGCCCCGGCGCGCCACCGACGCTCGGCCTCGCGGGCGGCGGCGAGCGCCGCATCGCGCGACACGATGAACATCGCGTTGACCCGCGGCTCGCAGGACTCGATGCGTGCGAGCACCGCCTGCGCGACCTCCACGGGAGACAGGTCGCGGCGGCCGTAGGCGACCGACAGTTCGGCGGCGGACAGATCGTGGAGCGCGGGCATGTGGGGGTGCGGCCAGGACGGGGAAGGCACCGAGTGTCCCCGATCCGGGTGCCCGCCGCGAGCCTCCCCGGCACGTCGGCCGAACCGGCCGACACAAGGCATGCGGCGCCACGGTCCACCCGGGTCCTCACCCGGGCAGGCCGCGCGCCGGCGCGGCGCTAGAATCGGCGCACGCGGCCGGGGCGCTGCACGCCGCCCAGCACGCCCCACGCCGCCCGCCCCCTGCACGAACGGAGACGACCTTGACCCGATCCCTCGCCCGCATCGCCGCCCTGCTGTTCGCCGCCGTCCTCGCCGCCTGCGCGAGCGCGCCCCCGGGAGCCGGCGTGGTCGGCACCGGCACCGTCAACGCCATCTCCGAGATCCGCGAAGCGAGTCAGGGCGGCGGACTCGCCGGCGCGATCGGCGGCGCGGTCGTCGGCGGGATGGTCGGCAGCCTGTTCGGCGGCGGCACCGGCCGCACCATCGCGACCGGCGTCGGAGCGGCCGTCGGCAGCGGCGTGGGCGGGCAGGCCGGCGGGCAGGCGGCCGCGGTCACCGCGTGGGACGTCTCGGTGCGGTTCGAGGACGGCATCGACCGGGTGATCCGCGTCTACCAGACGCCGTCGGTGCGCCCCGGCATGAAGGTGCGGGTCGACAACGGCATCGTGACGCCGCTCTGAGCGTTCGGAGGCGAACCGCCCGCCCGGACAGGCCGCCCGAGGGCGGGGCACGAAACGAACAGGCCTCCCGAGGGCGGGGCAAAAACGAACAGGCCGCCCGAGGGCGGCCTGTCGTGCGGATCGCGGCGCGCATCACCGGCCAGGGGCCGGCAGCGCGCGCGGGGCGATCAGATCGGGCGGATGCGGCTGGCCTGCGGGCCTTTCTGGCCCTGCGTGACCTCGAACTCGACGCGCTGGTTCTCGGCCAGCGAGCGGAAGCCTTTGCCTTCGATCTGGCTGAAGTGGGCGAACAGGTCCTCGCCGCCGCTATCCGGCTTGATGAAGCCGAAGCCCTTGGCGTCGTTGAACCATTTGACGATACCGGTCTGGGTAGACATTCGGAGCAAATCCTAGATCAGGGGGGTTGATGTGACGACGGGCCTCAGCGGCCCGTAGGGCGCCCGAGTTCAAGGAATGTGACCGTGGGGATTCTAGACGTGGGCCGCTGACGGGTGACCGCGGCGGCACTGACTTGGATGCCTAGGAAAACAGACGTCTTGATGCGGGAGCGGCCCGGAGTCTACCTCAAGCCGGGCCGCAACGCCACCCGGCATGCCGTGGCGCCAGGGCCACGGTCGGGGACGGTCGGGGCCGCCCGACGGGCGGCGGCGCGTTCAGGCGCCCGCCGGCTGCTCGGCGAGGACCCGGGCGCTCGGACGCACGTTCATGGCCATCTGGGCGAGGCCGGCGGCCACGCCGATCAGCACCGCGCCCTTCCAGGCCCAGTCGTACGAGCCGAGCGAGGCGTAGATCGCGCCGCCGCCCCAGGCGCCGATGAACGAGCCGACCTGGTGGCTGAAGAACGCGACCCCGGTCAGCGTGGCCATCCAGCGCAGCCCGAACAGGTGGACCACCAGCCCGTTGACCAGCGGCACCACGCCGAGCCACAGCGTGCCCATCGCAGCGGCGAACACCAGCGTGCCGGTCGGCGTCGGCGGCGCGACGAAATACACCGCGATGATCGCCGAGCGCAGCAGGTAGATGCCGCCGAGCAGCAGGTGCTTCGGGTAGCGCTGCCCCAGCCAGCCGAACAGGTAGGAGCCCGCCACGTTGAACAGGCCGATCAGGGCCAGCGCGGTCGCCGTGACCGACGGGTCGATGCCGCACAGGTCGAGGTAGGTCGGCAGGTGCGTGGTGAGGAAGACGAGCTGCAGCCCGCAGACGAAGAAGGCGATCGCCATCGTCACGTAGCCGCCGTGCGCGGCGGCCTCGCGCAGCGCCTCGGCGGCCGACTGGTCGCCCGGCTGCGGCCCCGGGCGCTCGATCGTGTCGGCGCGGCCGGCCGCGAGCGCCGCTGGCAGCATCACCGCCGCCAGGCCGAGGAAGGCCACCAGCGCGAGCTGCCAGCCGCCGGTGCTGATCATCGCCTGCGCCAGCGGCGAGGCCACCACCAGCCCGAGCGAACCCGCCGCCGACACCGCGCCCATCGCGACGCTCCGTCGCGCCGGGGTGACGGTCCGCGCGGTGACGTTCATCGCCAGGTTCGACGCGGTGCACGACAGCGCCAGCCCGATGCACAGACCCGCACCGAGCGTCAGCACCAGGGCCGACGGCGCGAGCGCCATGACGATCAGGCCGAGCGCGTAGACGAGCACGCCGGTGACCGCCACCGGCCGCGCGCCGATGCGGTCGACGAGCAGCCCGACGAAGGGCTGCGTGATGCCCCAGACGATGTTCTGGATCGCGAGCGCGAGCGAGTAGTCGGCGGCGGTGATGCCGAGATCGCGGATGACGTGGGGCTGCAGCAGGCCGAGGCTCTGCCGCATGCCCATCGCGAGGCTGAGCATCAGCGCGGCGCCGCCGAGGATGGTGGCGGACTGCGCCCGGGTGAGGTCGGTGGCTTTCATGCGGGGACCGGCGCCATGGGGGCGGCGGACACGCCGAGGATACGGGGCAGGCGGGGACGGGGTCGACCGCCCCGTTCCGGAACCGCGTGCGGCCCTCGGACGGGCCCCCCGCGCGGCCGCGGAAGCACCGCGCTCAGGCGGCCGCGGCCATCCGCGGCTGATGCAGCCAGAATGCGCCCGCGGGCACGTGCACCAGCTGCGCAGCGGTCCGCCCGGTGCCGCGGACGTGGCGTGCGACCAGCTCGAAACCGAGCGAATAGCCCGCGTGCCTCGGCAGCCCGCGCTCGGGCGCACCGAAGAACCACGAACGGTGGTCGTACTGACGGTCGTCCAGGTGACGGCGCGCCATGTCCTCGACCTCGCCCAGCTCGACCGCGTCGAGGGCGCGCGCCCAGAAGGGCGGCACGCCGCCGCGGAAGCCGGTCTCGAACACGCAGGCGAGTCCCTCGCTCACCAGCGCCTCGCCGAGCGTCATGCCGTAGCCCGGCCGGATCCAGCGTGCGCAGTGATGCAGCTCGTGCGCGAGCATCGCGAGCAGTTCCTCCTCGCCGGCCGCCTCGACCCACGGATGGGCCGGATCGATCCACACGTCGACGCGATCGGCGGCCCAGGCCCGCGCACCGATCCCGGTCTCGCGGATGGTCCGGGCCGGGTCCACGCCCACTGCGACCACGACGCGGTCGCGCAGCGGCAGCAGCGGCAGCACCTGACGCTCGGCGAGATCCAGGACCCGCTCGAGGAAGCCGCGCAGGCGGATCATCCGGTCGGGGGTCTGTCCGCTCGAGGCGGGTTCGAAGAAGTCCAGTTGGAGCGGCATGTCGTTCGATCCGCTGCGAACGGATCCGTCGGAGGGCGCCGGTCCGAACCCTCCGGTCCGACATGGAGCAATGGTAGGGGCGCGACCGCTCTCCGCGATGGCCGCCGGTCGGGCGCAGGGTCCGTTGGGCGGCACGGGCCGGGCAGGCAGCGCACACCATTCGGTCGGATCCGAGGCTCAGCCGAGCGCCGGCAGCAGCTTCGCCTCCCACAGCGACCGCGCGTGCGCCGCGCGGAAGAAGCCGAAGTGTCCGATGCGGCGCAGCCCGACGTCGTGCGGCGCGATGCGGTCGAGCCGCATCGGCGCGTTCACGTACAGCGCATGCAGCGACGCGATGCTGCGCGCCGACATCATCTCGTCGTCGGTGAAGGACAGCGAGACGATCGGCTCGCGAACCGCCTCGAACCGCTCGCGCGCCGAGGCGCCCTCGGCGCTCGCGACGTAGTCCGGCGACAGGCACCAGCGGCGCCACTGCCGGATCACGCCCTCGGGCAGGTCACCGACCATGCCCAGCCGGCGGCCCGGGAAGTAGCCGAACAGCGGCGTGAGCAGCGGCGCCGCCACCCACCACAGCAGCCACACCTTGCGGCGCAGCGCCGGCACGTTGTCGCGCCAGTAGCCGCTGCCGGCGGCGACCGTGACGATGCGCTCGATGCGTTCGCGGTTCGGCACGAAGGGCAGGATCTGGCCGCCCAGGCTGTGGCCGATCCAGTGCAGCGGACGCCCCGGGGCGAGCGCGGCCGCCGCATCCACCATCGCCGCGCAGTCCAGCCGCGCCCACGCCAGGATGTCGGTGCTGAAGCCGCGCAGCCCGCCTCGTCGCGAGTCGCCCATGCCGCGGTAGTCGAACGTGGCGACCGCGAAGCCCTGCCCCGCCAGCCATGCCGAGAAGTCCTCGTAGTAGGACTGCGGCACGCCCATCGCGGGGACGACGAGGACGGCGGCGCGCGGCTCGCCCTCGGGCATCCGGAAGCGGGCGGCGATGGGATAGCCGTCGGCGGCGGGTACGTCGCGCCGGAGCGGCGCTGCAGCGGCAGCGGGCAGTTCGTGACTCATCGGAGGCCCTTTTGTTAGTAGACCGGTCTGTATACTAACAACCGATCCCGAGGGTCCGTCAATGCCCCCGGGCCCACGCGTTACGATTTCGGCCATGGCCCGTCCCCGCATCGACCCCGAACACCCCGACAGCCCCGCCCGCGCGATCGCCGCCGCGATGGCGATGCTGCTTCGCCGGCGCGGCTACCACGGAGCCGGGCTCAACGAGGTGGTGGCAGGCAGCGGCGCGCCGCGCGGCTCGGTCTACCACCACTATCCGCAGGGCAAGGACGCGATCGGCGCCGCCGCGGTGCGGATGGTCGGATCCGGGGTGGTGCACGCGCTCGGCGGCGGCGCGACCCGCGCCGCGGGCCGCACGCCGCGCGCGGCGCTCGGGGTGATCGCCGCGCAGCTGTCGGGCTGGCTGCAGCGCTCCGGCTTCGACGAGGGCTGCCCCGTGGTCGGCGCCGCGCTCGCGCTCGGACCCGACACGCCGCTCACCCGCGAGGCCTGCGCCGAGGCGTTCGCAGGCTGGGTCGACGCGCTCGCCGAGGTCTATCGCGACGGCGGCATCGACGCGAGCCGCGCCGCACCGCTCGCGCGGCTGTCGATCTCGGCGCTCGAGGGCGCGGTCGCGCTGTGCCGCGCGCAGCGCTCGATCGAGCCGATGCAGGAGGTGTCGGCCGAGCTCGGGGCGCTCCTCGACGCGGCGTCGACGGGCACGAAGTCGACGGTCACGGCGCAGGCGGGCACGGCGTCGGCAGGCGGCGCGTCAACGGGCACGGCGCCCACCGCCGCCGCCCCGCGCCGCGTTCGCCGCGCCGGGCGTTGACCGCGCGCCCGCCGGGCCGCAGCATCGCGATTCGCGCAGCGCGGCCGTTCCGGCCCGCGACCGACGCGAGTCACCCCACGAGGAGGAGACGACATGGCGAGCTACGTCCTGGTCCACGGCGCCTGGCACGGCGGCTGGTGCTACCGCGACACCGCGCGGATGCTGCGCGCGCAGGGCCATACCGTGATCACCCC
>RPRK01000049.1 GCA_003818495.1 Burkholderiales bacterium
GCTCATCGCGGCGCTGCGCCGCGCCGACGGCGTGCTCATCGCCACGCCCGCGTACCACGGCGGCATCTCCGGACTGGTCAAGAACGCGATCGACTTCGCGGAGGACCTCCGCGACGACGCCCGCCCCTACTTCGACGGGCGCGCGGTCGGCTGCATCGTGGTGGCGGACGGCGCGCAGGCGCTCGGCTCGACGCTCGCGTCGCTGCGCTCGATCGTGCACGCGCTGCGCGGCTGGCCGACCCCCTTCGCCGCGACGCTGAGCGGGCGCGACAAGCCCTTCGGCGGCGAGGGCCGCGCCGCCGACGAGGCCGCGCTGCAGTCGTGCCGCCTGGTCGCGCAGCAGGTGGTCGGATTCGCGCGGATGGCGCGCGCCGCCTGAGTCGAAGGCGTGACCGGCCCGCGACCGAAAGGCCGGCCCCCCGCACGCGACCGAGCAGCCTGGCCCAGGAGACCGAGATGAGCAGCAAGATCGAGAAGTCCGACGCCGAGTGGCGCGCCGAGCTGGCCCCCGAGGCCTACCAGGTGCTGCGCCACGAGGGCACGGAGCGCGCCGGCACCAGCCCGCTGAACCACGAGCACCGCAAGGGCACCTTCGTCTGCGCCGGCTGCGGCACGCCGCTGTTCACCAGCGACATGAAGTTCGAGAGCGGCACCGGCTGGCCCAGCTTCTTCGGCACGCTGCCGGGCGTGTTCGAGACCCGGCGCGACTTCCGGCTGATCTGGCCGCGCACCGAGTACCACTGCACGACCTGCGGCGGACACCACGGTCACGTGTTCGAGGACGGCCCGGCGCCGAGCGGCCTGCGCTACTGCAACAACGGCGTCGCGCTGAAGTTCGTTCCGGACGAGGCCTGAGCGGTCGGGGCCGGCCGGCGCACCCGGCCGTCGACCGACGCACGTCGCCTCACGCCTCCCGGGCGGGCGGCACTTCGACGATCTCGCTCGAGAAGATCTCGGTCGCCGTCCGGGCGACCTGAGCGGTGTCGCGCCACGCGTAGACCGCGATCGCGGCGCTGCCCACGCCCGGCACCCAGCGCGCCAGGCCCCGCGCCAGCACGCGCCGCGCCATCCTGCCCGCCACCGCACGGGCGACCGGCTGGAGCGCCCGGTACGACGCGTGGCGCACCAGCAGGCGCTCGCCGGCCCGGACCGCGAGCCCGCCGACCGCCTGGCCGGCGCTGTGACGGAACAGGCAGTGCAGCATCAGCTCGGACGAGAGCCGGTCGGCCTGGCCGTGGGCCCCGGCGATGTCGGCCACCATCCGCGACTGCACGCGCCACACCGCCACCGCCTCGGGCAGCAGGGTCAGCCAGCCGATCGGTCCCGGCGGGAGCGCCGCCACCGCCGACAGGGCCGCCGTGCGGCGCTGGGCGCCGGCGGCGAGTTCGGCGGCGCGCTGCGCAGGCTGCTCGGACATCGGCTCCTGCGTGACGGGCACCCGCGATACCAGGTCGAGGATCGCGGCGGTACCGCGCTCGATGGCCGACTCGTCCACCGGATCGTTTGCCGGCTCGCCCGCCGAATCGCCCATCGGACCGTCGACGGCCTCGTCGACGGCCTGCTCGACGGACGAACCGGTCGCCGCGCCGTCGCGCCGGGCCGCAGTGCTGCGGGGACGTCTGCGGGCGGACTGGGAGCGTTCCATCGCGGTACCTCGTAGAGGGGTCGAACGGCCGGTCGACGGCGGGCGGGCGCGGCCGCCCGGAGGCGGAGCGAGCAAGCGCCATGCCCCGTTCCGGGCGATGGCATGCCACGGCCCGCGGCGACCTCGGGAAGCGATAATGTCGCACCCTTTCCCGACCCTCGAGTCCGCCATGACCACCGTCGTCCCTGCTCCGCAACCCGTCCTCGTCCCCGTCGCCGGCGGCGGCACCTGGCCCGTGCGCCGTGTCTACTGCGTCGGACGGAACTACGAGGAGCATGCGAAGGAGATGGGCTTCACCGGCCGCGAGCCGCCGTTCTTCTTCATGAAGCCGGCCGACGCGGTCGTCTACGTGCCCGAGGGCGAGACCGGCGAGATCGCCTACCCGCCCGGCACGTCGAACTTCCACTTCGAGATCGAGCTGGTGGCGGCGATCGGCATCGGCGGCGCGAACATCAAGGCCGCCGACGCGATGGCCCACGTCTGGGGCTACGCGGTCGGGCTCGACATGACCCGCCGCGACCTGCAGGGCGAGATGAAGAAGCAGGGGCGCCCCTGGGAGATCGGCAAGGGCTTCGACGAGTCCGCCCCGATCGGCCCGATCGTGCCGGCCGCGAAGGCTGCCGGTGCGACCGACGCCACCATCGAGCTCAAGGTCAACGGCGCGGTCAAGCAGACCAGCACGACCGCCAAGCTGATCTGGAACATCGCCGAGACCATCGAGCACCTGTCGGCCTACTGGCGCCTGGAGCCGGGCGACCTGATCTACACCGGCACCCCGGAGGGCGTGGGCGCGGTCAAGCCCGGCGACCTGATGGAAGGCAGCGTGGCCGGCGTGGGCACGCTGAAGGTCAAGGTCCGCTGAGACTCGTCAGGGCTGCGGCGCGTCCAGTGCGGGGCGCACCGCGGCCGGCGACGCACCGCCCTCGATCTTCAGCACCCGCTGCGGGAACGGGATCCCGATGCCGTGCTCGCGGAAGGTCCGCAGGATCGCGAGGTTCACGTCCGAGCGCAGCCCGAGCGTGCCGTTGAGGGGGTCCTCGATCCAGAAGCCGACCTCGAGCGTGATCGCCGAATCGGCGAACGCGACGAGGAACGCCATCGGCGGCGGGTCCTTCAGCACGCGGGGCTGGGCGGTCGCGGCCTCGACCATCAGCGCCATCGCGCGCTCGACGTCGCTCCCGTAGTCGATGCCGACCTGCACCGCCGCGCGCGCGCGCGTGTTGGTGAAGGTCTCGCTCTCCACGACCGAGGACACCAGCATCTCGTTGGGGACGATGGAATCGATGCCGTCCATGCCCCGCAGCACGGTGTAGCGGGTCCGGATGTCGACGACGGTGCCCCGCCAGGTGCCGACGCGGATCAGCCGCCCCGGCTCGATGGAGCGGTCGAGCAGGATGATGAAGCCGGACACGTAGTTGGCCGCGATCTTCTGCATGCCCAGGCCCAGGCCCACGCCGAGGGCCCCGCCGAACACCGACAGCGTGGTGAGGTCGATGCCGATCATCGGCAGCGCGATCATCAGCGCGAGCGTCATCAGCAGCGGCTGCGCGATGCGGCCGATCACCACGCGCGCGCTCGCGTCCACGCCGGTGGTGCCGGCGAGCTTGGCGTCGAGCGCATTGCTGATCCACAGCGCGATCACGCCGGCCAGCCCGACGGTGAGCACGCCGGTGATGATCTGCAGCACGGTGAGCTTGGTCTTGCCCAGCGGGATCGCGATCGATTCCAGCGTCTCGAGCAGCACCGGCAGCAGGTCGAGGACGTGCAGCGCCACCATCGACCAGATGACGGTGGCGATGGTCCGCTCGAACGATGCGACCCAGTGCGCGTGGCGGAAGGTCTGGCGCAGGATCAGCACCAGGGTGCGCACCCCGGCGAGCGACACCATCAGCGCGATGACCACCGACAGCAGGCTCACCGGCACGAAGCGCGAGAGCACCGCGCGCGCCACCAGCATCAGCCCCAGCGCGAGCAGCGGCCAGGCGACGCGCTGCGCCCAGGCGACCGCGAGGCGCTCCGGGCCGCGCGCCTCGAGCTTGCGCTCGATCCAGCCGGCGGCGTAGAAGGCGACACCGAGGCAGGCGGCGACGGCGCCGGCCGCCCACCAGCCGTGCGGGGTGGCCAGCTCGCCGATCAGCCGGTTCACCAGCGGCCCGAGCAGGTGCAGGTCGAATTCGAAACCGTTCATGCGGCAATGGTAGCGGACGATCGGGATACCATTGCCGCAACCCGGAGGAGACACCGAACCATGGCCGAGAAGACCGTCCATCCCGACACCATGCATCGCTGGATGGTGGACCTGTGGCTGCGCGCAGGCTCGAGCGAGACCGAGGCGCGGCTCACCGCCGACCACCTCGTCGGCGCGAATCTCGCAGGTCACGATTCGCACGGCGTCGGCATGGCGCCGCGCTACGTGAAGTCCTGGAAGTGCGACGAGCTCAAGCTCAACCAGCGCGTCGAGGTCGTGGTCGACAACGGCGCGCTGATCACCGTCGACGCCCGCCACGGCATGGGCCAGTCGGTCACGCACCAGGCGATGGAGATCGCCATCGCACGCGCCCGCGAGCACGGCGTGTGCGTGATGGGCCTGAAGAACTCGCACCACCTCGGGCGCGTCGGCCACTGGGCCGAGCAGGCGGTCGCCGCCGGCATGGCCTCGATCCACTTCACCAACGCGGTGTCGACGATCCCGATGGTCGCGCCGCACGGCGGCGGCACGGCGCGCTTCCTCACCAACCCGTTCACCGTCGGCATCCCGCGCCCGGGCGGCGAGCCCTTCCTGCTCGACTTCGCCACCAGCGCGATCGCGCACGGCAAGGTCCGCGTCGCCTGGAACAAGAAGAAGTCCGACCCGTCGGTGCAGGTGCCCGAGGGCAGCCTGATCGATGCGCTCGGCCGCCCCACGCGCGACCCGAACGTGATGTTCGAGCCGCCCGAGGGCCCGCACGGCGCGCTGCAGACCTCCGCCGGCCACAAGGGCTATGCGCTCGCGATGGTCTGCGAACTGCTGGGCGCCGCGCTCACCGGCGGCGCCACCGCCGCGCCCGCGCACCGCACGATGCAGTTCGCGATCTGGAACAGCATGCTCGCGATCGTCTTCGACCCGAACCGCATCGGCCCGGCCGAGCGCTTCGCCGCCGAGGCGCGCGACTTCACCGAGTGGGTGCAGTCCGCGCCGCTGTCGGGCGCGACCGACCGGATCATGATGCCGGGCGACCCCGAGCGCCGTGCGCGCGCCGCCCGTGCCGAGGGGCTGCCGATCGACCTCGGCACGCTCGACGAGCTCGACCAAGCCGCACGTCTGGTCGATCCGTCGCTGCCCGCGCTGTCCTCGCTCGCCCGATGACCGACACCCCCCGCACGAGCGTGCTGCCCGTGCGGGTGGAGTTCGGGCACTGCGACCCGGCCGGCATCGTCTGGTATCCGAACTTCTACGAGTGGTTCGACGCGGCCAGCCATCGGCTGGCCGAGCGCGCCGGCCTCGGCCTGCACGGGCTGCGCGCGCAGGGCTACCTCGGGCTGCCGCTGATGCAGACCGGCTCGACCTACCACCGCCCCACCCGCTTCGGCGACGAGGTCGAGGTGCACAGCCGCGTGGTGTCCTTCGAGCGCCGTTCCTTCCGCATCGAGCACCGCATCCTGTGCGGCGGCGAGCTGCGGGTCGAGGGGTTCGAGGTCCGCTTCCTCGGACAGCCGCATCCGGACGATCCCCAGCGGCTGCGGGCGGCGGATCTGCCCGAATCGTTCCGAGCGGCCTTCGGCTTCGCCTGAGCCGCACGCGGCGCGCTCCGACGCGCGCGGGAGGCCGGCCACGCTCCCGGGCTTGACCGGCGTCATCCGCGCGCCTCGGACGCACGCCATAATCGCCGGATGAGCCGCCACCGCCTGTCGCCGCTGTTCGACCCGCGCTCGGTCGCGCTGTACGGCGCCACGGAGCGCGAGGGCGCCCTCGGTCGCCTGCTGCTCGAGACGCTGCGCGCCGGCGGCTTCAAGGGCCCGATCGGCGCCATCAACCCGAAGCGGCGCAAGGTGCTCGGCGAGCCGTGCGTGCGCACCGCCGCGGCGCTCGACTTCGTGCCCGACGTGGCCCTCGCGGCCGTGCCCCCCGCCGCGCTGTCCGCAGTCGTCGACGACTGCGCGGCCCGGGGCACCCGCTTCGTCGTCGTCTACGCCAGCGGCTTCGACACCGCCACCGACTCCGGGCGCGCCGCGCAGGCCGAACTGCTCGGTCGCGCCCGCAGCCGCGGCGTACGGCTGGTCGGTCCGCACTGCATGGCGCTGATGCGACCGGCGAGCGGCTTCGACGCGGGCTTCTCGCCGGGCCGCGTGAAGGCCGGCCGGGTCGCGCTGCTGTCGCAGTCGGGGGCGGTGGTCAGCGCGCTGCTCGACTGGGCGGCCCCCTCGGGCATCGGCTTCTCGTCGGTGCTGTCGCTCGGCCGCGCGCTCGACCTCGACTTCGGCGAACTGCTCGACTGGTACCTGTTCGACCACCAGACCGACAGCGTGCTGCTGTACCTCGAGGGCGTGCACGACGCGCGAGGCTTCATGTCGAGCGTGCGCGCGCTGTCGCGCGTCAAGCCCGTCGTGATCATGAAGGCGGGACGCGCGAACGACGTCACGCGCACGACCGGCGCCTCGCACTCCGACGCGCTGACCGGCAACGACCGCGTGTTCGAGGCGGCCATCGCGCGGGCCGGCGCGGTGCGCGCGAACACCACCTTCCAGCTGCTGGCCGCCGCGCGGCTGCTGGCGCTGCGCAAGCGACCCGGCGGGCAGCGGCTGGCGATCGTCGCCAACGGCGGCGGGCCGGGCGTGATCGCGGCCGACGCGGTGGCGGCCGACGCGCTCGACCTCGCCGAACTCGCCCCGGCGACCGTCGCCGCGCTCGGCGTCGGCCTGTCCACGCACGGCTCGCGGCGCAATCCGGTGAACCTGCTGACCGACGCCGATCCGGCACGCATCGAGACGGCGCTCAGGGCCGTGCTCGCCGACCCCGGGGTGGATGCGGCGCTCGCGCTGTTCGTGCCGCAGACCGTGACCACCTCCGAGCAGGCCGCCGAGGCGATCGTGCGGGCCGCGACGGGACAGCCGAAGCTGGTCGCCGCGGTGCTCGCCGGCGGCGCGTCGGCCGCGGCCGGCCAGCGCCGCCTCGACGGAGCCGGCATCCCGCAGTTGCTGTCCCCCGAGAACGCGGTCGACGCGCTCGCGCTGCTCCAGAGCTTCGCGGTCAACCAGCAGAAGCTGCGCCAGACGCCGATCGCGATCGACGCCGGCTTCGAGCCGGACGTGGCCGCGGCCGAGGCGATGTACCGACGGGTCATCGCGGCCGGCCGCACGCTGCTCGACGAGGTCGAGTCCAAGACCCTGCTCGGCTTCTTCGGCATCGGGGCGCCGCCGTCGATCGTCGCGACCCTCCCCGCAGAAGCCGCGCGGGCCGCCTCGCGGCTGGGCTTCCCGGTGGTCCTGAAGGTGCTGTCGCCCGACATCGTCCACAAGTCCGACGTCGGCGGCGTGCGGATCAACGTGCAGTCCGCGGGCGCCGCCCACGCGGCGGCCGAGGACATCCTGGAGAGCGTGGCGCGGCTGCGGCCGGACGCGAAGGTCACCGGCATCGTCGTGCAGCCGATGATCCGGACGCGGCACCAGCGCGAGGTCTACCTCGGCATGGCGACCGACCCGATGTTCGGCGCGGTGATCGCGTTCGGCGCGGGCGGCGTCGCGGTCGAGCAGATCGACGACGTCGCGATCGGGCTGCCGCCGCTCAACGGACTGCTGGCGCGCTCGCTCGTGCAGCGCACGCGCGTGGCGCGGCTGCTGCGCGCCTACCGGAACGTGCCGGGCATCGATTTCCAGAAGCTGGAGGAGACGCTGGTGCGCTTCTCGGCGCTGGTCTGCGCCTGCCCCTGGATCGCCAGCCTCGACATCAACCCGCTGGTGGTCGACGAGGACCGCGTGACCGCCCTCGACGCCCGGATCGAGGTCAAGGCGCCGGCCGACATGCTGAAGGTGCACTGGCGCGGCGCGTACGGCCACCTCGCCATCCACCCGTATCCGCGCGAGCTCGAGGAGACGGTCACGCTGAAGAACGGCGACGCCGTGCTGCTGCGGCCGATCCGCCCGGAGGATGCCGACCTCGAGCGCGAGTTCGTCGCCGCGCTGTCGCCGCAGACCCTCTACCGGCGCTTCATGATGCCGGTGAAGGAACTGTCGGACGCGATGATCGAACGGTTCACGCAGATCGACTACGACCGCGAGCTCGCGCTGGTCGCGCTGCGCAACGAGTCCGGCGGCACGCCCGGCGCGCCCGGCTCGAGGCTGGTCGGCGTCGCCCGCATCATCCCGACCTGGGAGGACGGCACCGCCGAGTTCGCGATCGTGGTGGGCGACTGGATGCAGCACTCGGGCCTGGGCCGCGAGCTGATGCAGCGGATGTTCGAGGCGGGCCGTGTGCGCGGCTACTCGGTGATCGAGGGGATCATCCTCGGCGAGAACGTGTCGATGCTGCGCTTCTGCGAGCGGCTCGGGTTCACCATCAAGCTGAACCCGGACGACCCGGCCGAACGGATCGCCCGCAAGACGCTCGACTGAGGCGCCGGGCCGCGGGCGTGTCGGATCCGGGTCGGGTTCAGAACAGCGCGAAGTCCAGCACGCCGTAGGTGTTGCGGAAGTGGGCGGCGAGCTGCAGCGCGCGGGCGCGAGCGTCCTCCACCTCGCCGATCGTCTCCTCGTGGCGCGCCGACTGCACGATCGCGACCGCCAGCAGCTCGCTGAAGTGCTCGGCCGACTCGGCGCCCGCACCGCCCCAGCGCACGCGCAGCAGGTCGACGCCCTCGGGTGCCGACGACAGGTCGGCCATGGGGTGGACCGCGGCGACCAGGTGACCGTGCACCAGGTTGCGGACCGCCTCGACCTCGTGCGAGCGCGCCGAGCGGATCGGCGCGAAGCCGGCGAGCTGGCTCATGAACTCGACCGCTTTCTGTGCGGCGGTCTTGTCGTGGACGCGAGCGGTGCCGCGGGTGGCGATGACGGATTCGTTCTGCATGGAGACTCCTGGACGTGACGCGGGCCGCATGGGGATGCATGCGACCGGTCCCTGAAGAGTCGGCAGCACCGGCCGGCGCCTGAGGCACGAGCGGCTGCGCGGCCCCCTGAGGTCGACCGCCGGGGGTCGGTCAGCGACCGCGGATCGCGGCCCAGGCCAGGCAGGCCCAGCCCGCGAGGAAGGCGACCCCGCCCAGCGGCGTGACCGCGCCCAGTCCGCGCACGCCCGTCAGCGCGAGCGCATAGAGGCTGCCGCTGAACAGCACCGTGCCGGCGACGAACAGCCAGCCGGCGGCCTGCACCGCCGGCGCGCGCCAGGCGACGGCGGCCTGCGCCACCGCGAAGAGCGCCAGCGCATGGACCATCTGGTAGCGCGCGGCGGTCTCCCAGACGGCCAGCGCGTCGACGCCGAGGCGGGCCTTGAGCGCGTGCGCCCCGAACGCCCCGGCCGCCACCGCGACGAAGGCGGAGAGCGCGCCCAGCACCGCCCAGCGACGGTTCACGACGCCGCGCCGCCGAGGGGGGCGGACTCGGGATCGTCGTCGCCGGCGGCAGCTCGCGGCGCGACCGGTCGGGCCCGCCGCATCGCGGGCTCCGGCACCGCCGAACGCTGCGAACGCTCGGCGATCCAGCGCTGCAGGTCGCGCTCGAAGCGCTTGCTCTCGATGTCGTGGTGGACCTCGTGCCGGCAGCCCGGATAGAGCCGCAGCGCGCGGTCGGGGTGGCCGCAGGCCTCGTGGAAGGCGCGGCTGCCCTCGGGCGCGTTGATCGGATCGTCGGCGCCGTGCAGCAGCAGCAGCGGCCTCGGGAAGTCGCCGGCGCGCGCGAGGGTCTCGGCCATGGTGCGCAGGATCTCGGCGCCCCATCGCATCGTCGCGCGCCCGTGCACCAGCGGGTCCGAACGGTACGCCTCGACCTCGGCGGGCACCGACGAGATGCCGGCGGGATCGAGGCCGAGCTCGGTGCCCAGGCGCGGCGCCACGCGCGACAGCACGCGCGCGGCGAGCTCCAGCAGCGGCCGGCGCGGTCCGGCCGGAACCAGGGCCGGGCCGCTCGCGATCACGCCGGCCAGCCCCTCCGGACGGTGCAGCGCGTGGTCGAGGACGATCAGTCCGCCCATGCTGTGCCCGAACAGGAACAGCGGCCTGTCGGGCGCGAGCGCGGCGGCTTGCGCGACGATCGCGGCGGCGTCGGCCCGGTAGTCGTCCCAGCCGTCGATGTGGCCGCGCAGGCCGGGCGAGCGTCCGAAGCCGCGCAGGTCGGCCGCGGCGATCGCGCAGCCGGCGCCGAGCAGCGCCCGGTGCAGCCCCGCGTAGCGGCCGACGTGCTCCCCGAAGCCGTGGACCATGGCCACGGCGGCCTTGGCCGGCCCGGTCGGGCGGAGCGTCAGGCCGGCGAGCTCGACGCCGTCGGCAGTGCGGAACGAGGATGGGCTCATGGGAAAATTCAACAGGGCTGACACGGCGGAGCTAGACTACATCGTACCGTCCGGAGGTCTCCATGCTGCGCGCGCTCTTCGTCGTCGACTCGATCGCCGTGGCCGAACCCGCGATGGCCGGCGCCGTGGTGGTGTGCGGCTCGCACGGCGGCGTCTCGGCGGCGCGCTACGTGCTGGCGCTGCCCGCCCGGCCCCATGCGGTGTTCTTCAACGACGCGGGGATCGGCAAGGATCAGGCCGGCATCGTCGGCCTGGCGATGCTCGAGCAGGTCGGCGTGATCGCGGTCGCCTACTCCCACGAGTCGGCGCGCATCGGCGACGCGGCGGACGGGCTCGACAGCGGCCGGGTCAGCCGCGTCAACGATTCGGCGATGCGTGCCGGATTGCGGGCGGGTCAGCGGGTCGTCGACGTCGTCGAGCGCCTGCGCGTCCTCACTTCTTCGGTGCCTTCGTCGGCGCCGACGTCATCAGCTCGTTGACGTTGACCCGGCCCATCCCGGGCATCTCCATGTCGCCCGGCTTCCAGCCGGCCGGGCAGGCGCCGGCCCATTTCGCCGACATCGTCACCTTGCTCTGGGAGATGCCCGCCATCGGCGGCGCATAGCGGGTCTCGACCTCGCCCCGGTAGGCCTTGTCGAAATCGCCGCCGAAGACGCTGCGGCTGGTGGCCACGGTCGGGCCGAGCTTGCACTCGGACTCTCCGACGTACCGGTCGCCGTCGCGCTGCATGGTGTTCTTCGTGCACTGCTGCTGGCTCAGGCCCTGGCCGAAGCGCTGCATCTGGACGTCGGTCTTCTCGTCGATGCACTGACGCACGGTCTGCGACGGCGAGTTGGTGACCTGCATGGTGATCTCCCACAGGCCGGGCTTGCGCGCGGGGAGGTCGAGCGCCATCGCGGGGCCGGCACCGAGCGCGGCGGCGACGGCGCAGGCCGTCGCGAACCGCCTGCGGGCCGAGCGTCCGGGCGGGTGGAACATGGCGGTTCGGGCGCCCATGGCGACTCCGGGGATCGGCGAAGGTGTCGCCACTGTAGCGCAGGGGCCGCCGCCCCGCTCAGACCGCGGCGGCCGCCAGCAGGTTGTCGAACGCCTGCCCGAAGTACGCCTCGTAGCTGTCGCGCTCGACGTAGCCCAGGTGCGGCGTGGCGAGCACGCGCGGATGACGCACCAGCGGATCGTCGAGCGCGGGCTCGTGCTCGAACACGTCGAGCGCGGCGCGCTCGGGCCGATGCGCATCGAGCCCGGCGAGCAGCGCGCCCGGCACGACCAGTCCGGCGCGCGAGGTGTTGACGAAGACCGCGCCCGGCTTCATCGAGGCGAACTCGGCGGCACCGATCAGCCCCCGCGTGTCGGAGCCGAGCCGCAGGTGCACGCTGAGCACGTCGCTGCGCTCGAACAGCTCGCGCATCGAGCCGGCCATCGGCACGCCGTCGGCCGCCGCGCGTGTCGCCGAGGCCTCGCGGCCCCAGGCCAGGGGTGCCATGCCGAAGGCGCGACCGAAACCGGCGACCAGCCGGCCGATGCTGCCGTAGCCGAGGATGCCGAGCGTGCGGCCCCGCAGCGTCGTGCCGAGCGCGGTCTGCCAGTGGCCGGCGCGCAGCGCGCGGTGCTCGACCGTGACCTGGCGCATGCAGTCGAGGATGAGCGCGAAGGTCAGCTCGGCCGGCGCGTACGGCGAGCCGGTGCCCGCCACCACGCGGATCCCGTGCGCCTCGCAGGCGGCGACGTCGACGTGCGTGCCGGCACGCCCGGTCTGGCTGATGAGCCGCAGGTTGGGGAGCCGCTCGATCAGCGAGCGCGGGATCGGGGTGCGCTCGCGGATCAGGACCAGCGCCTCGCGATCGGCCAGGCGGGCGGCGAGCGCGTCCTCGTCGAGGGTCTCGTTGAGCACCAGGACGTCGTGGCCGTCGAGCCTCGAGAAGCAGTCCAGCGTACGGACGAGGTCCGCGTAGTCGTCGAGCAGGGCGATCTTCATGGCCACGATGATAGCGGTGGCGCGCGGCACTTCGTGCATCGCCCACGCATGCGAACCGGCCGGCGGCCCCGGTTCGCGGAACGCCGCATGCGACCGGCCCCCCCGCATCCGTATGATCGTCGGATGCACACACCCGCCGCCGCGCTGGACGAGCGCATCGCCGAGGCCTACCTCTACGCCTTCGCCGTCCACGACCTCGCCCGCACCCGCTGGAACGCGACGCAGAACGCCGCGAACCCGAACCGCTTCGACGTCAACACGCTGTCGCACGCGCGCCGGCTGCTCGACCATCGCGACCGCTGGATCACGATGCCGAACAACGACACGCTGTACTCGATCGCCTGGCTCGACCTGTCAGCCGGCCCGGTGACGTTCGCGTATCCGGCGATGGACGAGCGCTACTACAGCTTCGCCTTCCTGGACCCGTGGACCGACAACGTCGCCTGCATCTCGCGCCGCACCGTGGGCGGCGAGGCGCGCACGCTGTGGCTCGCGCCGCCCGGCTGGACGGGCGAGCCGCCCGCGGGCGCCACGCCGATGCGCATGGCCTCGAACGACCTGTGGCTGCTCGGCCGCGTGCTGGTCGACGGCGTGGCCGACGTGCCCGCCGTGCACGCGCTGCAGGACGCGATGCGCATCGAGGCCCCCGCGGTGTCGCGGCCGTGGCGCGCGCTGCCCGCCGAGCGGGATGCCCGCGCCTTCCTCGCGTTCTCGGCCGAGGCGCTCGGGCGCAGCCCCGTTCCCGCGCGCGATGCCGCGCTGCTCGAACGGGCGGCATCGGTCGGCCTCGTGCCGGGCGCGGACGATCCCTGGTCGCACCTCGACGAACCGACCCGCGAGGCCTGGACGCGGCTGATGCCCGAACTGCGACGCCAGCTGCGCCCGGGCGATCCCGCCCGCCGCTCGGTGGTCGGCACGAACTGGTTCTCGGGCCTCGACCACATCGGCCGCTACGGCGAGGACCACGGCTACCGGGCGATGATCGCGCTGCTCGGGCTGGGCGCGCTCGAGCGCGAGGAGGCGATCTACGCGACCTGCGGCCAGGACGCCTCCCGCCATGCGCTCGACGGCACGCGCCCGGCCACGCTGACCGTGCCCGCCGACCTCCCGGTCGGCGCGTTCTGGTCGCTGTCGATGTACCGGATGGAGTCCGACGGCCGCGGCTTCTTCGTCGACAACCCGATCGATCGCTACACGATCGGCGACCGCACGCCCGGGATCGAGCGCGAGACGGACGGCTCGCTGGTGATCCGGCTGCAGCACGCGATGCCCGAGGAGGCGCGAGGACGCGCGAACTGGCTGCCGGCGCCGGAAGGCCGGTACGTGCTGAACTGGCGGCTGTACGAGCCGGGCGAGGGGCTGCTCACCCGGCGAACCCTGCTGCCGGGCGTGTCCCCCGCCTGACCGGCCGGGGCCGCGGAACGGGCGCGGATCGGCGCCCGGCCCGCGTCACTTCACCAGCACCCCCACCAGCCAGAGGCTCACGCCGGGGAACAGCAGCAGCAGCGCGGTCCTCAGCACGTCGCTGATCAGGAACGGCACCACGCCCCGGTAGCTCTCGCCGATCGGCACGTTCTTCGCCAGCCCGTTGATCACGTAGACGTTGAGCCCCACCGGCGGCGCGATCAGCCCGATCTCCACGACCATCAGCACGAGGATGCCGAACCAGATCAGCTTGAGATCGGTCGGCAGGCCGAAGAGGTCCAGGCCGATGACGGTCGGCAGGAAGATCGGCAGGGTCAGCAGGATCATCGACAGCTCGTCCATCACGCAGCCGAGGATCACGTAGAACACCAGGATGCCGGCGACCACCGCGAGCGGCGGCATGCCGAGGTCCTTCACGATCGCCGACAGCGCTGCCGGGAACTGCGACAGCGCGAGCGTCGAGTTCATGACGTCGGCGCCCAGGAAGATCATGAAGATCATCCCGGAGGTGACCGCCGTGTCGTAGAAGCACTCGAAGAACTTCGCGCGGGTCAGCTCGCCGCGCAGCAGCGCCGCGAGGAAGGTGGCGGACGCACCGATCGAGGCGGCCTCGGTGGGCGTGAACCAGCCGCCGTAGATGCCGCCGAACACGACGAGGAAGATGGCCGCGATCGGCCAGACGTCGCGCAGCGCGGTCAGCACCTGGCGGCCGCTCGCGCGCCCGGCGGCGGGGCCGTGACCCGGGAACAGCCGCACGTAGATGCCGATCGCGACGATGTACCCGAGCGTGGCGATCAGGCCGGGCAGGATCGCGGCGGCGAACAGCTTGGCGATGTTCTGCTCGGCGAGGATGCCGTAGATCACCAGCACCACCGAGGGCGGGATCATGATGCCGAGCGTGCCGCCGGCGGCGAGCGTGGCGGTGGCCAGCCGGCCCGAATAGCCGTGGCGCGTCATCTCGGGCAGCGCGACCTTGGCCATCGTGGCGGCGGTGGCGACCGAGGAACCGCACACCGAGCCGAAGGCCGCGCAGGCGATCACGGCGGCCATCGCCAGGCCGCCGCGCAGGTGCCCGATCAGCGCGCTCGCGGCGGCGAACAGGCTCCTCGACAGCCCGCCCTGGGTCGCGAACGCGCCCATCAGCAGGAACAGCGGGATCACCGTCAGGTCGTAGTTGGCGAGCCGCGCCCAGGCCAGGCCCTTGAGGTAGGCCGAGAAGGGCACCCAGCCCGCGAGCAGCACGTAGCCGATCGCACCCGGGATCAGCATGGCCAGTGCGATCGGCACGCGCGCGGCCATCAGCACGAGCATGCCGGCGAACAGCGCCAGCGCGATCCCGGTGCCGCCCATCAGGACCGTTCCTCGGACTCGGCGACTTCCCTGAGCGCCCAGTGGCGCCACGCACTGTAGAACGCGGCGAGCGCGGCGACCGCGAAGGACGGCGCCATCAGCACGTAGCCGTACCAGAGCGGCAGGCCCATGATCATCGTGGTCTCGTCGTTGCGCAGCGCGTCGAGCCCGCCCGCGCCGGTGCGCCAGGCGATCAGGGCCAGCCCCAGGCCCACGAGCAGCGCGCCGAACCCGTCGAGCGCGGCCTTGGTGCCGGCGGAGGCGCGCTGGGTGAAGAAGTCGACGAAGATGTTGCCGTTGCGCAGCTGCGTGAACGGCAGGAACGCGGCGACCGACACCGCGCAGCCCATCTGCGCGAGCTCGAAGTCGCCCTGGATGGGCGCGCCGACGAGGTTGCGCATCACCACGCTGTAGAGCGACATCAGCGCCACGCCGGTGAGCGCGATGCCGCCGATGATCGCGAGGCCCTGGGCCAGCCGCTCGAGCAGGCGCCCGACCGGATCCGAGTAGGTCATGGAGTCTGTCGGGCCCGCCGCACGGACGGGCCCGTCCCGGTCACTTCGTGTGCTTCTGGATCAGACCCTTGGCGCAGTCGAGCAGCTGCTTGCCGTTGAAGCCGCGCTTGTCCATGTCCTTCATCCACTCGTCGTCGACGAGGTCGGCGGCCTTCTTGAACGCGTCGACGTCGGCACCGGCGATGGTGATGATCGTGTTCTTGCGCTCCTCGGCGGCGACCCTGCGCGCCGGCGCGTCGCCCGCCTGCTGCGCGCGGCCGAGCGCGGCCGATGCGTCGATGCCCGAGTTCTGGTCGATGATCTTCTTCAGGTCGGCGGGCAGCCCGTCGTACTTCGCCTTGTTCATCACGATGACGAACGCGGTGGTGTACAGGCCGCCGGCCTTGGCCTCGAACTCGCTGTGGAACTTCGCGAGCTCGTCGATCTTCACCGCGGTGGTGACCTCCCACGGCACGACGGCCGCGTCGATCACGCCCTTGGACATCGCGTCGGGGATCTGCGGCAGCGGCATCCCCACGGGCGTGGCGCCGAGCGAGCCGAGCAGCTTGGTGATGGTGCGGGTCGGGCCGCGCACCTTCATGCCCTTGAGATCGGCGACGTTGCGGATCGGCTTGTCGCGCGAGTGGAACATGCCCGGCCCGTGGACGTTCACCGCGATCAGCTGGGTGTCCTTGATCTCGCCCTGTGCGCAGGTCTGCGTGTACTCCCAGTACGCGCGCGAGGTGGCCTCGGCATTGGTCATCATGAACGGCAGCTCGAACGCCTCGAAGCGCGGGAAGCGGCCCGGGGTGTTGCCCTGCAGCGTCCAGACCACGTCGACGACGCCGTCGCGGGCCTGGTCGTAGAGCTGCAGCGGCGTGCCGCCGAGCTGCATCGCCGGGTACTTCTCGAACTGGATGCGCCCGCCGGAGTCCTTCTCGACCTTCTCCATCCAGGGGAGGAGCATCGACTTCCAGACGTTGGACTGCGGCGCCATGAAGGTGTGGAACTTCAGGGTCACCGTCTGCTGGGCGTGCGCACCGGCCACCAGGCCGAAGGTCAGCGCCGCGGCGGTCGCGATCGAGCGGAGGTTCATGCGGTGTCTCCTCGTTGAGGTCGTGCGCCGTGCAGGGCGCGCCCGGGGGCGGTGCCCCTCGAAGGATCGGAAGCCTACACCGAAAGCTTTGCTTGGAATACGCCGGCCGGGCGCGGCACGGCGCGGGACCCCGCGACGCTCAGGCCTCGGGCGGGATCTCGACGCGCAGCCCGTCGAGCGAGGCGTCCATCTCGATCTGGCAGGCCAGGCGGCTGCCCGCGCGGCGCGGCGCGGCGGCGAAACCGAGCAGATCGTCCTCGACCTCGTCGGCGGGCTCCAGGCGCGCGGCCCAGGCGGGGTCGACGTAGACGTGGCAGGTCGCGCAGGACGCGCAGCCGCCGCATTCGCCGACGATGCCGGGCAGGTCGTGCTCGACGGCGGCGAGCATCACGCTGGTGCCGGCGACGGCGTCGATGCGGCGTTCGCTGCCGTCGGGCAGCACGAAGGTCACGGTGGGCATGGGGTTCGGGCTCGGGCTCTAGTTCGGATTCGGATTCGGGTGTCGGTCAGAAGAGGTCGAAGTACTCGCGATGCTCCCAGTCGCTGACCTCGGCGGCGAAACGGGCGAGCTCGGCGCGCTTGATGCGCACCAGCCAGTCGACGAGGCCGCGGCCGAATCCGTCGACCAGCACCGGGTCGGCGAGCAGCGCGTCGAGCGCGGCGTCGAGGCTCGCGGGCAGGCGGCGCGCATCGGCCTCGTAGGGCGCGTCGGCCGACGCGGCGGGCTCGAGGCCGCGGGCGAGACCGTCCATGCCGGCGACGATCTGCGCACCGAGGTACAGGTAGGGATTGGCGGCGGGTTCGCCGACGCGGTTCTCGATGCGCGTGGCAGCGTCGCCCGCCCCGCCCAGCACGCGCAGCATCGCGGCACGGTTGTCGCGGGCCCAGGCGACGCGGTCGGGAGCGAGCGAGTTCGGACGGTAGCGCTTGTAGCCGTTGACGGTCGGGGTGGTGAAGGGCGTCGCGCCCTCGGCGTGCGCGAGCAGGCCGGCCAGCCAGTGGCGGCCGGTCGCCGACAGCGCGGCCTCGGCGCCCTCCGCGGCTCCGGCGCCCCCCTGCGCGCCGGGGACGAAGGCGTTCGCGCCGTCGGCCAGGCGCACCAGCGACTGATGCAGGTGCCAGCCCGAGGACATCGCGTTCGGGATGCGGGGCCGGCACATGAAGCTCGCATGCAGTCCGTGACGCCGCGCGATCTGCTTGACGGCGCCGCGCAGCAGCACCATCGCGTCGGCCGCCTCGAGCGCGGGCAGCGGGCGGAAGGTCAGCTCGCACTGGCTCGGCCCGAACTCGACCTCGAGCGAGCGCAACGGCAGGCCGAGGCCGAGCAGCCCCTCGCGCAGCGGCTCGAGCGCCGGCTCGATCTGGTCGTAGCGCAGCTCGGTCAGGTACTGGTAGCCCGGGTGCAGCAGCTCGACCTCGGGCGGCGCGCCGGGCACGCCGGGGGTGCCGGCGTCGGCGGGCGCCAGGCGCGGATCGAGCAGCCGGAACAGGTGGAACTCGACCTCCAGCCCGGCGAGGAAGCCGTGGCCGCCGCGGGCGAGGCCTGCCGCCTGCTCGCGCAGCACCCGGCGGGTGTCGAAGGGAACCGGCCGGCCGTCGTGGAAGAACAGGTCGCACAGCACCCAGCCGGTGCCGGGCGCCCACGGCAGCACACGGAAGCTCGTCGGGTCGGCGACCATCAGCATGTCGGCCGCGCCCTGCATCTCGCGCAGTCCGAAGCCGCCGCCGGCACTGAACACCGGGAACACCGTGCGGTGCGCGGTGTCCTTCGCGAGCAGCGTGGTGGTCACGCCGACACCCGAGGCGAGCGCGCCCGCGGCCTCGCCGGCCATGAGCGTCTTGCCGCGCACGATCCCGTGCTGGTCGGCGAAGCCGAAGCGCACCGAATGCAGCCCGCGCTCGGCGACGGTGGCGAGCATGCGGCGCGCGGCGTCGCGCTGCGTGTCGCTCCAGAGGGCGTGGCGCTCGACGAAGGCGGCGCTCATCGGTCGCGGGGCGCGGATTCGGCGAGGGCGGCGAGGGCGGCGACGTCGGGCGCGCCGCTCGCGGTCGGTGCGGCCGACGTGTCCGATGCGGCCGGCGCCACCAGCCCCACCGGCGCACCCGACGCCACCCACCAGTCGCAGTCCGCGCGTCGGCGCGCATCCACGTCGCGCCAGTACTGCTGCCAGCCGTCGGGCACACACAGGCCGTCGACGGTGACCGGCCCGCGCAGCCGCGCGGCGGCCTCGGCGTCGAGGATGCCGGGCGGCGTGCCGCCGGCGGCGACGGTGTCGATCGCGCGGTTCAGCAGCCGGCGGTTGGCGCTGATCGCACGGTCGCTGGTCGCGAGGTGCTCGCGGGTACGGTCCTGGATCGGCCCCTGCGACTCGATCGCCCACTGGTCGTGGACGTTGATGTCCTCGCCCATGCCGGTGTACGTGCGGGTGCGCTGCTCGAACGGGTCGAAGCCCCAGTGGTTGCCGCGATGCTTGCGTGGGCGGTAGTCGGGCAGCTCGTAGAGCTCGAGGCGCTGCGCGCGCATCGTCGCCTTGTCCACCGGCGCGCCGAAGCTGGTGAAGAACGCGTACCAGTAGTTGTGGGTGTCGTCGACCGGCACGTGGTACTGCATGATCGCCATCTCCTGCGACAGCGGGATCACGAAGGCCTGCGGGAACACCAGGTTGGTGATCCGCACGTGCAGCCGGCCGGCGTCGACTTCGCGCAGCGCGGTCAGGCGCAGCCCGTGCTCGGAGGGCTCGACCGAGATCCGCGGCCGGCAGGCCTCGCGCATCACGCGGGTCATCGGGATCGACGAGCCGGACGAGGCGCTGCGGAACTGCCTGCCGTAGGCCGCGGACGGGTCCTCGTCCTCGAAGAAGCGGTGCAGGAACGAGGCGTGCGCCGGGTCGATGCCGACCTCGAGCGCCTGCAGCCAGTTGCACTCGATCCAGCCCTTGAAGGCGAAGACGTGCGAGTCGGGCGCGACGAAGGGATCGAGGGCCGGGAACGGCGGCGGCTCGCCGGGGCCGAGATAGCCCCAGATCGCGCCCGCGCGCTCGACGACCGGGTAGGCGCGCTGGCGCAGCCGTGTCAGCAGCGGGGAGTCGTCGGGCTCGGCGGGCGCCTCGCGCAGCCGACCCTCGACGTCGAAGAGCCAGCCGTGGAACGGGCAGCGCAGGCCGCCGTCCTCGAGCCGCCCGTAGGCCAGGTCGGCGCCGCGATGCGGGCAGTCCCGGTCGACCAGGCCGAGGCGGCCGTGCTCGTCGCGGAACAGCACGAGGTCCTGGCCGAGGACCTTCACCGGGCGCAGCGGCCGCTCGCCCTCGAGCTCCTCGCGCAGCGCGACCGGCTGCCAGTAGCGCCGCAGCAGCGCCCCCGCCGGCGTGCCGGGGCCGGTGCGCGTGATGCGGTCGTTCTGCTCGGCACTGATCATCGCGGCGTCTCCCGGGGCACGTCGTGCCGCCCGGGAATTCTAGCGCGGGCGGGCTTGCGCGCCGCGGCACGCCGGGGCGATGATTCGGCGCCCCGCGGGCCGTCCCGCATCCTCCTCGGCCCGGACGACATGAGCGACACCCTGCGCGGCCTCTTCGCGAGCGACCCCGTCTCCCGACACTTCGACGACGCCGCGCTGCTCGCGGCGATGGCCCGCTTCGAGGCGGCACTGGCCGCCGCGCAGGCCGATGCCGGCCTCGTGCCGCGCACCGCCGCCGCGCGCATCGAGGCGGTCTGCACGGCCGGCTTCGGACCGGCCGCGTCGGTGGCCGGCGCGGCCGCCGGCGCCGATGCGCGCGCCGACGGCAGCACGCACCGCGCGCGGCCCGCGGGCACGGTGGCGCCCGCCGACGCCACCGACCCGTTCGCGCCGGGCGGACTCGCCGCCGCGGCCCGCCGCGCCGGCACGCTCGCGATCCCGTTCGTGCAGGCGCTGACCGAAGCGGTCGGCCGCGAGGACGCCGAAGCCGCGCGCTGGGTGCACTGGGGCGCGACCAGCCAGGACGTCGCCGACACGGCGCTGGCGCTCGCGGCCGCGGCGGCCGGCGCCGAGCTGCAGGCGCAGCTCGCCCGCGCCGGCGACGCGCTGGCCCGCCTCGCCGACGCGCACCGCACGACGACGATCACCGGGCGCACGCTGCTGCAGCCGGCCACGCCGGTGCCCTTCGGCTGGAAGCTCGCCTGCTGGCTGTCGCCGCTGGTGCGCTCGCGCGCGGGCCTGGCGGGGGCGCTCGAGGCCGCGCGGGTGCTGCAGCTCGGCGGCGCGAGCGGCATCCGCGCCGCGCTCGGCGGGCGCGGCGACGCGGTGGCCGAGGCGCTCGCCGCCCGGCTCGGACTGCGCGCGCCGGAGATCTCCTGGCACGGCAGCCGCGACCGCGTGGCGCGCCTGGGCACCGAGCTCGCGCTGCTCGCCGGCGCGATGGCGCGGATCGGCCGCGACATCTCGCTGCTGATGCAGGGCGAAGTCGCCGAGGTGTTCGAGCCCGGCGGCGCCGGCCGCGGCGGGTCCTCGGCGATGCCGCACAAGCGCAACCCGGTCGCCTCGATGCTCGCGCTGCAGGCCGGGCTGCGCGCGCCCGGCCTGGTGTCGACCCTGCTCGCGCAGCTGCCCGGCGAGCACGAGCGCGGGCTCGGCACCTGGCAGGCCGACTGGTGGACGGTCGGCGCGCTGTTCGAATGCGCCGGCAGCGCGACCGCGGCCATCGGCGAGGCACTCGAGGACCTCCACGTCGATGCCGACGCGATGCGCGCGAACCTCGAGCGCACCGGCGGCTTCGTGTACGCCGAGGCCGTCACCCTCGCCCTGGCCGCCACGCTCGGGCGGCCGGCCGCGCAGTCGCAGATGGAGCGGCTGTGCCGAGACGCGATCGACCGCGGCGAGCCGCTGCGCGCGGCGATCGCGCGGGCCCGCGCGGCGAGCCCGGTGCTGGCCGCGGCGCTCCCCGAAGGCCGGCTCGATGCGCTCTTCGATCCGCAGGCGCAGCGCGGCGACGCCGACGCGATGATCGACGGCACGCTCGCGCTGTGGCGCGCCGCCTGACCCTGAGATAATCGCCGCGCCCCACTCCCGGACGACACGAGACACCGATGCCCTTCGTCACCCATGCCGACGCCCGCCTCTACTGGCGCCGCGACGGCGACCCCGCCCTGCCGCCGCTGGTGCTGGTCAACTCCCTCGGCACCGACCACTGCCTGTGGGACCCGGTGATGCCGCGTCTCGTGGACTTCTTCCACGTGATCCGGATGGACATGCGCGGCCACGGCGCCTCCGATGCGCCGGCCGGCGAGTACACCGTCGAGCTGCTCGCGCGCGACGTGCTCGCGGTCGCCGATGCGGCCGGACTCGAGACCTTCGACTGCTGCGGCATCTCGCTCGGCGGCATGATCGGGCAGTGGATCGGCCTGAACGCCGGCTCGCGCCTGCGCCGGCTCCTGCTCTGCAACACCACCGGCCGCGCCGATCCGGCGCCGCAGGTCGCGCGCATCGCGACGGTGAAGGCGCAGGGCATGGCCGCAGTCATCGACACCGTGCTCGGGCGCTTCTTCACCGACCGGTTCCGCGCCCGCGGCACGGCGCACCTGCACTCGGTGGCGCAGACCGTGCTCGCGCTCGACCCGGTCGGCTACGCCGGCTGCTGCGCCGCCGTCCGCGACCACGACCTGCTCGCGCGGCTGTCCGCGATCGACGTGCCGACCACCGTCGTCGTCGGCCGCCACGACCTCTCCACGCCGCCCGCGATGGGCGAGGCGATCGCCGCCGCGATCCCGGGCGCGCGGCTGGTCGAGCTCGACTGCGCGCACATCCCGCACTCCGAGGATCCGCCGGCGTTCGTCGCGATGCTGATGACCGCCCTCGAGCCGCAGCGCTCGCAGGCCGACCCCCTTCCCGGTGCGCACGTCGCGAGCGGTGCGCTGCCCGCGGGCGTGGCGCCGGTGACGGGCGTGGCCGCGCACGCGACGCTGATCGAGCAGTACCAGCGCGGCATCGCGCGCCGCAAGCAGGCGCTCGGCGAGGCCTACGTGACGGCGCGGGTGGAACAGAACGATCCGTTCAGCGCCGATTTCCAGAACATGATCACCCGCTGGGCTTGGCAGGACGTCTGGACCCGGCCGGTCTTCGACGACCGCACGCGCCGGCTGATCGTGCTGGCGATCACCTCGTCGCTCGCGCGCTGGGAGGAGTTCCGGCTGCACGCGAAGGCCGGGCTCGACCGCGAGCTGTCGCCGACGGAGCTCAAGGAGCTGCTGCAGCAGGCGGCGATCTACGCCGGCGTGCCGACCGCGGTCAGCGGATTCAAGATGGCGTCCGAGCTGCTCGCCGAGCGCGAGGCCGCACGCAAGTCGTGAAGGGGATGGGCATGGAGACGAAGGACGACGGCATCGAGACGATCGACGTCGCGATCGTGGGCGGTGGCATCGGCGGGCTCGCCGCCGCGCTGTCGCTGCACGCGAAGGGCATCGGCTGCACGGTGTTCGAGGCGGTCGAGCAGGTGCGCCCGCTCGGGGTGGGCATCAACCTGCTGCCGCATTCGGTGCGCGTGCTGGCCGGGCTCGGCCTGCAGCCGCGGCTGGCCGCGACGGCGGTCGAGACCGCCGAGCTGGCCTTCCACAACAAGCACGGCCAGCTCATCTGGTCCGAACCGCGCGGCCTGGCCGGCGGCTACGCGTTCCCGCAGTTCTCGATCCACCGCGGCGAGCTGCAGATGATCCTGTTCGAGGCGGCGCGCGAGCGGCTGCCGCAGGGCGCCCTGCGCACCGCGCACGCGCTCGCGCGCTTCGAGGACCGCGGCGACCACGTGCTGCTGCACTTCACCGACCGCGCCGGCGCGCCGCGCCCGCCGGTGCGCGCCCGCGCCGTGATCGGCGCCGACGGCATCCATTCGGTCGTGCGCCGCACGTTCTTCCCCGCCGAGGGCCCGGCGCGCTTCTCGGGCCGGATCCTGTGGCGCGCCACCACCCGCGCAAGGCCCTTCCTCACCGGGCGCTCGATGATCCAGGCCGGCCACCAGGACCAGAAGTTCGTCTGCTACCCGATCCAGCGCGAGCCCGACGCCGACGGCCTGAAGACCATCAACTGGATCGCCGAGCTGACCGTGCCCGCCGGCACGACGCCGGCCCGCGAGGACTGGAACAAGAAGGTCGACAAGTCGGTGTTCCGCGAGCCCTTCGCGGGCTGGCGCTTCGACTGGCTCGACATCCCCGCGCTGATCGACGGCGCGGAGTCGATCTTCGAGTTCCCGATGGTCGACCGCGACCCGCTGCCGCGCTGGACGCACGGCCGCGTCACCCTGCTCGGCGACGCGGCGCACCCGATGTATCCGATCGGCAGCAACGGCGCGTCGCAGGGCATCCTCGACGCCGAGGCGATGGCGCAGGCGATGGTCGAGGCCGGCTTCCCCGCGCGGGGCGCCGACCCGACCGACGCGTTCGCGCGCTACGAGGGCGCCCGCCGCGAGGCCACCGGGAAGATCGTGCTGTCGAACCGCCAGAACGGCCCCGACCAGGTCATGCAGATGGCCGAGGAGCGCGCGCCGCAGGGCTTCGCGCACATCCACGACATCATCCCGCGCGAGGAGCTCGAGGCGATCTCGGCGCGCTACAAGCAGCTCGCCGGCTTCTCGCGCGAGCACGTGAACCGATGAGCGACATCCAGGCCGTCATCTGGGACTTCGGCGGCGTCATCTCGTCGAGTCCGTTCGAGGCGTTCGCGCGCTACGAGGCGGCGCGCGGCCTGCCCGCGAACTTCCTGCGCACCGTCAACGCCACCAACCCGCACGACAACGCCTGGGCGAAGCTCGAGCGCAGCGAGTTCGGCGTGGAGGCCTTCGACGAGGCCTTCGCCGCCGAGAGCCGCGCGCTCGGCCACGAGGTGCGCGGCGCCGACGTGCTGCCGCTGCTGGCCGGCGAGATCCGGCCCGAGATGGTGGAAGCGCTGCGCCGCATCGGCGCCCGCATGAAGACCGGCTGCATCACGAACAACTTCACGGCGATGGGGTCGAGCCCGATGGGCGGCCTCTACAAGGCCGAGATCATGGGGCTCTTCCACCACGTGATCGAGAGCGCGCGTGCCGGCGTTCGCAAGCCCGACCCGCGCATCTACACGATGATGACCGATGCGCTCGGCGTGGAGCCGGCGCGCTGCGTGTACCTCGACGACCTCGGCATCAACCTCAAGCCGGCGCGCGACCTGGGCATGCGCACGATCAAGGTCGGCGAGGCCGCGCCGGCGCTGGTCGAGCTGGAGCGGCACGTGGGTTTCGCGCTGGGGCCGTCGGCGTGAAGCACCTCAGCCCGAAGGAGGCCTACGCGTATCTCAGCGAGACTCCCGAGGCGGTGTTCGTCGACTGCCGCAGCGAGGCGGAGTTCTTCCTCGTCGGTCACCCGATCGTCGAGCACGACGGCGCCGAGCCGACCCGCCCGCACCACATCTGGTGGGCCGACGAGCTCAGGCTCGAGATGAACGAGCGCTTCGTCGAGGACGTGGCGCAGGTGGCGCAGGCCAAGGACCGACCGGTCGTGCTGATCTGCCGGTCGGGCCGCCGCTCCGTCAGTGCCGGCGAGGCGCTCGAGGCGGCGGGCTGGACCGAGATCTACAACGTGCTCGAAGGCTTCGAGGGCCCCCTCGACGACCGTGACCGGCGCGGCACCCTGGGCGGGTGGCGGATGGCCGGTCTGCCGTGGGAACAGCTCTAGTCGGGACGACCCGGGGCCGACGCGGCGCGGCTCAGTGCAGCACCAGCGGCTGCTGCATCAGTCCCTCGAACCCGCTCAGGAAGTCGTCGACCTCCTCGATCGACGGCTCGGTCGAGATGAGCTGGGTGACGTCGAACCGGAACTTCTCGGCCAGCACGCCGCCCAGGAAGATCTCGCGCTTGGCGGTCTTGTCCATGATCTCGTACCCACCCCCGAAAGGCTCTCCCTCCGCGGACTTGAACTCCACGACGCAATAGTTGGGGCTGTTGTAGATCATGTTCATCGAGCGGGACCTCGCTGGGGACGACGCAAGGTTGGACGAGCGGCCGGCATGGGCGAAGCGCCCACAGACAGTCGTGCGGCACCGACCGACAGGCGTCGACGGTCCGACACCTTTCGTCGGGAACTGGCCACTCATCCTTTCGAGACGGCCGTCCGCAGTGCGATATCGACCACTTGGGGGTCGACCGACCCGTTTGCAAGCAGCTCGAGGCGGCTGTCGGCACGCCAGGCGGTCTCCTGCCAATCGCTGCGGCCGTCGACCCACTGCCAGCCGTACCACGCCCGCTCGGTCCTGAAGACCCCTTTGCCGCGCAGCAGGCC
>RPRK01000050.1 GCA_003818495.1 Burkholderiales bacterium
CGACCGACACCGCCGGCGGTGAAGTCGGAGATCACGCAGTCGCTCCAGTCGTCGTCGCGGCCGGTGCGCAGCAGCGGCACGAGCGAGCTGCCGTCGAGGGGCTCGACGGGGGCCGGTGCGGGACCGGTCGACGGACGCGCGAGCTCCATCATCGTCGGCAGCAGATCGACCAGCGACACGTTGCGGGCGACGCGGGCAGGGGCGAACCGGCCCGGCCAGCGCACGAACAGCGGCACCCTCACCGACCATTCGTACATGCACATCTTGAACCACATGCCGCGCTCGCCGAGCATCTCGCCGTGGTCGGACGTGAAGATGACGACGGTGTTCTCGTCGAGGCCGCTGGCGGCCAGCGTCGCCAGCAGCTCGCCGATGCGCTGGTCGACCCAGCTGATCATCCCGTAGTAGGCCCGCCGCGCCGCGATCACGTCGCGCTGCGTGATGGGCATCCGGTCGCGGCGGTGGTTGTAGTACAGCCCGAGACTGCCGGGGTCGAGCTTCTCCGGCGGCAGTGCGGGCACGCGGGGCAGGTCGATGTCCTCGTCCCGGTAGAGGTCCCAGAACGCCTGCTGCGCGACGAACGGCGGATGCGGGTGCGTGTACGACACCGTGAGGAAGAAGGGGCGGGTGTCGGCGGGCTGGCGCGCGCGGTCCCACAGCCACTGACCGGCGCGGTGGTGCACCTCCTCGTCGTAGTCGATCTGCATGTTCCGCAGGCACGGCCCCGCCTCGAGCACCGGCCGCATGCTGACGCCGGCCGGATTCGGCTCGGTCGGCGGGCGGGTCCAGTTCGCGGTCCAGCTGAAGTCCGCCGGGTAGATGTCGGTGGTCAGCCGCTCCTCGAAGCCGTGCAGCTGGTCCGGCCCGATGAAGTGCATCTTGCCGGCGAGCGTCGCGCTGTAGCCGCCGGCCCGCAGGTAGTGCGCCATCGTGGGCAGCTCGGACGACAGCTCGGCGCCGTTGTCCCAGGCACCGATCCCCGGCGTCCAGCGCCCGGTCAGCATCGAGGCGCGGGCCGGCGCGCACAGCGGCGAGTTGGTGTAGGCGGCGTCGAAGACGACGCTCGACTCGGCGAGCCGCGTGATGTGCGGTGCGCGGACCACGCGGTGGCCGTAGGTCGGCAGCGCCTGGGGCGCGAGCTCGTCGACCATGATGAGCAGGATGTTCGGGCGTTCGTTCACGGCAGGCCTGTCAGGGTCGGGCCGGCGCGGCACCGGCCGCGTCGGCATGGGCGATGGCATCGGCGATCGCGTCGGCGGTGAGCGTCGACTGGAAGTTGCCGATGTAGGGGGCGGTCATCGTCAGGGTCGCGACGTGCATCAGCCGATCGCGGGAGACTTCGGTCAGACCGAGCGCCGCGAGCGTCGTGGGCAGCCCCAGGCGCGCCAGCAGCGCGATGTGCGCGTCGAGCGTCTCGACCGGCGGACGCTCGAGCAGCAGCTGAACGATCGTGCCGAATGCGACCTGCTCGCCGTGCAGTGCGCCGGACAGTTCGGGCAACGCGGACAGGCCGCGCAGCAGCGCGTGCGACAGCGACAGGCCACCGGATTCGAAGCCGAGACCGCTCAGCAGCACCGTCGCCTCGACGACCGATTCGACCGCCGGCGTGGCGGTGCGCCGTCCGACCGCCTCGAGCGCGGCTTCGCCGTGCGCGACGATCACGGCATGGCAGCGGTCGGCGAGGATCCCGGCGGTGTCGGGTGGCGCGCCGCCGAAGAAGTTCAGCCCGCCCGCGCGGGCACACTGCGCGGCCTCGTAGCGCTTGGAGATCGCGTCGCCGATGCCGGCCCGGAAGAACCGCACCGGCGCACGCACGATCACCTCGGTGTCGACCAGCACCACGTCGGGGTTGCGCGTCAGGTAGTCCACCGCGACCAGCCGGTGCGTGTCGTCGTAGACGACGATCAGGCGCGACGTCGGCGAATCGTTGGAGGCCACGGTGGGGGCGATCACCAGTCGCGTGCCGAGCGTGCGCGCGATGCCCTTGGCGGTGTCGATGGTCTTGCCGCCGCCCAGCGCGACCACCACGTCGGCCCTCGCGTCGCGCGCTTCGGCGGAGAGCGCTGCGATCGCCGCATGCGTGCATTCGCCGGCGAAGCGCAGCCGCGTGACGGACAGCGAGGCCGCCGACAGCGCCTCGGGCACGAGTCCGCCGAGCGCGGCGTCGACCACGTCGTCGCTGACGAGCACGGGCCGCTCGCAGCCGAGCTCGCGCACCAGGGCGCCGAGCGAGCGCAGCGCGCCCGGCCCCTGCACGTAGCGGCCGGGGAAGCCGATGATCCGCAGCGCCCCCGCGGGCCCGCTCATGACGGCCTCCGCGCGGCGGCGGCGAACGCATGCAGCCTGTGGTTGATGTCGGCGAGACCCGCCTGGGTGGCCTTGTACAGGCCGAACAGGTCGGTGTACCGCGCCACGCGCTCCGGATCGGGCTCGTGGACGGCCCGTGTGCCCTGCCCGTGGCGGGCCGCCGCCCGCTCGTCCTCGAAGAAGCCGGCGGCGACGCCGGCCAGCAGCGCCGCGCCGAACGAGGCGTCGGTCACCGCCGGCAGCACGATCCGGACCCCCAGGACGTCGGCGACGATCTGTCGCCACAGCGCGCTGCGGGCACCGCCGCCGACGATCCGCGCTTCGGTCATGTCGAGCCCCTGCGCACGGAACTGGTCGAGCACGTCCCGCAGCGAGAACGCGATGCCTTCGTACAGCGCCCGCACGAAGTGACCGCTGCCGTGGCCCATGGTCATCCCGACGAAATCCGCCCGCAGCAGCGGGTCCCAGTACGGGGCGCGCTCGCCCTGCAGGTAGGGGTGGAAGAGGAGCCCGTCGGATCCCGCGGGCACCTGGGCGGCCAGGGCGTCCATGCGGGCGAAGACCTCCGCACCGTTCTCGCCCTCGCGCATGAAGAACCGGTCCCGCAGCCACCGGTGAGCCGAGGCGCAGCCGTTCGTCCCGGTGATCGTGTACCAGAGCCCCGGAATCGCGAACGGATAGTTGATCAGCGTCGGATGCACCCTCGGCGCGTCGCCGACGATGCTGATCGTGCCGGCGGTGGCGAGCTTCACGACCCCGGAACCGGCGCAGTCCGAGCCGGCGCCGTAGGACTCGGCGGAGGTGTCGGAGGTGCCGCAGACCACGGGGGTGCCGACCGGGAGTCCGCATTCGCGCGAGGCCTCGGCGGTGACCGATCCGACCCGGTCGGTCGGGCCGACCACCGGCGGCAGGGTGGTGACGTCCCAGCCGATCATCGCGCAGAGTTCCTCGGACCACCGGTGCGCGCCATGGTCCCACAGCAGGGTGCCGACGGCGTCCGTCACGTCGGTGTGCCAGCCGCCCGACAGGCGCATGCGCAGCCAGTCCTTGGCGACATAGACGTGACGGGTGGCCGCCGCGATCTCGGGCTCGTGCCGGACCAGCCACATCAGCTGCGGCATCGTCCAGGTCGGCACCGGCCGGTTCAGCGCGAGCTCGAGGATCCTGTCGCCGTGCCGCTCCTGGAGCTCGCGCGCCTCGACGCCGCTGCGCTGGTCGTTCCACAGGATCGCCGGCCGCAGCAGGCGGCCGTCCGCACCGGTGAGCACCGGCGAGTGCGCGCCCGCGCTGAACGCGACGGCACGGACCGTGCTCGGCGACAGTCCGGCCTGTGCGAGTGCCCGTGGCACGGTATCGCACAACGCCCGCCACCAGTCTTCGGGATCCTGCTCGCTCCAGCCCGGATGGGGGACGCGGGTGGGGAAGTCGCGGGTCGCACTGCCGCGCTCGGCGCCGTGCTCGTCGACCACGGTGGTCTTCAGGCTGCCGGCGCCGATGTCGATGCCGAGGACACACCGGCCGCCGATCGGTTCGCTGCGCGAGTCGGTCATCGGGCGATCGTCCGGTCGGCCACGAAGGCGTCGATCGCCCCCGCGATGTCGTAGCCGTAGGGGCAGGCGGGGCGGCAGAGGTGCGCCGCGGCGGTCCGCGACAGCGATCGCCGCACCGGTTCGTCGAAGTCGAGCGCGCCGTCGATCACCGCCAGCGCGATCATCGACAGTGCGGACGGCGTCACCGTCTCGATCTGCGGCGAGGCGTCGGCGGGGATCGCCCGGCGGCAGGGGCTCGGGCAGCAGGCGCAGAGCCGGAACATGTCGCGGGGGTCGCTCACGATGCGTCCTCGGTCGATTCGATGTCCACCGCGCCCGGCCGGGCCCGCATGCCGAGCTTGCCCGGCACGAACAGGTTGTCCGGATCGAGATGGTCCTTCACGGCCTGCAGCATCTCAAGCCCCACGCCGAGCTCCGTGCGCAGCCATGGATTGCGGAACAGACCGGCACCGTGGTGATGGCTGATCGAGCCGCCGAGCTCGAGGCAGGCGCGTTCGGCCAGGTCCCAGGCGCGCCGGTGCAGGCGCAGCGTGTCGGCATGCGGCATCGGCGGCAGCCGCAGCGTCATGTACTGGCAGGCGCCCTCCGGGTAGGCGTGCGACCAGTGGGTGCCGAAGTACATGCCCTCGCAGACCCCGAGCACCTCGCGGCGGATGCGCTCGTACATCGCGGGCAGTCGGCTCCAGGGTCCGGTGATCTCGATGGTGTCCATCGAATGGTCGCTGTGCTGCCACTTCGGCGAATAGGACTCGTACCGGTGCTGCTGCCAGTGCAGGTAGGGCGCGTCGTCCGTCCTGCTGCCGCCGTGCGTCTCGACGATCTCCATCGCGAGCCCGTGCTCGACCTCGGCGAGTCGGCGGGTGCCGCTGAACTCCATGATCGCGAGGAAGGGGCGCTCGGCGAAGGCCGCGATGCCCGCGGTCCGCTGGTCCGATTCCTCCCGATCGTAGAGCCTGACGACGGCGGGTCGCAGTTCGTGCTGCATGATCGTGCGCATCGCGTCGAGGCCGGCCTGCAGCGACGGAAACGCGAGCACCACGCCGAGGCGTGCCTCGGGAAGGCGCCAGACCCTGAGCGTGATCTCGGTGAGGATGCCGAAGATGCCTTCCGAGCCGACCATGAGGTCCTTGATGCTCGGGCCGACCGCGCGTCGTGCGACCGGCCGGACACGCAGCTCGCGGCCGTCGGGCATGACCGCGGCGAGTCCGACCACGATGTCCTCGATCTTGCCGAACCGGGTCGAGTTCTGGCCGGCGCCGCGGCACGCGGCCCAGCCGCCGACCGTCGACATGTGCAGCGACTGCGGCAGGTGCCCGCAGGTGAATCCGCGCCGGTTCAGGGCCGCCTCGAACTGCCCGCCGTTCATGCCCGCCTGCACGGTCACCGTGCCGTCGATCTCGTTGAGCTCGAGGATCGCGTTGAGCCGCTTGAGGTCGACCATGAGTTCGCGCTCGAGCGGCAGGGCGCCCCCCAGGACGCCGGAACCGGCGCCGAAGGGAATCAGCGGGATGCGGCGGGCGCGCGCGAAGCGGACCACCTGCGCCAGCTCCGCGACGCTGCCCGGGCAGGCCACCGCGCACGGCAGGGTGGCCGGCACGTTCGCGTTGCGGACGTGGAAGGTGGCGTAGGGCGCGCGATCGCGCGAGTAGACCCACAGGTCCGGCATCTCGGTCAGCACGTGGGCGTCACCCACGAGTTCGGCCAGCGCCGGGATCCAGTCGGGGCGGACGTGCGCCGCGGCGGCATCGCGCAGGGACGTCACCATGCCGCCCTCCGGGATGCCTGGGCGCCGGCGGCGAGGAGGCCCGCGGTCGGTGTGTCGGAGTGGGTCAACGGTCGCTCCAGAATTCGAAGGCGCTCACGCGGTCGGAGAGGGCACCATGCGCAAACGATTGCGCAACGGCCCGAGAATAGGTCTGCGTGAAGTCCGCTGTCAAGGCGCGGCGAATCGCGGTGCAGGCCTCGGCTATGATCGCCTCGGCGGTCGCGGCCGCACCCGGAGTCCTCCACCGCCATGTCACGCCACCCCGATGCCACGCTTTCGGACGTCGCCCACGCGGCCGGCGTGGCGTTGTCCACGGCGTCGCGGATCCTCAACGGCGAGAGCGGTCACCGTGCCGCGTCGGCGACGCGCGACCGGGTGCTGGCCGTCGCGCGGCAGCTGAACTACCAGCCGAACGCGCTGGCGCGCGGACTGCGCACCGCGCGGACCTACACGCTCGGCATCGCCGTGCCGCAGCTCGAGAATCCCGTCTTCCCGCAGATCATCGTCGGCGCGGAGGCGGCTGCGCGCGAGCGGGGCTATTCGCTGCTGATCTCTCACGTCGCCGAGTCCGACACCGATTCCCGGACGTACGAACGCCTGGCCGGCGTGAGCCGAGTCGACGGCCTGCTGGTGGCGACGCTCGAGGACGACACCCGTCTGGCCGCCGCGCTGGCGAGCGCCTCCAAGCCCTTCGTCGTGCTGAACCGGAAGCTTCGCGGCGTCGCGAACCACGCCGTCTTCGACAGCTTCGCCGCCGCCGAGATGGCGACCGCGCACCTGATCGCCCTGGGGCATCGCCGCATCGCGCACCTGGCCGGACGGCTGCAGGGCTACAACGGCACGCGGCGGCTCGCCGGCTTTCGCGCGGCGCTGCGGGCGGCCGGCATCCCGCGCGATGCCGAGCTCGTGATGCAGGCGGGCTACACCTTCGAAGGCGGTGAGATCGCGATGCGCGAGCTGCTGCGACGCACCGCACGGCCCACCGGCATCGTCGCGGCGACGATGCTCGCTGCAGCCGGAGCGATGAAGGTGCTGCACGCGGAGGGCGTGGCCATCCCGGGAGAGATCTCGATCGTCGCGATCCACGACGCGACCATCGCCGACATGCTCCATCCGCCCCTCACCACCGTCAGGCTGCCGCTGCACGAGCTGGGCGCGAGCGCCACGCGGGGCCTGCTCGACCTGATCGAGGGGAAGGCGACGAGCGTGGCGATCATGCTGCCCCCGCAGGGCCTGGTGCTGCGGGCCTCGACCGGGCCGGTCGCCGGCGGCGCGCCGGCCGCGCGCTCGCCCCGGGCGCCGGCCGCGCGCGCGGCGCGCGCCCTGCGGCCCTAGCCGGGATCGGCAACCGGTCCGGCGCGCGTCGCGGTAAGAGGGTCTGTCGGTCCATGGTCGCGCGACGCTCGCTGAGGGTCTCACCCGACGCTCCGGAGCCGCTCGTGCCCGTGCCCTCTGCTGCGCCGCGCTGCCCGTTGTGCGAGCGCCCGCTGCCCGCCGGGCCGACGGTGGACCTGCACCATCCGGTGCCCCGCTCGCTGGGGGGCACCCTGACCGTGCCGATGCACCGGATCTGTCATCGGAAGCTCCATGCGAGCTTCAGCGAGCGCGAGCTGGCCGGGTTCGGCGACGACTGGGCGCGGCTGCGGGCGCAGCCCGGGATCGCGGCCTTCGTGCGCTGGGTGGCGAGGCGCCCGGCCGAGTTCTACGACGGCTCGAGCAGGACGAAGCGGCTGCGATCGCGCTGATCGGGGCGCGCGACGGCTCCGCCGCCGCATCCGTCCGCCGGAAACCGCCGATCGACGGCCCGGGGTGCGCGTTCGGCGCCCGCGACTGGCCAGGAACGTGGGGGGGCCGTGATCGTCGACGGCTGTAAGCTCTGCCGTACCCCATGCGCGCCCCGTCCCCGTGACCCTGCCCGCTTCGCCGATCCGCGCCCGCATCCCGCTGCTCGTGCTCGCCGCGGCCGTCGTCTTCGGCGGGCTGGCGGGCTGCGGCGGCGGTTCGGCTTCGTCCGCGACCGAGCCGGTCGCGGCCCCGGCGGCCGTGCAGGCCGAGGCCTCGGGCACCTCCGGGACCGCGAACGGGGTCGCCCCGACGGCAGCGCCGCCGTCGCTCAAGTCCGTCTCGCCGAGCCTCGTGACGCCGCCCGCCCGGGTCGTGCTGTCCGGCGACGGCTTCGATCAGGTCGAGTCGGTCCGCCTCGGCGACACGGTCCTGCCGATCGTCTCGCGCACCGCCACCTCGATCGAGGTCGACGTGCCGTCGGGCGCGACCACGCAGTTCCTGTCCCTGGTCGACCGCAGCGCCACCGTCCTCAGCACGCCGCAGGTGGTCTCGGTCGATCCGCCGCCCGTCGTCGCGAGCGCCTCGCCCGCGCCGGTGCTGGCAGGGACGACGCTGACGCTGGGAGGCAGCGGCTTCGAGCGCATCCGCGAGGTGGTGTTCGCCGGGGAGGCGCGCGCCACCGTCCAGTCGCCGACCGGCGGCACGACGCTGCGCGTCAGCGTGCCGCTCGAGGCGCTGAGCGGCCCGTTCGCGCTGGTCTCGTCATCGGGACGGCGCTTCGACGGGGCCGGGGTGCTGAGCGTCATTCCGCGCATCCGCGTGCCCGTGCCGGTCAGCGCCGATGTCGCCACCGGCGGGACCGTCGTGGTCACCGGCAGCGGCTTCGACGAGGTCAGCGCGGTGACGGTCGCGGGTCTGCCGGCCACCATCGGCCTGCGCACCGCCACCCGACTGGAGTTCGCCGCGCCGGTCGGCGGCTGCGGCGCGGTGATCCTCGAATCGACGAGCCAGCCCTCGGTGTTCGGCGGGACCGTGTCGATCGCCGACTGCACGATCCGGCTCGAGTCGATCGAGTACGCCCAGGTGCAGTCGCAGACCGCCGCCGATGCCCGCCAGCGGCTGGTGCCGCGGCGCGAGACCTGGGTGAGGGCGTTCGTGGTGTCCGCGCAGGCCGCGACGCCGGCACCGGTCCTGCGGCTCGATGCGTACGTCGGCAACACGCTGGTCGGCTCGCGCACGATGACCGGGCCGTCCCAGCTCCCCGTGCTCGCGGTCGGCGCGCCGATCTCCTCGTCGCTGCGCGGCAATGGGGCGCAGACCTTCCTGGCGCGTCTCGACGACGCCTGGGTGACCCCGGGGCTGAGGGTGGAAGTCGTCCTCGACGCCACCGCGCTGGGCGGCGGCGTGACGACGACGCAGTCCGCGCCGTCGATGGGCGCCGACACGAAGCTGACGCTCGTGCTGGTGCCGCTGCAGTCGGGCGCCTCCACCCCCATGCTCGATCCGGACCTCGTCGCGCTGACGCTCGATGAGCTCTCCCGCCGGTTCCCGATCGCCCGCGACCGCATCGCGATCAGCGTGCGCGCCCCGTACACGCTGACCAGCGTGACCAACGGCGTCGACACGAACGCCGACTGGAGCGACGCGCTCGCCGAGCTCGAGCAGCTGCGGGCGGTCGAGTCCACCAGCCCGCACACGCACTACTACGGCCTGGTGGAACCCCTCTCGGCCTTCGGCGTCGCCGGCGTCGGCTACGTCGGCGGCTGGTCGGCGATGGGCGTGCACGAGGCCGGCGACCCGCTGTGGATGCGGATCATGACCCACGAGCTCGGCCACAACTTCAACCGCGTCCACGCGCCCTGCGGTCTGCCGTTCGGCGCTCCGTACGACCTCGGCTACCCGTACTCGAACGGGGCGCTCGGCCCGACGCCCCTCTTCGACGCGACGAGCGACCAGGTGGTGTCGTCGGCGGGCAAGGCCGACGTGATGGGGTACTGCAACGGCGACTGGTTCTCCGACTACACCTACGCCGCCATCCAGACCTACCTCGAGGCCCGGCCGCAGGCCGCGCCGTTCGTGGTCGCACCGTTTGGCGGCACGGGCCCGGACGGCGCGAGCGACCTGGTGCTGATCTCGGGCTCGATCGGCGTCGGCGGCTCGCGGATCGATGCGGTCCAGGCCGCGCGCGGCGTCCCGCGCGTGCCGCCGGGCGGCGAGTTCGTCCTGCGCCTGCACACCGCCGCCGGAGGCCGCTTCGACGTGCCGTTCGATGCGGCGGCGGTCGATCACGCGAGCCCCCCGCAGCGCCACTTCCAGGTGCTCGTGCCCGATCCGGGGCCGTTGGGCAGGGTGGAGGTGCTGCGCGACGGCGTGCAGATCGTCGCGCGCGACGCGGCGGCGGGCACCGGCGACACCGCGACCAAGTCGGTGGCGTCCGCCTCGGTCTCGGCGACCGAGTCGGGCGGTGCGCTGACGGTGACCTGGGATGCGGTGCGTCACCCGACGGCCACGGTCGTGCACGTCGCGCCCGGCGGGGCGCGGACCGGGCTCGCGGTCCGCGCGCCGGGCGGCCGGAGCGTGCTGCGCACCGACGCGCTGCCCGCGGGCGGCGTCTTCGAGATCGCGCTGTCCGACGGGCTCAATACCGAGCGCACGACCGTGGCCCGCTGAAGCGGCCGGGCGGTACGGGGGCGGGCTTCGGCTAACATCGAGCCCACCTCATCCGATGCCCCCGCCATGACCAAGACCATCGTCTCGACTTCCGGCGCGCCCGCCGCGATCGGCCCGTACTCGCAGGCCGTGCGGGTCGGCAACGTCGTCTACCTGTCGGGCCAGATCGCGCTCGATCCCGCCAGCGGGCAGCTCGTCGACGGCTTCGACGCCCAGGTGGACCGCGCGTTCCGCAACCTCAAGGCCGTCGCCGAGGCGGCGGGCGGCTCCCTCTCGGACGTCGTCAAGCTCACGCTCTTCCTCACCGACCTCGCGCACTTCCCGAAGGTCAACGAGATCATGCAGCAGCATTTCGGCCAGCCCTTTCCCGCGCGCTCGACGGTCGGGGTCGCGAGCCTGCCGCGCGGCGCGCAGTTCGAGGTCGAGGCCGTGATGGTGCTGTCCTGAGGCGCCTGCCCAGGTGACCGATCGACGGCCGGCGGCCGATCTCGGTCGGTTCGCGAAGCTCGGCATCCGCACCGACGCCGACCTGCTGCTGCACCTGCCGCTGCGCTACGAGGACGAGACGCGCATCGTCCCGATCGACGCGGTCCGCGCCGGAGAGACCGTCCAGGTCGGCGGCGAAGTGGTCAAGGCCGAGGTCGTCGGGCGCCCGCGCAAGATGCTGCAGGTCGAGCTCGAAGACGGCACCGGCCGCATCGCGCTGCGGTTCCTGCACTTCTATCCGTCGCAGGTCGCGCAGCTGCAGCCCGGGCGGCGCGTGCGCGCGCACGGCGACGTCCGGGGCGGGCTGTTCGGGCTGGAGATGGTGCATCCGCGCTACCGGCTCAGCGGCCCGGCCGAGCGGCTGCCGCAGCGCCTCACCCCGGTCTACCCGACCGTCGCGGGGGTCGGCCAAGCCGACCTGCGCCGCACGATCCTCGAGGCGCTCGCCGGCGCCGACTGGGTCGACACGCTGCGTCCGGGCACCGCCGGTCGACTGGGCCTCCCACCGCTGATGGAGTCGCTGCGGCTGATCCACCAGCCGCCCCCCGACGCCCCGATCTCCGCATTCGAGGACCGGAGCCATCCCGCCTGGCGTCGACTGGTGTTCGAGGAGCTCCTCGCCCAGCAGCTCTCGCTCAAGCGCGCCCGCGCGGCCCGCGCCCGCCAGCGCGCGGTGCCGTTGCCCGACCGGTCCGGACCGGGCCGGCTGCTGGCGGCGCTGCCCTTCGCGCTCACCGGCGCGCAGCGCCGCGCGTGGGACGAGGTCTCGCGCGACCTGCTCGGCAGCGAGCCGATGAACCGGCTGCTGCAGGGGGACGTCGGCAGCGGCAAGACCGTGATCGCGGCGCTCGCCGCGATGCAGGCGATCGGCAGCGGGCGGCAGGCCGCGCTGATGGCGCCGACCGAGATCCTGGCCGAGCAGCACTTCCGCAAGCTCGGGCCCTGGCTCGAGCCGCTCGGCGTGCGGCTCGCCTGGCTGGCCGGATCGCTCACGCCCTCGGCGAAGAAGAAGGTGCGGGCCGCGGCGGCGGCTGGCGAGGTCGACCTGCTGGTGGGCACCCACGCGCTGGTCGAGGAGTCGGTCGAGCTGCCGACGCTGGGACTCGCGATCGTCGACGAGCAGCATCGCTTCGGCGTCGCCCAGCGGCTCGCGCTGAGGGCGGGGCGCGGCGACGCGCTGCCTCACCAGCTGATGATGAGCGCGACCCCGATCCCCCGCACGCTCGCGATGACCTACTACGCGGACCTCGACGTCTCGGTGATCGACGAGCTGCCGCCGGGCCGTACGCCGATCGTCACCAAGCTGGTCGCGGAAGGGCGTCGCGACGAGGTCGTCTCGCGCGTGCGCGCCGCCGTGGCGCAGGGCCGTCAGGCGTACTGGGTCTGCCCGCTGATCGAGGAGTCCGAGGCGCTCGAGCTGCAGACCGCGATCGACACGCACGCCGCGCTCTCGATCGAGCTCGAGGGGCTGCGCGTGGGGCTGGTGCACGGCCGCCAGCCCGGTGGCGAGAAGGCCGCGACGATGGACGCCTTCTCGCGAGGCGAGGTCGACCTGCTGGTCTCGACGACCGTGATCGAGGTCGGTGTCGACGTGCCCAACGCGTCGCTGATGGTCATCGAGCATGCCGAGCGCTTCGGTCTGGCGCAGCTGCACCAGCTCCGCGGCCGGGTCGGGCGCGGCACCGCCGAGAGCGTGTGCGTGCTGCTCTACCGGCCGCCGCTCTCGGCCAACGCCCGCGAGCGCCTGCGCACCATGTACGAGACCACCGACGGCTTCGAGATCGCCCGCCGCGACCTGCAGCTGCGCGGGCCGGGCGAGTTCCTCGGCGCGCGCCAGTCGGGCCTGTCGCTGCTGCGGTTCGCCGACCTCGAACGCGATGCCGACCTCGTCGAGGCCGCCCGCGACGAGGCGGCGGCGATGCTGGCCGGCCCGTCGGCCGCGGTCGATGCGCACCTGGCGCGCTGGCTGGCCGGGCGCGAGGACTTCCTCAAGGCCTGAGCGCGACCTGCGGCGCTGCGGGCGCGATGCGGCCGTGCGCGATGCAGGCGGGCGGTCCGCGGCGGCCGTCCGGCGGTCCCGCCGGAACCTGCCGCCGAAGCGGCCGATATCGTGGTGTTCGAGCCCACTGCGTGCCGCACCGATGCCGTTCCCCGCGCGACGTACCGCCCCCGACCCGATCGAGCCCGCGTCCGAGAGCCCGGCGCGGATGCAGTCGGTCCGCGTGGGCGACGACGGGGAGCGACGGGGCGCGGCCGCGGCGGTCGACCCCGCCAGCGTGCGCGGTGCGCTGGTGCTCGCGCTCGCGGGGCTGCTGGCGCTCGCGATCGGCATCGGGCTGTTCACCCGCCACAACCTCGTCTACCGCATCCACGACTACGCGATCCTGAACCTCGCGGGGCAGCTGCGCGAGCTGTCGAACGGGATGGGGCTCGATGCGCGGCAGATCGTCCGCACCGACGAGGCGGCGCCCGGTCCGGCCGAGCTCGAGCGCTACCGCGAGAAGCTCGGCCAGCAGGTCGCGCAGTACGACCGCATCGTGCAGAGCTTCGTCACCCGCGAGCTCTCTCCGGACCTCACCGGACTGGACGATCCCGTGAGCTGCACCTGGGACGCGCTGTCGCTGCGCCAGCTCGCCGCGACCGCCGCCGCCTGGCAGGAGATCCGGGTCGGCGTGCTGCCGGGCACGCTCGAAGGCGCCTCGGCGACGCAGATCGTCGCGTCGGCGCGCACGCTCGCCACCGACGATGGCCGTCTGCTGCAGTCCAGCCGCGCGCTCAGCATCGCGTTCAAGGAGATGATGCAGCGCAAGCTCGACTTCGTGATCCGGGCGCAGGTGGGCAGCGTGATCCTGAGCGCGCTGTTCGGACTGCTCGCCTTCGTGCTGGTGCGTCGCCACGTGCTGCGGCCGCTGGCGGGCGTCGAGCACCTCGCCCGCAGGGTCATCGCCGGCGATCTGGGATCGCAGGCACCGGTCGCGGGCGGGCGCGAGATCGCCGCGATCGGCGTCGCGCTCAACCGGCTCTCACGCCGGATGCACCTGCTCTTCGGACTGGCCGAGCGCAGCGCCGGCGGCCTGACCACCGGCGAACTGCTCGACACCCTGCGCGCTGACCTCTCGCCCCACGTGCCGATCGACTTCGTCGCGGTGGCGTTCGCCGACGCGGCGGACCTGCGCGGCTGGCGGGTGCTGCGCACGTCGGGCGCCGGCCCCGCGGAGCTCGCCGACGGCACGTCTCTGGGCGTGCACGGACCGGTCGCCGACGCGTCCCGCGAGCTCGCCGCGCGTGGGCGGCGGGCGGGGTTCGGCTCGCTGATGACGACCGCGCTGCGCATCGACGGTGACGACTCGGCCGTGCTCCTGTTCGCCGCGCGGGTCTCCGACGCGTTTCCCGAGGAGACCGCGGCGCTGCTGCGCAACGTGGCCCGTCACGTGCAGAGCCAGCTCGAGCGCACCTTGTCGACCGAGGCGCTGGTGGTCGCGGCGGTCGAGGGCCTGGCCAAGCTGGCCGAGAGCCGGGACCCCGAGACGGGCGATCACCTCCTGCGCATGAGCCTGTATTCGGCGCTGGTCGCCGCCGAGCTCGGTCGGGGAGGGCGGCATGCCGGGCGCATCGACGTGCGCTTCGTCGAGGACGTGCGCCGCTTCGCGCCGATGCACGACATCGGCAAGGTGGGCATCTCCGACGCGATCCTGCTCAAGCCGGGACGGCTGACCGATGCCGAACGTGCCGACATGTGCCGGCACCCGACGATCGGTGCCGACGTGCTGCGACGCTGCGAGGCGCAGATGCAGCAGCGCGGGCGCAGCATGTTCCGGATCGGCATCGAGATCGCCGAGGCGCATCACGAGCGGTGGGACGGCACTGGGTATCCGAACGGCCTGGCCGGCGAGGCGATCCCGCTGTCGGCGCGCATCGTCGCGGTCGCCGACGTCTTCGACGCCCTGACCTCGCGGCGCCCGTACAAGGAGGCCTGGAGCATCGATCGCGCGCTGGCGACGATCGACGCGGACAGCGGCAGCCACTTCGATCCCGAGGTCGTCGCGGCGCTGCATCGGACGCTGCCCGAGGTGCTGGCGATCCACGAGCGGCACAAGCACGTCTGAGGCGCGCCCGGATCGCGTCCGAGGCGCCCGCGACCGGCCGGGCTCAGTGCGCTTCGGGCTCGACGCCGAGCGCGACCAGCACCCGGGAGACCATGTTGTACGCCGCGATCACCGTGACGAGCTCGAACGCCTGGCGATCGTCGGGCAGCGCCGCCCGCACGGCAGCGAAGGTCGCGTCCTCGACCCGGACGTTGCGCGTCATCTCGTAGGTCAGTGCGAGCGCGGCCCGCTCGGCGGCGTCGAACCGCTCGGCATCGAGCGAGGCCGCGAGCGGCTCGCGCATCGCCGCGAGCTGCGCCTCGGTGCCGCCGGCCTGCACGAAGAGCGGCGCATGGTGGCCCCATTCGTACTCCGCGCCGTTGAGCACCGCGACCACGCACATCGCGAGTTCCTTGAGCTTCGGCGACAGCGCGAGCTCGCCCCGCACCGCGCCCATCATGCGGTTCCAGCCCATCGCGACCGGCGGGCTGTGCAGCAGCATGCGATCGAGGTTGAGCAGCGTGCCGCCACGACGTGCGCGCACCGCTTCGACGATCTCGCGCGGCTCGACGACGTCGAGGGGAATGTAGGGGATCCGTGCCATCGACGCTCCAGGGTTGAGGCTTTCCACTAGGGGAATGATCGCATGGCCGTGTGCGGAGGCCGTCCCTATGGTGCGAGGACGTCCGCATCGCGCCGGATGGAGGATCCATGCATGGCTTCGGTCACCCTGTACGACGCACCGCCGCGGCTGGAGGGGTTCGCGCTCCCGGATCTCCCTCGGTCGGCATGGGCGGATGCCGCACCCGACGCGCGCGCGCAGTCGCAGGGCCTTCGCGAAGCGCTCGATCGGGGCGAGGTGACGGCGTGGTTCCAGCCGGTCCACCGCCCGTCCGACGGGGCGCTGATCGGTGCCGAGGCGTTCGCGCGCTGGATCCGACCCGGGCGTCCCGCGGTCTCGGCCCCGGCCCTGACGGCGCTGGCCGAGCGGGCCGGCGTGTCGACGCGCATCACCGAGCAGGTCGTCGCCCAGGCGCTGGCGTTCCGTCGGCGCATCGCCGCGCCGGAGGGCTTCTCGATCGCGGTGAACCTGTCGTCGGCCGACCTGCGCGACCGGGGCACCGTCGAGCGCCTGTGCGCACGGACCGACGGCTGTGGGGCATCGCCCGGCGAACTGGTCCTCGAGATCGCGGAGGGGCGGCTGGTCGATGCACCGCGCAGCGCCATCGACGTCCTCGCGCGCCTGCGGCAGCGCGGGTTCGGTCTGGCGGTCGACGACTTCGGCTCCGGCGGGTCCTCGCTCGCGCTGCTCGCGCAGGTGCCGTTCGGGCAGCTCAAGGTCGATGCGCGCTTCCTGCTGGCCGCGCCGACCGACCGGGTCGCCGAAGGCATCGTCGATGCCTGCGCCCACCTCGGTCGACGGCTCGGCCTGACCCTCGCCGCCGAAGGTGTCGAGACGCCCGCGCACCGCGCGCTGTGCGATCGGTTCGGCATCGTGGCGGCGCAGGGGACCCGACCCGGCGCAGCGGTGCCGGCGTCGGAATTCGCGGCGCGCCATCGGGCGGTCTGAGCGACTCCGAGCGGGCTCGATGGGGCGTGCTGCGGCCGCGCGGGGCCGCGTGGCGGGGAGGTGCCGGGGGGCCTGGGCGCGCGCGGAGGGCATCCGGGCGGCTGCTAGAATCCGCCGCATGACGCTCACCGAGCTCAAGTACATCGTCGCGGTCGCCCGCGAGCGCCATTTCGGGCGTGCCGCCGAGGCCTGTCACGTGAGCCAGCCGACCCTGTCGGTCGCGATCCGCAAGCTCGAGGACGAGCTCGGCGTCGCGCTGTTCGAGCGCGGCGGCGCCGAAGTGTCGGTGACGCCGGTCGGCCTTCAGGTCGTCGAGCAGGCACAGCGCGTGCTCGACGAGACCGCGACGCTGCGCGAGATCGCCGAGCAGGGTCGCGACCCGCTCGCGGGGGCGCTGCGCGTCGGCGTCATCTACACGATCGGTCCGTACCTGCTGCCGCTGATGATGCGTCGCGTGATCGAGGACGCGCCCCAGATGCCGCTGCTCCTGCAGGAGGACTTCACCGTCCGCATGCTCGAGCTGCTGCGCCAGGGCGACATCGATGCAGCGATCCTCGCCGAGCCGTTTCCGGACCAGGGCTTCGCGACCTGCCCGCTCTACGACGAGCCGTTCGTGGTGGCCGTGCCGCGTGCCCATCCCTGGGCGAAGCGGAGCGCGATCTCCGTGACCGAGCTCAAGCGTCAGACGATGCTGCTGCTCGGCACCGGACACTGCCTGCGCGATCAGGTGCTCGGGTTCTGCCCCGACCTGTCCCACTATTCCCAGGCGAGCGCCGGAATCCAGAAGACCTTCGAGGGGTCCTCGCTCGAGACCATTCGCCACATGGTGGCCTCGGGCATCGGCATCACCGTGCTGCCCTGGCTGGCCCAGCCGCCCGAGGTGCTCGCGGGCCGCCGACGCGACGACGGGCTGCTCGCCTACCTGCCCATCGAGTCGCCGCAGCCCGTGCGCCGCGTCGTGCTCGCCTGGCGCCGCACCTTCACCCGGATCGCGGCGATCGATGCCGTGCGCGACGCGATCCTGCGGTCCGATCCACCCGGCGTGACGCGGCTCGGCGAGGCCGGCGCGCCCGGTCGACCCGCCGAGCCGCGGAGCACGCCCCTCGACGAGCCGGTGTCCGCACCCGGGCCCGCCGCGCTCGCCGTCCGTTGAGACCCCACCATGACCGCAGACCGACCCGACTATCCCACCGTCGACGCCACGATCGGCCGCACGCCGCTGGTCCGCCTGCAGCGCATTCCGGGTGCGGCCCAGGCCGCCCGCGGGAACGTGATTCTCGGCAAGCTCGAGGGCAACAACCCGGCAGGATCGGTGAAGGACCGCCCGGCCCTCGCGATGATCGTGCGCGCCGAGGCCCGCGGCGAGATCCGGCCGGGGGACACCCTGATCGAGGCGACCTCCGGCAACACCGGCATCGCGCTGGCGATGGCCGCCGCGATCCGGGGCTACCGGATGGTGCTGATCATGCCGGACAACCTGTCGGTCGAACGGCGGGTCTCGATGAAGGCCTACGGCGCCGAGCTGATCCTGGTGACGAAGTCCGAGGGCATGGAGGGCGCACGCGACCTCGCGATGCGGATGCAGGCCGAGGGGCGCGGGCGCGTGCTCGACCAGTTCGCCAACGACGACAACTGGGCGGCGCACTACGACTCGACCGGCCCCGAGATCTGGCAGGACACCGCCGGACAGGTCACGCACTTCGTGTCCGCGATGGGCACCACCGGCACGATCACCGGCGTCTCGCGCTACCTCAAGGAGCGCTCGAAGGACGTGGTGATCGTCGGCGCGCAGCCCACCGACGGCTCGTCGATCCCGGGCATCCGGAAGTGGCCCGAGGCCTACGTGCCCGGCATCCGTCGCCACGCGTTCATCGACCGCACCGAGGAGGTCGCCCAGGCCGACGCCGAGTCCATGGCGCGACGCCTCGCGGTCGAGGAGGGCATCTTCTGCGGGCCCTCGGCCGCCGGTGCTTGCTGCATCGCGCTGCGGATCGCCGAGGAGGTCGAGGGCGCGACCATCGTCTTCATCGTCTGCGATCGCGGCGACCGCTACCTGTCGACCGGCGTGTTCCCCTCGTGAGCGGCGGCGACGCGGCGGCCGACGCCCGTCGCCGCGTGCTCGCCGGCATCGGCCTGGCGGTCGCGGCCAGCGCCTCGTTCGCCGTCCTCGATTCGACGGTCAAGTTCCTCTCGCAGACCTATCCGTCGCCGCTGGTGGCCTGGGGGCGCTATGCGTTCCACGTCGCGCTGATGGCGGTGCTGCTGGTGCCGCAGCGCGGCTTCTCGCTGCTGGCCACGCGCCGGCCCGGCCTGCAGGTGGCGCGCGGCGTGTTCCTCGGGATGTCCTCGATCACGTTCTTCGGCGCGCTGGCCAGCATGCCGCAGGCCGAGGCGACCGCGCTGATCGCGACCTCGCCGATCCTGGTGACCGTGGTCGCGGTGCGATGGCTGGGCGAGCGCGCGCCCCGCGGCACCTGGCTCGCGCTCGCGACGAGCTTCGCCGGCGTGCTGCTGATCATCCGGCCCGGCTCGGCGCTCTTCGGGCCGGCCGCGCTGCTGCCGCTGCTGGCGGCGGTGTTCGCGACCGGCTACACGCTCCTGACCCGGCGGCTCGCCGGGGTCGACGACGGTGTCTCGACGCTCTTCATCGGGGGACTGGTCGCGACGGTCCTGCTCTCCGGACTGGTGCCGGTCTACTGGACGCCGCCCCAGGCGTGGTGGCACGTGCTGCTGCTGGTGTTCGCGGGGCTGGTCGGCGCGGGCGGTCACCTGCTCCTGGTGCGGGCCTACGAGCGCGCCAACGCGTCCACGCTCGCGCCCTACACCTACATGCACACGGTGGCGGCGCTGTGCACCGGCTGGCTGGTGTTCGGCACGTTCCCGGACGGGCCCGCGCTCGCCGGGATGGCGCTCATCGTCGCGACCGGCGTCGCGATGGCGCTGTCCCGGCGCGGCTGAGCGGAGCGACCGCGCGCGGCGTCTAGTCGCGCGCCCTGGCCTGCGCCGGAGGCATGCCCTCGCGCAGCGCGCGCGCCAGATCGATCACCGCCATCGCATAGAAGTACGAGCGGTTGTAGCGCGTCACGACCCAGAAATTGTTCGCGCCCAGCACGTAGTGCGTGGTGTCGTCGCCGTTGGGCAGGTCGATCAGCGACAGCTTCTCGCCGACCGGGATCTCCTGCGGGCTGGTGACGCCGAACTCCGCGAGCTCGAGCGCCACGAGCCGCGGCGGGATCCCCGCATCGACCGCGGGCCGCGCCCGGATCTCGTCCTCGACAGTGGCCGCGAAGTGCGTCGGACCGCCCGGCTGCCAGCCGTGGTTGGCCAGGAAGCTGGCCACGCTGCCGATCGCGTCCGTCGCGCTGCCGCGCAGGTCGATGCGCCCGTCGCCGTCGAAGTCGACCGCGTGCCGGCGGATGCTGCCGGGCATGAACTGAGGCAGTCCGACCGCGCCCGCGAACGAGCCGCGCCAGTCCAGCGGGTCGAAGCCGGCCTCGCGGGCGAGCAGCAGGTACTGCTCGAGCTCCTCGCGGAAGTACGCGGCGCGGCGCGGATAGTCGAAGCTCAGCGTCGTCAGCGCGTCCATCACGCGGAAGTCGCCGGTGTTGCGGCCGTAGATCGTCTCCACGCCGATGATCGAGACCAGGATCTCCTCGGGCACGCCGAAGCGCTGCGACGCCCGCCGCACCGCGTCGGCGTTCGAGGCCCAGAAGCGCAGCCCCTCGCGGATGCGCACCGGCTCGACGAAGCGCGACCGGTAGGCGATCCATGAACGCCTGAACCCCGGCGGGGCCGGCTGCATCAGCTTGACGGCGGTCTCGGCGGTTCGAGTGCGGCCGAAGGTGGCGAGCAGCGCGGCCTCGTCGAAGCCGTGCCGATCCACCATGTCGCGCACGAATGCCTGGACCTCCGCGCGGCTCGGATAGTCGGCGGCGACGGTGACCGGTGCGGCGGCCCGAGCCTTGCTCTGGGCAGGCTTCTGGGCCGGCGCGTTCCCGGGCTTCGGCGCCGGCTTCTGGACGGGCCGGGTCGTCGCGCGGGCGGGCGGGGCCTCGGTCGCGGCCGCGTGGCCCGCTTCGAGGCCGGGCACTCCGGCGAACGGCAGGGCCGAGAGCAGCATCGCGACAGCGAGCGTGCGGGCCGCGGCGGCGCGTCCGGAGGACGGCGCGGACGGCATGGGAGTTCGGTGGGCTCGCTTCATCGTGGCTTGAAGGCGTCGACGAGGCGCCGCAGGTCGCGGACACGCTCGGGCGTGGCGGTGTCGGGATCGTAACGCAGCCGGTTGTAGGTCGCGACGATGTCCCGGGCGAGGGCCGCCTCGGCCGGCTCGAGCAGGCGGTCGACCCGGTGCAGGTAGCGGCTCGCCGTCTCGTCGCGCGCGCGCGGTGCGCCCAGTGCCGACAGCCGCTCGCAGAATCGCGAGTACGCGCGCTCGATCGGGTCGCGGGGACGGCGCGGCCGCAGCGTGACCAGCGCGACCGCGCCGAGCGCGAGCGCGAGCATCCCGGCCAGCGCGCCCGCCAGTTCCCGCGGGTCGGTCGCGTCGAGGCCCAGGCGTGCCAGCAACGCCTGCTGCCGCGTGCGGTCGTAGTTCAGCACCCACTGGTTCCAGCCATGGGTCAGCGAATCGAAGGTCATGCGCCAGCTCTGCAGGAGCGCGATGTCGCCGAGCAGCCCGGGCTCGCGGCTCGCGCCGCGTCGGCCCGTCAGGCTCGCCGAGCCGCGTTCGATGCGCTCCGGCGCGACCGCGGCGGTCGGATCGATGCGCACCCAGCCGCGTCCGGACAGCCAGACCTCCGCCCAGGCATGGGCGTCGGCCTGCCGGACGATCCAGTAGTCGTCGCCGGGATTGCGCTCTGCGCCCTGGTAGCCGGTGACGACCCGGGCGGGGATGTCGAGTGCCCGCATCAGCACGACGAACGCGCTCGCGTAGTGCTCGCAGAATCCGGCGCGCGTCTCGAACAGGAACCGGTCGACCGGATCGTCGACCAGCAGGGGCGGATTGAGCGTGTAGCGGAATGCGTTGTCGCGGAACATGGCGAGCGCGCGGTCCACCAGGCGGCCCTCGTCCTGCTCCTCCGTGCGCCAGCGGGCGGCCATCTCGAGCGTGCGGCGCGCCTCGCCGGGCGGCAGCTGGATCCAGTCCTGGATCGACAGCCGGGTCTCGTTCAGGCCGATCGCCGCGTCGAGACGGGCCGAGGCGTCGAAGCGGATCCTGGCCACGATCGGATCCGCCGACAGCACGTCGAACTCGGGGGCGATGCTGACCGCCAGGCCCGGCGCGCGCGGCAGGTCCGAGGGCACGTCCAGCGCGAACAGCCAGCGGCGCGAATGCGGCTCGAGGGTCGTCCGGTAATGCAGCACGCGCGAGGTCTCGGGCGCCACCGCCATCGGGGCCGGCGCCTGCGCGAGCTCCCTGCGCACCGGCCGCCAGGTACGCCCGTCGAAGTGGCCGAGCGTCGGGCCGCGCCAGTACATCCTGCCCGGCTCGGGCACCCGGTCGGTGAACTGGACGCGGAAGGCCACCTCGTCATCCTGCGCGAGCTGCGAGATCTGGCCGGGGGACATCGTGTCGGACAGGCCGGTGCGGCCGGCATGCGCATCGTCGGGCAGCCCCCACAGCGGGCCGCTGATACGGGGGAACAGCACGAACAGGGCGATCGCGATCGGCACCGCCTGCATGATCAGCACGCCCACGATCCGGAAGCGTCGGGCGATGCCCGCCTCGCGCTGGCCGAACTGCATCGTCAGCATCGCCGCGAGCAGCGCCACCACCGCGCCGGCGGTGATCAGCGCCACGCCGAACGACTGCGAATGGAAGAAGCCGGTGAGCAGCAGGAAGAAGCACAGGAAGATGACGACGAACAGGTCGCGCCGGGCCCGCATCTCCATCAGCTTCAGACCGAGGAACAGCACGAGCAGCGCCACGCCGGCATCGCGGCCGAGCAGGGTGTCGTACTGCGCCAGCACGCCGATCGTGCAGGCCGCCGCTGCGGCCACCCGCACGGGGGCGCCGGGCAGCCGCGCGCCGGCGAAGATCAGGCCGAGACGCCAGGCGAACAGCAATGCGAAGCCGGCGCTGCACCACAGCGGCAGGTTCGGCAGGTGGGGCAGCACGGCGAGCGCGATCGCGCCCATCAGGAACAGCGTGTCGCGGCGCTCGCGCTCCCACTCGCCGCCGAGCGTGCCGCCCAGCACGCGCATCGAGAACGACCAGCCCTGCGGACGCGCCATGGCCGGCCTCAGACCTGGGCCACCGCGAGCGCCTCGAGGCAGGCGGCGCGATGCGCAGGCCCCGCGTCCAGCTCCAGCGCCACGCCGGGCAGGCGCAGCCCGTAGCTCAGACCGGCGGCCTCGGCGTCGACGATCCAGCGCGCCAGCCGCGACAGCCGCAGCTCCGGATCGAGACCGGGCGGCAGCGACTGCCAGTCGAGCAGGAGCTGCCCGCCGCTGCCGCCCTCGAACTCGCGCACCAGCAGCGCGTCGCCGCCGCTGCGGGCCATCGCCTTCCAGGCGAGGCGCCGCGGCGAGTCGCCCTCGCGGAACGGTCGGATCGCCGCGAAGTCCTCTTCGCCGCGGCCGGCCCGCTCGGTGCCGGCCGCGCCGGACTCCGGCATCGGAGACGCCGGCGTCTCCAGCCGCGGCAGCACGAGGATGCGGGCCTGCGGGTGCCACCACGCCCAGGCCCGCCACAGTCCGAGCGGGAAGGTCGTGGACAGTCGCAGGCGCGGCAGGGACTGCCAGCCGCGCCGCTCGGTGGGGAGCGCGACCGTCACCAGCTGTTCGGTGGCCGGCGAGACGTCGATGCGGGTCGGCTGGGCGGTTCCCGGCACGGTGAGCTCGATCGCGAACCGCTCCGGGCCGCGCGGGTTCTGCACGATCAGGCTCAGCTCGGCCAGCTCGCCGGCATGGACCGGTTCCGCGCGACCGGCCCGCAGCGTGAGCCCGACGAGGTTGCGCCAGGTGTGCAGCATCGAGACCAGGCCGACCCCGGCGAGCAGGAATGTGAGGCCGTAGCCGAGGGCGAGCGCGTAGTTGACCGCGGTCAGCAGCATCGTCACGAGGGCCAGCCCGAACAGCAGCCCGGCCCGCGACGGAAGGATGTAGACGCGGCGCCGGTCCAGTCGCAGGTCGCCGGCGTGCGGGCCGAGGGCGAGCCGGACCGTCGGCGCGATCCGCCCGATCCGTTCCATCCACCCCATGACCTGCGCCTGCATCCGCGTACGCGCCCCGTTCAGGGAATCGCGACCGCCTTGGACAGCTCCGCCACGAGCTCGGCGCGCGCGCGGTGGCTGGTGGCGCTGCCCTTGGCCGGCCGCAGCCGATGGCCGGCGACCGCCACCAGCACCGCCTGGACGTCGTCGGGCAGCACGTGGTTGCGACCGTCGAGCATCGCCCAGGCCCGTGCGGCCTGCAGCAGCGCGAGGCCTGCACGGGGCGACAGCCCCTCGGAGAAGATCGCCGCGCGTCGGCTGTGCGTCAGGAGGTTCTGGACGTAGTCGAGCAGCGCGGGGGAGGTCCGGATCGACTTGAGCGAGCGCTGCGCCTCGACCAGGTCGGCGGGCGACATCCGCGGCTCGAGCTTGGCGACCATGTCGCGCCGGTCGGCGCCTTCCAGGAGGGCACGCTCCGACTTCGGGTCCGGATAGCCGAGCTCGATGCACATCAGGAAGCGGTCGAGCTGCGATTCGGGCAGCGGGAACGTGCCGATCTGATCCTGCGGGTTCTGGGTCGCGATGACGAAGAACGGCTCGGGCAGGCGCCGCGGCTCGCCGTCGACCGACACCTGCCGCTCCTCCATCGCCTCGAGCAGCGCGCTCTGGGTCTTGGGCGACGCACGGTTGATCTCGTCGGCGAGCAGCACCTGCGAGAACACCGGACCCGGGTGGAAGACGAAGCGGTTGTTGTCGCGCTCGAAGATCTGCACGCCGACGATGTCCGCGGGCAGCAGGTCGTTGGTGAACTGGACGCGCTTGAACTGCAGTCCGAGCGAGATCGACAGCGCATGGGCGAGGGTGGTCTTGCCCACGCCCGGCAGGTCTTCGATGAGGAGGTGGCCGCGTGCCAGCAGGCAGGCGAGGGCCATCCGGATCTGCGGTTGCTTGCCGACCACCACGCTTCCTACCTGCGCGGCAACCGCCTGGATTCGTTCGAGCATGAGGCCCTTCGCGTTGTGCCGGCCGAGTGTAATCTATGGCCCCGAGCCGCCCGGCCGTCGGCCGACGGTCGGCATGCGCCGCGCCTTCGGGCGTCTGCACCGCGCAACCGCGGCGTCACGGACGCCGAACCCAGGAGACACCGATGGCCGCCCGAGCCCCCGACAGCCCCACCGTTCCGTCCGCCGCACCGGCCTCGCCGCCGCCGCTCGAGCGCATCGACCGCGGGTCGGTCGCATGGCTGTGGCTGAACCGGCCGCGGGCGTACAACGCGCTCTCCGAGTCGCTGCTCGACGCGCTGCAGGCGGCGCTCGACGAGATCGCCGTCGACCCGTCGGTGCGGGCCGTCGTCATCGGCGGGCGCGGCCCCGCGTTCTGCGCCGGGCACGATCTGCGCGAGATGCGCGCCGAGCCCTCGCTCGACTACTACCGTCGGCTGTTCGCCCAGTGCAGCCGGACCATGGCGGCGATCCAGAAGATGCCCCAGCCGGTGATCGCCCGCGTCCACGGCATCGCTACCGCGGCCGGCTGCCAGCTCGTCGCGGCCTGCGACCTGGCGGTCTCGACCGACGATGCGCGCTTCGCCGTCTCGGGCGTGAACCTCGGCCTGTTCTGCTCGACGCCCTCCGTGGCGCTGTCGCGCAACCTGTCGCGCAAGGCCGCGATGCGCATGCTGCTCACCGGCGACTTCATCGGCGCACGCGAAGCGGTCGAGCAGGGGCTCGTCAACGAGGCGGTGCCGGCGGACGCGCTCGACGAGACGCTCGATGCGCTGCTCGCACGGATCGTCGCCAAGCCGCGCGAGGCGATCGCGGCCGGCAAGGGGCTGTTCTACCGCCAGCTCGAGATGGGCACGGAAGCGGCCTACCAGCTCGCCGGCCAGACCATGGCCTGCAACATGATGGAAGCCAGCGCGCTGGAAGGCGTCCAGGCCTTCCTCGACAAGCGCTTCCCCAACTGGTGAGCGGGTGCGCCGTGCGGCGCGCCTCGCCCGAATCCGATCGTGAGCCGTTCGCGTCCCGCGGGCGGCCCTGCCTTCTCCACAGGAGCCGAATCCGATGTC
>RPRK01000051.1 GCA_003818495.1 Burkholderiales bacterium
GCCCGAGCCCGAGCCCGAGCACGGGTAAGGGACGGGCTCGGAACGGTCAGGCGGCGGCGTACCGACGCATGCGCAGCGCGAGGTCCTGGAGCGCGCGCACGCCGCTCGCCTCGGCCCGCGCGCACCAGTCCTGCAGGTGCGCGACCAGCTTCTCGGGCGTGGCGTTGGAACGCTCCCAGGTGGACGCCAGCTCGGCCCGCATCTCGACGAGCTTTCGCAGGCTGTCGCTGGCCGCGAAGATCTCGCCCAGCTTGGCCCGGTTCTGATCGCTCCACTTGGCGGCATCGAGATGCAGCCAGCGCCGGGACGCATCGATCAGGCTGGCATCCTCGGGGCGCGCGGCGCGCAGCCGGGCGATCTCCTCGGAGCAGGCCTGGCCGAGCGACTTGCCGTAGGCGGCCATCAGGTCGTACCGATGGGCGATCACCGCCTGCAGGGTCTGCAGGTCGACGCTCGGCCTCGGCGACTGGAACCGCGGCACCGGGGCGACCTTGCGCACGGTGGCCAGTCCGAGCATCTGCAGGATGCGGATGTACATCCAGCCGATGTCGAACTCGTACCAGCGGTTCGACAGCTTCGCGCTGGAGGCGAACGCGTGGTGGTTGTTGTGCAGCTCCTCGCCGCCGATCAGGATGCCCCACGGCAGCACGTTGCGCGCGGCATCGGGGCTGTCGAAGTTGCGATAGCCCCAGTAGTGGCCGATGCCGTTGATGATGCCGGCGGCGGTGACCGGGATCCACATCATCTGGACGGCGAACACCGACAGACCGATGACGCCGAACAGCAGGACGTCGATCACCAGCGTGATGTAGACGCCGGCGACCGAGTACCGGGTGTAGACGTTGCGCTCGACCCAGTCGTCGGGCGTGCCGTGCCCGTACTTCTGGAGGGTCTCGGCGTTCTTGGCCTCTTCGCGGTACAGCTCGCTGCCCTCGAGCAGCACCTTGCGGATGCCGCGGGTCTGCGGGCTGTGCGGATCCTCCGGCGTCTCGCACTTGGCGTGATGCTTGCGGTGGATCGCGGCCCATTCCTTGGTGACCATGCCCGTCGTCAGCCACAGCCAGGCCCGGAAGAAATGCGACACGACCGGATGCAGGTCGAGCGCGCGGTGCGCCTGGCAGCGGTGCAGATAGATCGTGACCGCAGCGATCGTCACGTGCGTGGCGATCAGCGTGTAGGCGAGGATCTGCCAGCCGCTCAGGTCGAGCAGGCCGGTGTCAAGAAAGCCCAGGACGCCCTGGACCACGGGATGATCGATCAAGTTCTCAGCTCCCTGAAATACCTTCGGGATTGTAAAGGCGCTCGACGTCCGCGTCATTGACGTACGTCGGCAGGACGCTTCTATTCACGGCGGACCCAACGGGCGGCGAAGAACCCGTCCGAACCGTCGATGTCGGGGCGGATGTGCAGGAAAACAGGGTCGGAAAACCCGGGGTGCGCGTCCGAGAATGCCTTGGCGACCGCTTCGTTCTCGCGTTCGAGCAGGCTGCAGGTCGCGTAGACCAGGGCGCCGCCGCGCTTCACCAGACGGGCGGCCGCCGTCAGGATCGAGGTCTGACGCCCGTTCAGCTCGTCGACCGCTTCCGGCAGCATCCGCCACTTCAGTTCGGGATTGCGGCGCAGGGTGCCGGTGCCGCTGCACGGCGCGTCCACCAGCACCAGATCGGCGCGACCGGCCAGCCTGCGCAGCTTCGGGTCGTGCTCGCTGTCCAGGCCGAACGGCTGGACGCTGGTGGCGCCGGAGCGGGCCAGCCTCGGCTTGAGGCGCTGCAGCCGGGCGGTCGAGACGTCGCAGGCATAGACCTGCCCGCTCGAGCGCATCGCCGCGGCGATCGCGAGGGTCTTGCCGCCGGCTCCGGCACAGAAGTCGATCACGGTCTGGCCACGCCGGGGCGCGGCGAACTCCACGAGACGCTGGCTGCCCAGATCCTGGACCTCGAACTCACCGCGTTCGAACGAAGCGAGCCGGTCGATCGCCGGCTTGCCGCGCACACGGAGCGCGGTGTCGCAGCTCTCCACGGCCTCGGCTTCGACGCCATCGGCGGCGAGCGATGCGCGCAGGGTCTCCCGGTCGGTCTTGAGCAGGTTGACCCGCAGGTCGAGTGGCGCCGGCCCGAGCAACGACTGCCCGAGCCGCTCGACCGCCGCGTGCGGCACGGCCTCGCCGGCGGCCTGGGCCTGTGCGAGGAGCTCGGCGTGGAGCCAGTCGGGCAGGCTCAGGCGAACCGGCTGGGGCATGCCCCCGGGGTCGCTCGCGAGCGAGCGCCGCAGCGCGGCCTCGTCCTCGGCATCCGGACGCAGTGCCGGCAGCATCCCTTCTCCGAAGCGCAGCACGAACGACAGCCAGGTCAGTCGACGCGGCAACGACCCACGCATCGACTGCGCCTGGTGCCCGTAGCGGCGGCGGTTGCGCAGCACGTCGAAGACCGTTTCCGCGACGATCCCGCGATCGCGACGGCCGAGCCGCTCGTTGGCGCGGAAGAAGCCGCGCAGCACGGTGTCCGCGGCCCGATCGAGCTGCAGGACCTCGCCGACGGCACGCTCGGTCGATGCGAGCAGCGGCGGTGTCAGCCGAGGCAGTTCGGACTGGGCGACGGCCGGCACCCACGTCGGCGGGACCGCCTCGGCGGGCCCTCGGGCGGTGCTCGGCTGCACCGCGGCATTCGCGGCATCCGCAGCGGGGATCGAGGTCGTGGGGGTCGTCGGGGTCATGTCGGTCGTGGCGTTCGGGGCGGTCTGCGGTGCGTGCGGCGGGTCCGTGCCATCGGCCGGCATGCCGGCGGTCGTCATCGAGCGCCCGCCCACAGGAGCCGCTCGTCCGCGGACACGCCGTCGACCTCGGCCCGCCCCGCCACCACGCGGACGCGGTCCTCGAGCAGCCAGCGCACGGCCATCGGGAAGATCCGATGCTCGACCGCCAGCACCCGCGCGGCGAGCGTCGCGGCGTCGTCGCCATCGAGCACGGGCACGGCCGCCTGCGCGAGGATCGGCCCATGGTCCAGCGTCGGCGTGACGAGGTGGACCGTCGCCCCGTGAAGGCGCACGCCGGCATCGAGCGCCCGGGCGTGGGTGTCCAGCCCGGGGAACGCAGGCAGCAGCGACGGGTGGATGTTCACGAGGCGCCCCGCGAACCGACGCACGAAGCCTTCGGTGAGGATGCGCATGAACCCGGCCAGCAGCACGAGATCGGCCCCGAGCGCCTCGAGGCGTGCGGCGAGCGCCGCGTCGAAGGCCTCGCGCCCGGGATGCTCGGCGTGGGACACGACCTCGACCGGGACGTCCAGACCCCGGGCGAGCGCCAGACCGGGCGCCTGCGGGCGGTTGGCGATCACCGCGGCGATGCGCGCGGGCCAGCGCTCCTCCCGACAGGCGTGCACGAGGCTCGCCATGTTCGAGCCCTGGCCGGAGATCAGGATCGCGACGGTCTTCAACGGTACGCCTGGTTCAAAGGCGCGCAGTCTAGCACCCGCCCACGACTGTGGTCGGCCTAGATTGCTTTATGATTCAAGGTTTTGCGTCCGTACGCATGCACGTCTTCCGCCGACTCCCCCCGCTCGAGCAGCGCCGCCCCTGTGCCCTGACCATCGGCAACTTCGATGGCGTGCACCTCGGGCATCGTGCGCTGCTCGACGCCCTGAAGCAGTCGGCCTCCCGGCTGGGCGTGCCGGCCTGCGTGCTGACCTTCGAGCCGCACCCCCGCGAGTTCTTCGCGGCCCGCCGCCCGGGGGCGAGCGCGCCCGCCCGGATCGCGACGCTGCGCGACAAGCTCGAGGCACTCGCGGCGGCCGGCGTCGACCGGGCCTGCGTGGTGCATTTCAACGAGCGCTTCGCCGCCCTCGCCCCGGAGGCCTTCGTGGAGACCGTGCTGGTCGACGGGATGCGCGTGCGCCACCTGCTGATCGGCGACGACTTCCGCTACGGCGCGCAGCGGGGCGGCGACTTCGCCAGCCTCGAGGCCGCCGCCGTGCGCCACGGCTTCGCGCTGCAGCGGATGGCGACGGTCGCGCTCGACGGCGAGCGGATCTCGTCGTCGGCGGTCCGCGGTGCGCTCGCCCGCGCCGACTTCCCGCTGGTGGAGCGGCTGCTCGGCAGGCCGTACGCGATGTCCGGCCACGTGGTGCACGGCCGCAAGCTCGGACGCGAGCTGGGCTTCCCGACGCTGAACCTGCGCATCCCCCACGGCCGACCCGCGCTCGGCGGCATCTTCGTCGTGCGGGTGCACGGCCTGGCCGACGTGCCGCTCGCCGGCGTCGCCAGCCTCGGCACCCGCCCGGCCGTCGAGACCGACGGCGCCCCGCTGCTCGAGACGCACGTCCTCGACTGGGCCGGCAATGCCTACGGCAGGCTGGTCCGGATCGAATTCCTGCGCAAGCTGCGCGACGAAGCGCACTACGACGGCCTGGACGCACTGGTCGCCCAGATCCGCCGCGACGCCGACGACGCCCGCAACCACTTCGCCTCCCTCGCCGCCCACCGCGCCCTCCCCGCGCGCTGAGCGGCTCCGCCTCACCGAGACCGCCCCGATGGCCCAGCAGAACGACTCCCCCAAGACCGATCACCGGGCGACGCTCAACATGCCCGACACGCCGTTCCCGATGCGGGGCGACCTCGCCCGGCGGGAGCCCAAGTGGGTGGCGGACTGGCACGACAAGGGCGTCTACAAGCGCATCCGCGCGTTCAGCAAGGGCCGCCCGCTGTTCGTCCTGCACGACGGACCGCCCTACGCGAACGGCGACATCCACATCGGACACGCAGTCAACAAGATCCTGAAGGACGTGATCGTCAAGTGCCGCAACATGGCCGGCTACGACGCCCGCTACGTGCCCGGATGGGACTGCCACGGCATGCCGATCGAGATCCAGATCGAGAAGCAGTTCGGCAAGACCCTGCCGCCCGCGGACGTGCAGTCGAAGTCGCGCGCCTACGCGACCGAGCAGATCGCCCGCCAGAAGAAGGACTTCATCCGGCTGGGCGTCCTCGGCGAGTGGGACGACCCGTACCTCACGATGGCGCCGGGCAACGAGGCCGACGAACTGCGTGCCCTCGGCAAGATCATGGAGGCGGGCTTCGTGTTCAGGGGCCTGAAGCCGGTGAACTGGTGCTTCGACTGCGGCTCGGCGCTCGCCGAGGCCGAGGTCGAGTACCAGGACCGGACCGACGTGGCCGTCGACGTCGGCTTCGCGTTCACCGACCGGGCGAGGCTCGCGGCGGCCTTCGGCCTGCCCTCCCTCCCCGAGGGCGCGGGCTTCGCCGTCATCTGGACGACCACGCCCTGGACGCTGCCGGCCAACCAGGCGCTCAACCTGCACCCCGACTTCGAGTACGCGCTGGTCGCCACCGAGCGCGACGGCGCGCCCCTCACCGTGCTGATCGCCAAGGAGCGCGTCGAGGCCTGCCTCGCCTCCTGGGGCCTGCCCGCCGGCACGGTGCTCGCGACCGCGCCCGGGCGCGCGCTCGAGCTGCTGGCGTTCCGCCATCCGTTCTACGACCGCGTGGCGCCGGTGTACCTCGGCGAGTACGTGACGCTCGACGCCGGCACCGGCATCGTGCACTCGTCGCCCGCCTACGGCATCGAGGACTTCCTGTCCTGCAAGCACTACGGACTCGGCGACGCCGACATCCTCAATCCGGTGACCGGCGACGGGCGCTACGCGAGCACGCTCGAGCTGTTCGGCGGCGAGCGGATCTGGGATGCGAATCCGAAGATCGTCGAGACGATGCGGGCGGCCGGCACGCTGCTGAAGGCCGCCAAGTATCCGCACAGCTACATGCACTGCTGGCGGCACAAGACGCCGATCATCTACCGCGCGACCAGCCAGTGGTTCGCGGGGATGGACGTCGCCCCGAAGCACGGCCCGACGCTGCGCGAACGGGCGCTGGCCGCGATCGCCGCCACCGACTTCTACCCCGGCTGGGGCCAGGCGCGCCTGCACGCGATGATCGCGAACCGCCCCGACTGGACCCTGTCACGGCAGCGTCAGTGGGGCGTGCCGATGGCGTTCTTCGTGCATCGAGAGACCGGCGCGCTGCATCCGCGCACGCCCGAACTGCTCGAGCAGGTCGCGCAGCGCATCGAACGCGGCGGCATCGAGGCCTGGCAGACCCTCGATCCGCGCGAGCTGCTCGGCGACGAGGCCGACCAGTACGAGAAGAACCGCGACACGCTCGACGTGTGGTTCGACTCCGGCACCACGCACGAGACCGTGCTGCGCGGCTCGCACGCCGCGCAGTCGGGCTTCCCGGCCGACCTGTACCTCGAAGGCAGCGATCAGCACCGCGGCTGGTTCCATTCGTCGCTGCTGACCTCGTGCATGATCAACGGCGTCGCCCCGTACAAGGCCCTGCTCACGCACGGCTTCGTCGTCGACGGCGACGGCCGCAAGATGAGCAAGTCGCTCGGCAACGTGGTCGTGCCGCAGAAGGTCTCGGACACGCTCGGCGCCGAGGTGCTGCGGCTGTGGGTGGCCTCCACCGACTACTCGGGCGAGCTATCGCTGTCCGACGAGATCCTCAAGCGGGTCGTCGAGGCCTACCGCCGGATCCGCAACACGCTGCGCTTCCTGCTCGCGAACCTGGCCGACTTCGATCCACGCGCCGATGCCGTGCCGGTCGGCGAGCTGCTCGAGATCGACCGCTGGATGCTCGCGCGCGGCGCTCAGTGGCAGGCGGACGTCGTCGCCGCCTACGGCCGCTTCGAGTTCCACCCGATCGTCTCCGGGCTCCAGACCTTCTGCTCGGAGGACCTCGGCGCGTTCTTCGTCGACGTGCTCAAGGACCGGCTCTACACCACCGCGCCGAAGTCGCTCGCCCGCCGCTCGGCGCAGACCGCGCTCTGGCACGTCTCGCAGTCGATCGTGCGCGCGATGGCGCCGATCCTCTCGTTCACCGCCGAGGAGGCCTGGCCGCTGCTCGACCCGAAGACCTGGGCCGAGCAGGGCGAGACCGTGTTCACCCAGACCTGGCACACCTACCCCGAGGTCGCCGACGGCGAGGCGCTGCTGGCCAAGTGGGCCCGGCTGCGCGCCTGGCGCGGCGAGGTGATGCGTGCCATCGAAGCGGTCCGCACGACCGGCGGCATCGGCTCGTCGCTGCAGGCGGAGGTCGACGTCGCGGCGGCCGGCACGCTGTTCGAGGATCTCGCCAGCCTGGGCGACGACCTGCGCTTCGTGCTGATCACCTCGGCGGCGCGGCTGCGCGAGGCCGAGGACGGCGAGCTCGCCGCGGACGACCCCGACGCCGCGACGACCGGGCGGATCACGGTGACGCCGAGCGCGCATGCCAAGTGCGGACGCTGCTGGCACTGGCGCGCCGACGTGGGCCACGATCCGGCCCACCCGGCACTCTGCGGACGCTGCACCGCCAACCTGCATGGCGCGGGCGAACCGCGCCACGCCGCCTGAGGGACGCGCCGGTGGCCCGCCGCTCGTCCAAGCCGACCCTGCGCTCGTGGCTGGCGCTCGCCACGCTCGTCCTGATCCTCGACCAGATCACGAAGGCCTGGGTCTATGCACGGTTCCGGGACGGCGAGCGGGTCACGGTGATTCCCGGGTTCTTCGACTTCACGCTGGTCTGGAACCCGGGCGCGGCCTTCAGCTTCCTGGCCGGCGCCGACGGCTGGCAGCGCTGGTTCTTCATCGCGATCGGGATCGGCGCGTCCGCGTTCATCCTGTGGCTGCTGGTCGGCCATGCCACGCAGCGGCTGTTCGCGGTGGCGCTCTCGCTGATCCTGGGCGGTGCGATCGGCAACGTGATCGACCGGTTCGTCCACGGCAAGGTCCTCGACTTCCTGCTCGCCCACTGGCAGGACCGCTGGTACTTCCCGGCCTTCAACGTCGCCGACGCCGCGATCACCGTCGGGGCGGTCCTGCTGATCCTTGACGAACTGCTGCGCGTCCGCAACAGTCGCTGAATGACCGACGCCACCGCCCTCCCCCCCGCGACCGGCGAGCTCGCCGGTCGGCACCTGCTGCTCGGCGTGACCGGCGGCGTGGCCGCCTTCAAGGCCTGCGAGCTGGCCCGCGAGCTGCAGCGGCGCGGCGCGACGGTGCAGGTCGCGATGACCGAGGCGGCGACCCGGTTCATCGGCACCGCGACCTTCCAGGCGCTGACCGGCCGGCCCGTCTACACCGACGCCTGGGACGGGCGGATCGACAACGGCATGCCGCACATCGACCTGTCGCGCGGGGCGGACGCGATCCTCGTCGCGCCGGCCACCGCCGACTTCATGGCCAAGGTCGCGAACGGCCTGGCCGACGACCTGCTGTCGACGCTGGTGCTGGCACGCGACTGCCCGCTGCTGATCGCCCCGGCGATGAACCGCCAGATGTGGTCGGCGGCGGCGACGCAGCGCAACGTCGCGACGCTGCGCGACGACGGCGTCGCCATCCTGGGGCCGGGCGCGGGCGAGCAGGCCTGCGGGGAGACCGGCGACGGGCGCATGCTCGAGGCGCAGCAGCTCGTCGAGGAGACGATCGCGTTCTTCGCCCCGAAGTCCCTGGCCGGGCGCCGCGTGCTGGTCACCGCCGGCCCGACCTTCGAGCCGATCGACCCGGTCCGGGGCATCACCAACCTCTCGTCCGGCAAGATGGGCTACGCGATCGCGCGGGCCTGCCGGCACGCGGGCGCCGAGGTGGTGCTGGTGTCCGGTCCGACCGCGCTCGCCGCCCCGGCGGGGGTGCGTCGCGTCGACGTGCGCAGCGCGAACCAGATGCTCGCCGCGGTGCAGGGCGAGATCGCGGGTCAGGACGTCTTCGTGGCGGTCGCCGCGGTCGCGGACTGGCGGGTCGCCAACGCCTCGGACCGCAAGCTCAAGAAGACCGACGGCGGCGGACCGCCGGCCCTCGAGTTCGCGCAGAACCCGGATATCCTCGCCACGGTCGCCGCGCTGCCGGGCGGGCCGTACTGCATCGGCTTCGCGGCCGAGACCGAAGACCTCGAGGCGAACGCGCAGGCCAAGCGCCGCCGCAAGGGCGTGCCGCTGCTGGTCGGCAACATCGGACAGGCGACGTTCGGCCTCGACGACAACGAGCTGCTGCTGATCGACGCCGAGGGCACGACGCGCCTGCCGCGCGCGAGCAAGACGGTCCTCGCGGCCGCGCTGGTCGGGGAGATCGCCCGCAGGCTGCCCGAGGCGCGCTGCTGATGGCCGCGCCCGAGCCGGGCAGCGCGGGTTCGCGCGAGCTCGGCGGCGCCCCGCGCGACGGCGACTTCGCGCGGCTGCTCGAGGCGGCGAGCGCCCCCGCCGCGCACCGGATGAAGGTCGATCCGTCGGCCTTCGGGGTCGAGGACGCCACCTCCCGGGCGGCCCGCGCCGGCCGGTTCACCGGCGCCCCCCCGGCCCGCGACGCGGGTGCGCGAGGCACCTGGTCGGACGACGATGGCGACGCGCCGCCCGCCCCCGCCCGCCCGGCCGCCCCGTATGGCCCGCCCGGGATGGCCGAGGGACGCACGCGCGCGGCACCGGCACGCGGCAGCCCGAGCGGCGGCAACGCGGGCCCCGTGCAGTCGCCCGCCGGTCTTGTCGCCGGCTGGGCCCGTCGTCCGCTCAAGGACCGCATCATCATCGTGCTGTTCGGCATCGCCGGGCTCTGGATCCTGGTCTCGATCCTGGCGACCGCGGCGCGCGACCACGGCGACGCGACCGGGCTGATCCTCGTGATCGCGGTCGTCGTCTTCTTCGTGCTGCGTGGCCGATCGCGCCGGCAGCCCCCACCGGACGCCCCATGATCGACATCGACCTGAAGGTGCTCGACGCGCGGATGCGCGACGCGCTGCCCGCCTATGCCACCGACGGCAGCGCCGGTCTCGACCTTCGCGCATGCCTGGATGCCCCGCTGCGCATCGCGCCCGGACAGACCGTGCTGATCCCGACCGGTCTCGCCGTGCACGTCGCGGACCCCGGCTACGCCGCGGTGCTGCTGCCCCGCTCGGGGCTGGGCCACAAGCACGGCATCGTGCTCGGCAACCTCGTGGGGCTGATCGACTCGGACTATCAGGGCCCGCTGATGGTCTCGTGCTGGAACCGCAACCCGGTCGAGTCCGGCGAGGCGGGGAGCTTCACCGTGCAGCCGATGGAGCGGATCGCGCAGATGGTGATCGTGCCCGTGGCACGGGCGCGCTTCCGTGTGGTCGACGACTTCGCCGCCAGCGAGCGCGGCGCGGGCGGCTTCGGCAGCACCGGGCGCGCCTGAGGCGCCCGGCGGCTCAGCGGCCCGCCGCCTCGATCAGCCCGTCGAGCTTGCGGGCGTCCGCCACGAACGCGCGAATGCCCTCGGACAGCTTGTCGCTCGCCATCGCGTCCTCGTTCAGCTCGAAGCGGAAGTGCTTCTCGTCGAAGCGGACGCGCTCGATCGCGGCCCGCCCGGCGGCCGCCGGATCGAGGCGACGCGGCACCTCGGCGTCCGACGCCCGCAGCTGCTCGAGGAGTTCGGGGCTGATCGTGAGCAGATCGCACCCGGCGAGCGCCAGGATCTGCCCGACGTTGCGAAAGCTCGCGCCCATCACTTCCGTCGGATAGCCGAACTTCTTGAAGTAGGCATGGATGCGCCGGACCGAGGCCACGCCCGGATCCGACTCGCCATCGAAGTCGACGCCGTCGCGCTTGCGGTACCAGTCGTAGATGCGGCCCACGAACGGCGAGATCAGCGTGATCCCGGCATCGGCGCACGCGACCGCCTGGGGAAAGCCGAACAGCAGCGTCAGGTTGCAGCGGATGCCGTCGCGCTCGAGCCGCTCGGCGGCACGGATGCCCTCCCAGGTCGAGGCGATCTTCACCAGCACGCGTTCCCGGCCGATGCCTGCCTCCTCGTAGAGCGCCACGATGCGCCGCGCACGGAGCGCGGTCGCCTCGGCGTCGAAGGACAGCCGCGCATCGACCTCGGTGGACACCCGGCCCGGCACGATCGCGAGGATCTCGCGGCCGAAGCGCACCAGCAGCCGGTCGACCAGCGCCTCCAGCGGCTCGCCGCGGTGGGCCGCGACGGTCTCGTCGAGCAGCCCGCGGTATTCGGGCTTGCCGACCGCCTTGAGGATCAGCGTCGGGTTCGTGGTCGCGTCGCGCGGGGCGTAGGCCTTCATCGCGTTGAAGTCGCCGGTGTCGGCGACCACGGTGGTCAGGGTCTTGAGTCGGTCGAGCGCGTTCATGTCGGCGGCTCCATGCGGGACCGACATGGTAGCCGCTCCGGACGGATGGCCCCTGCGCCGTTGACCCAGGTCAACTCGAAACCGCGGACACGACGTACGCTGTGGATACGGTGGTCGACGCACGACGGAACGACCCCTTCAACCGAGACACTCAGGAGCGGACATGAGCTTCGGCTACAAGACCATCCTCGCCCACTTCGACTCGACCGAGCGCGCCGGCCGGCGGCTGCAGGCCGCGGCCAGGCTCGCGGACGCGCACGATGCGCACCTCGTCGCCCTCTACAGCATCATGTCGCCGCTCTACAGCGAGCCCTTCGTCGCCGACGGCGGCGCCTTCGTCGCCCAGGAGCTGCTGCGCTTCCAGGAGCGCAAGGACGCCGAGGCGCGCGCGGCCTTCGACCGGCTGCTGCCCACGCTCGGGCGCAGCGTCGAGTGGCGCAGCGAGACGGGCGACCCGGCCGCGGTCGTCAACGAGCACGGCCGCTACGCCGACCTGATCGTGGTCGGCCAGTACGACGACGACGCGACCAACGACGTCACGCCCGACTTCATCGGCCGCGTGATCATGGGTTCGGGCCGGCCGGTGCTGGTCGTGCCGTACACCGGCGAGTTCGCGACGATCGGCCGCCGGCCGATGGTGTCGTGGAACGCGAGCCGCGAGGCGGCGCGCGCGGTCAGCTCGGCGATGCCGCTGCTGCGCCAGGCCGACGAGGTCCAGGTCACGACCTTCAATGCGCGCGCCGGCCGCGGCGGCCACGGCGACGTGCCCGGCGCCGACATCGCGACCTTCCTCGCCCGTCACGGCGTGAAGGCCAACGTGTCCGGCACGTCCTCCAAGGAGGTCGACATCGGCAACCAGATCCTCTCCCGCACCGACGACTTCCAGTCCGACCTGCTGGTGATGGGCGGCTACGGCCATTCGCGCGCCTACGAGTTCGTGATGGGCGGGGCGACGCGCACCATCCTCGAGTCGATGACGGTACCGGTCCTGTTCGCCCATTGACCCGGCCCGCGTCGGATACCGGCGCGGCACCGTGAACGACGACCTGCTGCTCGCCGCGGGCCGCAGCCTGGGCACCGCGATCGCGCTCGGACTGCTGATCGGCGTCGAGCGCGAGCGCAAGGGCGACTCCCGGGGCGTGCGGACCTTCGGCCTGGTCGCCCTGCTCGGTGCGATCGCCGGGACGCTCTCGAGCCAGCTCGGTCAGCCGCTGCTCGTGCCGGTGGGTCTGGTGCTCGTCACTGCCGTCGCGATCGCCGGGTACTGGCACGACCACGCCCGCGCGGGCGAGCCGCCGACCACCTCGATGGTCGCGATGACGGTCACCGGCGCGCTCGGACTGCTCTGCGGCCTCGGCGAGGCCCGGCTCGCGGTGCCGGTCGCGATCGTCGTCGCGGCGCTGCTCGTCCTCAAGGGCGAACTGCACGGCGTCGCAGGTCGCCTCGGACGCGACGACCTGATCCCGATCCTGCAGTTCGGCGCGCTGACCTTCATCGTGCTGCCGCTGCTGCCCGACCGTGCGTTCGGGCCACAGGGCTCGCTCAATCCGCACGAGATCTGGCTGATGGTCGTGCTGGTCGCCGGGGTCGGACTCGCCGGCTGGCTGCTGCTGCGCTTCGCAGGCCAGCGCTACGGCGCGCCGCTGGCCGCGGTGGCCGGCGGGCTCGTGTCGTCGACCGCGAGCACGCTGGTGTTCGCCCGCCATGCCAAGGCCGGCGGAGGCACGGCGATGGCGGCTTCGATGGTGCTGCTGTCGAACCTGACGATGCTCGTGAGGCTGGCGCTGCTGACGGCGATCGCCGAGCCGCGGCTGCTGCCCGGCGTCGCCGCGGTCGCGGGCGCGGCGATCGCGGCGAGCGTGCCGATGGCCGTCCTGCTGGTGCCGCGGGCGCGTCGCGAAGGCGAGGCGCCGCTGCCCGAGGTGCGCAACCCGACTCAGCTGAGGGTCGCGCTCGGCTTCGGCCTGGCCTACGGGGTCGTGTCGCTGCTCGCCGCCGTCGGCGCGCAGCGCCTCGGGGAGCAGGCGCTGTATGCGGTGGCGGCGGTCTCGGGTCTGACCGACGTCGACGCGATCACGCTGACCGTGACGCGCCTGCACGGCGCGGACCGGATCGACACGGACGCCGCGATCGCGACGATCGCGATCGCCGTCGTCGCGAACCTCGTCTTCAAGGCGGGTGTCGCGCGCATCGCGGGCACCCCGGCGCTCGGGCGGGTCTGCGCGGCCGGCTTCGCGGCGATGGCCGTCGCGATCGGCGCCGCGGTGCTGCTGATGCGACGGATGACCTGACAGCGGACCGATCCACCCCGTTCCCGCCCCGTTCCCGCCCCGTTCCCGCCCCGTTCCCGCCCCGTTCCCACCCCGTTCCCACCCCCGGAGACGACCGTGACGACCGTGACGACCGACACCGAGCCGCCCGAGCTGCCCGACACCTTCCGCGCGATGGCCTTCGACGGCGACGCCCTGCTGCGCCCGGTCACGATGCCGATGGTCCCGCCGGGACCGCACGAACTGCTGCTGCGCGTCCATGCCTGCGGCGTGTGCCGCACCGACCTGCACGTCGTCGACGGCGACCTGGCGGCGCCGGTGCTGCCGATCGTTCCGGGCCACGAGATCGTCGGCACGGTGCTGGCGCGCGGAGCCCGCACGGACGCCTTCGCGATCGGCGACCGGGTCGGCGCGGCGTGGCTGCGCAGCACCTGCCTGCACTGCCGCTGGTGCGAGACCGGCCGCGAGAACCTGTGCCGGGACGCCCGCTTCAACGGGCTGCACGCGCATGGCGGCTATGCCACCCATGTCCGCGTCGACGCGCGCTTCTGCGTCGCGCTCCCCGACGGGTACGACGACATCCACGCGGCGCCGCTGCTCTGTGCCGGCCTGATCGGGTTTCGCGCGCTGCGGGCGGCCGGTCCGGACGCGCGCCGCATCGGGATCTACGGGTTCGGTGCCGCCGGCCACCTGGTCGCCCAGGCCGCGCGTGCAGAGGGACGCGACGTCTTCGCCTTCACCCGGCCCGGCGACACCGCCGCGCAGGCCCTGGCGATGCGGCTGGGCGCGCGCTGGGCGGGCGACTCGACGCAGCGCCCGCCGGAGCCGCTCGAGGCGGCGCTCCTGTTCGCGCCGGTGGGCGCGCTGGTGCCGAAGGCGCTCGCCGACGTCGAGCCCGGCGGCACGGTCGTCTGCGGCGGCATCCACATGTCGGACATCCCCTCCTTCGCGTATCGCGATCTGTGGGAGGAGCGGGTGATCCGCTCGATCGCGAACCTGACCCGCGACGATGCGAGCGGCTTCATGGCACTGGCCGCACGCACGCCGCTCGCGTGCGAGACCGAGACCTTCGCCCTCGCCGATGCCAACGACGCGCTCGATCGCCTGCGCGAGGGCCGCATCACCGGCGCAGCGGTGCTCGACTGCAGCGTCGCGCCCTGAAGGCGCGCGCCGGCCGGGTCAGCCCTTGTGCCGGGCCAGCGCCTGCGCGCGCAGTTCGTCGATCGTCTGGCCGGCGGTGATCGCCTGCGGATCGATGACCAGCTCGATCAGGGCCGGCACGCCGGCCGCCCGCGCCCGCTCGAACGCGGCCGCGAACTGCCCGGTCTCGGTGACCCGCTCGCCGTGGCAGCCGTAGGCCTCGGCGAGTTTCACGAAGTCGGGATTGCGCAGCGCCGTGCCGTAGACCCGCGCCGGATACTCGCGCTCCTGGTGCATGCGGATCGTGCCGTACATGCCGTTGTTGACCAGCACCACGATCGGGGTGGCGCCGTACTGGACGGCGGTCGCGAGTTCCTGGCCGGTCATCATGAAGTCGCCGTCGCCGGTGAAGGCGACCACGACCCGGTCCGGATGCGCGAGCGAGGCGGCCACCGCCGCCGGCACCGCGTAGCCCATCGCGCCCGAGGTGGGGGCGAGCTGCGTCTTGTGGCGCCGATGCCGATGGAAGCGGTGCACCGGCGTCGCGAAGTTGCCCGCGCCGTTGGTGAGGATCGCGTCGTGCGGCAGCACCCGCTCGAGGTGCAGCACGCATTCGGGGTAGCTGAGCGAACCCGGCTGCGCGCGCGGCACGCGCCAGGCCGCGTAGTCGCGCACCGCGCCCTCGAGCCAGCCCGCCCAGCGCGCCGCGAGTCCGGCGGGCGGGGCGAGCGCGTCGAGCGTGGCGGCGAACTCGCGGTTGCCCGAGGCGATCGGCAGCTCGGCGGCGAAGACGCGGCCGAGCTCGTCGGCACCGGGGAACACGTGCACCAGGCATTGCGCCGGCGTGGGCGACTCGATCAGGCTGTAGCCGTTGGTCGTCATCTCGCCCAGGCGCACGCCGACCGCGATGAGCAGGTCCGCCTCGCGCACCCGAGCCCCCAGCTTCGGATTGACGCCGATCCCGACCTCCCCGACGTAGTGCGCGTCGCAGTTGTCGTAGGCGTCCTGGTAGCGCCACGCACAGGCGACGGGCAGCCCGAAGCGATGCGCGAACGACCGCACGGACTCCCGCGACGCATCGTCCCAGGCCGAGCCGCCGACCAGCAGCAGCGGTCGCTCGGCCTCGGCCAGCAGCGCAACCAGCCGCGCGGTCTGCGCGGCCGACGGCGACGCCTGCACGCGACGGTACGGCAACGCATCGGGCACGTCGGCGAGCTGCACCAGCACGTCCTCGGGCAGCGCGAGCACCACCGGTCCCGGGCGCCCCGAGGTGGCGACGTGGAAGGCATGCTGGATGAACTCGGGGATGCGGTCGGCGCGGTCGATCGACGCCACCCACTTGGCCATCTGCCCGAACATCCGGCGGTAGTCGACCTCCTGGAAGGCCTCGCGCTCGACGAAGTCGGTGCCGACCTGGCCGATGAACAGGATCATCGGCGTGGAGTCCTGGAACGCGGTGTGCACGCCGATCGAGGCGTTGGTGGCGCCCGGGCCGCGGGTCGCGAAGCAGATGCCCGGCGCACCGGTCAGCTTGCCCCAGGCTTCGGCCATGTTCGCCGCGCCGCCCTCCTGGCGGCAGACCACCAGCGGCAGACGGTCGCGCACGTCGTGCATCGCGTCGAGCACGGCGAGGAAGCTCTCGCCGGGCACGCAGAACGCGCGATTCGCGCCGTGTACGAGCAGCTGGTCGACGATCAGGCGGCCGCCGGTGCGCGGCCCCGGGGACACCGGGCGTGAGGTGTGGATCATGGCGTGGTCGGGAGGGGTCGGAAGGACGGGGAACGGACGTGCCAGGCGAACAGGATCATCGCGCCGGCGACGCAGGCGAGCGCGCCACCGGCCATCGCCGCGGCCGAGTGCCACAGCAGCGGGGCCACCAGGCCGGCGATCACGGCGTTGCCGGCGCTGAGCGTGAAGGCCATGCCCGAGGCGGCCATGCCGCGCCGCTCGGGGAAGGTGTCGAGCAGCATCACCTGCAGCGGGGCCATCGCCAGCCCCATGCCGACGTTGTACGGAAAGAGCGCGAGGGTGGCCCACGGCACCCTCACCGGCTCCATCAGCAGCGCCTGGGCGACGTTGCCGAGCACCGACAGCGACATCAGCGCATAGCCGGCGACGATCGTGCGGACCGGCGACAGCCGACCGGCCAGCCGCGAGGACAGGAACGCGCCGGTCATCGTGCCGGCGACTGCGGGCACGAACAGCCAGGCGAACGCGGTCGGTGCCAGGCCGAGCACGCCGGGCAGGAACGCCGGCGCCGCGAGCACGTAGACGAAGAACCCGCCGAAGTTCAGCGCCAGCACCCCGGCCAGGCGCAGGAACGCCGGGTTGGTCGCGAGCGACGCGTACGCGCGCGCCATCGGACCGGGCCGCATGCTGACGCGCTGTTCCGGCGGCAGCGTCTCGGGCAGGTAGCGCCAGCAGAACAGGGTCATGGCGAGCGAGACCGCAGCGAGGAAGCCGAACACCGAGCGCCAGCCGGCGAGCGCGTCGATCCAGCCGCCGACGATCGGGGCGACGGCGGGCGCGATCGCGAAGAACATCGTCGCCTGCGACAGCATCCGCTGAGCCTGGGGGCCGTCGGCGACGTCCCGGACCACCGCGCGCCCGACGGTCATGCCCACGCCGGCGACCGCGCCCTGCACCCCCCGCCAGGCCCACAGCGCCTCGATCGAGCCGGCGGTGGCCGCGCCCAGCGAGGCCACGGCGAAGGCCACCAGCCCGACCAGCACGACCCGACGCCGTCCGAGCGCGTCGGACAGCGCGCCGTGCCACAGCGCCATCAGGGCGAACGGCACGATGAACGCGGTGAGCGTCTGCTGCACCTGGAGCGGGGTCGCATCGAGGTCGCGCGCGATCGAGCCGAAGGCCGGCAGGTAGGTGTCGATCGCGAACGGACCGAGGATCGACAGGCCGGCGATGATCGGCGGCAGGCGCCGCTGGAGGTCGGCCCGGGAAGCCGGAATCGGGGCGGAAGCGGGCATCCGGGGATTGTCGCACGCGGTGCCCGCCGGCTCGGCCGCCGAAACTGGCAAAATGCCGGATTCGCGATCCCGCTCCCACCCACCTCTCACGCTCGCAGGCCCATGTCCCAAGTCAAGAAAGTCGTGCTCGCCTACTCCGGCGGCCTCGATACCTCGGTGATCCTCAAGTGGCTGCAGGACACCTACGGCTGCGAGGTGATCACCTTCACCGCCGACATCGGCCAGGGCGAGGAGCTCGAGCCCGCACGCCGCAAGGCGGAGATGTTCGGCGTGAAGAAGATCTACGTCGAGGACCTGCGCGAGGAGTTCGTGCGCGACTTCGTCTTCCCGATGTTCCGCGCCAACGCGCTCTACGAGGGCGAGTACCTGCTGGGCACCTCGATCGCGCGGCCGCTGATCGCCAAGCGCCTGGTCGAGATCGCGCGACGCGAGAAGGCCGACGCCATCTCGCACGGCGCGACCGGCAAGGGCAACGACCAGGTCCGCTTCGAGCTCGGCGCCTACGCGCTGATGCCCGACGTCAAGGTCATCGCACCGTGGCGCGAGTGGGACCTGCTGTCGCGCGACAAGCTGCTCGCGTACGCCGACCAGCACGGCATCCCGGTCGACTACAAGAAGCGCAAGGGCGAGGCGCCCTACTCCATGGACGCCAACCTGCTCCACATCTCGTTCGAGGGCGGCATCCTCGAGGACCCGAGCCGCGCCCCCGGCGAGGACATGTGGCGCCTGACGGTGTCGCCCGAGAAGGCGCCCGGCAAGCCCGAACTGGTCGAGATCGACTTCGAGCGCGGCGACCCGGTCGCCATCAACGGCGTGCGGATGACGCCGGCGGTGCTGCTCACCGAGCTCAACCGGCTGGGCGGCAAGCACGGCGTCGGCCGGCTGGACCTGGTCGAGAACCGCTACGTCGGCATGAAGTCGCGCGGCTGCTACGAGACACCCGGCGGCACGATCCTGCTGCGCGCGCACCGGGCGATCGAGTCGCTGACGCTCGACCGCGAGGTCGCGCACCTCAAGGACGACCTGATGCCGCGCTACGCGAGCCTGGTCTACAACGGGTACTGGTGGAGCCCGGAGCGCCAGACCCTGCAGGTGCTGATCGACCACACCCAGCAGAGCGTCAACGGCCGCGTGGTGCTCAAGCTCTTCAAGGGCAACGTGATCGTCACCAGCCGCCAGTCGGCCTATTCGCTGTTCGACACCAAGATCGCCACCTTCGACGACGACGGCGGCGCCTACAACCAGGCGGACGCCGGCGGGTTCATCAAGCTGAACGCGCTGCGCATGCGGATCGCCGGCGTGAAGGCCGCGGCGCGCGCTGCGGCGGCCAAGCCGGCCAAGGTCGCGAAGCCCGCCAAGCCGGCGGAGACCGCGAAGGCCGCCAAGCCGGCCAAGGCCGAGAAGGCCGAGAAGGCCGAGAAGGCCGCCAAGGCGACGGCGAAGAAGCCGACGGCCCGATGACGGCATGAGCGCGAACGCCCCCGTCACGGCGCTGCGCATCGAGCGGCTCGATCCGCGCGATGCACGCGACGCGGCCGCGCTCGTCGCGCTGCTCGACGAGTACGCCCGCGACGGGACGGGCGGCGGCACGCCGCTCGCCGACGACGTCCGGGCCCGCCTGCCCGGCGTGCTCGCCGCGCGCCCGCACTACGCGGGCTGGCTCGCCCGGGACGGCGAGCATCCGATCGGACTGCTCAATGCCTTCGAGGGCGTGTCGACGTTCAAGGCACGGCCCCTGCTCAACATCCACGACGTCATCGTGTCCGCGACCCACCGGGGCCGCGGCGTCGGCCGGCGGCTGCTCGCCGCCGCCGAGGCCGAGGCGCGCCTGCGCGGCTGCTGCAAGCTCACGCTGGAGGCGCTCGAGGGCAACGTCGGCGCGATCGCGCTGTACCGAGACATCGGCTTCGCCGCCTACGAACTCGATCCGGCGATGGGCCGGGCGACGTTCTTCGAGAAATGGCTGACCTGATCCGGAGGCTGATCCGATGCCGTCATTCGACGTGACTCTCGAAGCGAACCAGGTGGAGATCCGCAACGCGGTCGACCAGGCGAACAAGGAGATCACCAACCGCTTCGACTTCAAGGGCTCCGACGCCCGCTTCGAGCTCGCCGACAAGGCGCTGACCGCCTTCGCCGACGACGACTTCAAGCTCGGCCAGGTGCGGGACGTGCTGCTCGGCAAGCTCGCCAAGCGCAGCGTCGACGTCCGCTTCCTCGACTACGGCACCTCCGAGCGCATCGGCGGCGACAAGATGAAGCAGACCATCACGATCCGTCACGGCGTACCGTCCGAGACCGGCAAGAAGATCGTGCGGGCCCTCAAGGATGCGAAGCTCAAGGTGCAGGCCTCGATCCAGGGCGACGCGGTCCGCGTGACCGGGGCCAAGCGGGACGACCTCCAGACGGCGATCGCGCTGATCCGGCGCGACTTCACCGACCTGCCGCTGGCCTGCGGCAACTTCCGCGACTGACGGCGGCGCGCCCGTGCTGGCGCCCGAACTGCCCGACGGGCGCATCGTCCTGCGGATCGGCAGCGTGCCGGTCGGCGGCGTGTCGGACGAGTGGCTCGCGCGCCTCCTCGAAGGTCCGACCCCCTTCGCGATGCGCGACGGCGCGATCGAGCTGGTGCCTCGGATCGACTCGTTCGCCGGGCGCTCGGCGGCGCTCGCCGAGTGGGCGGAGCAGTCGCGCGACCGGTGGTCGCTGCCCGGCTGGCGGGACGAACGCATGGTGATCCGCGACGAGACCGACGGGCAGCCGATCGCCTCGATCGAACGCGCGCTGCTGCGTCCGCTGGGGCTGCTCCTGCATTCGGTCCAGGCCTGCGCCTACACCGTCACGGCGGCCGGCCCGCTGCTGTGGGTCGCCCGGCGTTCGGACGCCAAGCCGGTGGATCCGAATCTGCTCGATGCGCTGGTGGCCGGAGGCATCTCGGGCTTCGACGACGCGGCCTCGACGCTGGTCCGGGAGTGCGCCGAGGAGGCCGGCATCCCGGCCGAGCTGGCGCGCCGGTCGTCTCCGGCCGGGATGCTCGAGCTGTCGTATCCGACGGTCTACGACGGGCTGGCCGCCACCCACCGCGAGCGCGTCGCCCTCAACGACCTGGAGCTGCCGCCGCACTTCGTGCCGGAGCCGACCGACGGCGAGCACGCCGCGATCGAGGCGATGACCCCGACCGAGGCACTGGCCTCGATCGAAGCCGGCGGCTGGACGCGCGACGGCGCGCAGGCCACCGCCGACCTGATCCTGCGCAAGGGCTGGATGCCCGCACGCACGGCGGTCCACCGGATGCGTTGAGGGTCTCCGGCCGGCCGGCGCCGCTCCCCGACCGACGGACCGGCCGATCCACGCGGAACCGGTGGCGCGCTTAGGATGGCGCGAGGGGTGACCTCACCCGGGAACACCCGTGACCCATCGACGCCTTCCGAGCCTTGTCCTGACCCTGTTCACCGCGACCGCAGGCGCTGCCGACGTCGCGGTGGTCGGCGTGTTTCCGCCCGCCAAGGCCGTCCTGGTCATCGACGGCCGGGGCCCGTTCACCGTACCGGTGGGCGGTACCCGGGACGGCGTGCGAGTGCAGTCGGTCGATGCGACCGGCGCCACGCTGGAGATCGAGGGCCGTACCCTGTCCCTCGCCGTCGGAAGCGCGCCGATGCGAGCCGACCCGGACCACGGCCAGCGGGTCGTGATCGCCCCGGACGAGCGTGGCCACTACCTCGCGAACGGCTCGGTCGACGGCGCTGCGGTGCGCTTCATGGTGGACACCGGAGCGACCGCCGTCACGATACCGGGCGATCTGGCCCGCAAGCTGGGCATCGACCTGTCGCAGGCGCAGCGGGTGCGGGTGAACACGGCCAACGGCCAGGTCACGGCCCACCGGGTTCGACTCGACCGCGTCACGCTGGGCACGATGACGCTGATGCGCGTCGACGCGATCGTGCAGGAGAACCTGGGCGACCAGGCGCTGCTCGGGATGACCTTCCTGTCGCGCACCGACCTCCGCCGCGAAGGCGACCGGCTGGTGCTGACGAAGCGGCACTAGACGCCCGGACGCCGTCCGGGCGCCTCGCGAGGGATCAGGAGACGATCCGCGCGTACGCCGAATGGTTGTGGATCGACTCGAAGTTCTCGCCTTCGACGATGAACGACTCGACACCCTGCACCTGGCGCACGGTGGCCGCGACGTCCCGGACCAGGTCCTCGACGAACTTCGGGTTGTCGTACGCACGCTCGGTCACGTGCTTCTCGTCGACCCGCTTCAGCAGTCCGTAGAGCTCGCACGACGCCTGCTGCTCGATCCGGGCGATGAGCCCGGGGATGTCGAGCGCCGCACCCGCGGTCATGCGAGCCTCGACGGTCACGTGCGAGCGCTGGTTGTGCGCGCCGTACTCGGAGATCTCCTTGGAGCACGGGCACAGGCTGGTCACCGGCACGACGATCTTCACGTCGACGAGCGGCGCCTCGCGGGTGCCGTCGACGGTGAGGGACACGTCGTAGTCGAGCATCGAGGACACCCCCGAAACCGGAGCGACCTTGGTGATGAAGAGCGGGAACGACACTTCGATTCGACCGGTGTCCGCCGCCAGCAGCTCGAGCATCTCGGCATGCAGGGGGACCAGCGCGTCGAGCGACAGCGTGCGCCCGCGCCGCTCGAGCAGCGCGACGAAGCGGGACATGTGGGTGCCCTTCTGCTCGGCGGGCAGCGACACGAACATCGCCCAGCTCGATACGGTCGGCAGCGCCTCGGCGCCACCCTGCCACAGCATGGGATAGCGAAGTCCGCGAACGCCGACGCGTTCGATCGGCTGACGGCGGTGGTCGGCGCTGCCCTGGACGTCGGGCATGACCCGATCGGCCGCGCCGGGCAACGCGACGCTGGAATCGCGGGAATTCATCGGCACTCCTGGAACGACAGTCCCTACTGTAGCGCAGCCGCCAAAGACCTTACTCAGCGGCTAGCGACCAGTCGGGGCGACCCCTCCGTCGCCAGCAGCTCGCCGAACCGGGCCCGTACGGAGCGCTCGATGCCGGCGGCGTCCAGTCCTTCCAGGCGCAGCAGGAGCGCCGGGTCGCCATGGTCGATGAACTTGTCGGGCAGGCCGAGCTGCAGCACCGGCCGGGCCAGCCCGAGCGCGGCCATCGCCTCGAGGCAGGCGCTGCCGGCGCCGCCGGGGATCGCATGCTCCTCGACGGTGACGAACGCGTCGTGGGTGCGGGCCAGCTCCTCGATCATCGCGGCGTCGATCGGCTTGACCCAGCGCATGTTCGCGACCGTCGCATCGAGTGCCTCGGCGGCGGCCAGCGCGGGGTGGACCATCGAGCCGAACGCGAGGAACGCGATGCGCTTGCCCTTGCGGCGCAGCTCGGCCTTGCCGAACGGCAGCTCGGTCAGGTCCTTGAGGACCTCGACGCCGACGCCCGATCCGCGCGGATAGCGCACCGCGCTCGGCCCGTCGTGCCGGTACGCGGTGTAGAGCATCTGCCGGCATTCGTTCTCGTCGGACGGCGCGAGCACCACCATGTTCGGGATGCAGCGCAGGTACGCGTGGTCGTAGGCCCCGGCGTGCGTGGCGCCGTCGGCGCCGACCAGGCCGGCCCGATCGAGGGCGAACACCACCGGCAGGTTCTGCAGCGCGACGTCGTGGATGAGCTGATCGTAGCCGCGCTGCAGGAAGGTCGAGTAGATGGCGAGCACCGGCTTGGCGCCTTCGCAGGCCAGTCCGGCTGCGAAGGTCACGGCGTGCTGCTCGGCGATGCCGACGTCGAAGTATCGGGTCGGGAAGCGCCGCTCGAATTCCACCATGCCCGAGCCTTCGCGCATGGCCGGCGTGATGCCGACCAGTCGGTCGTCGAGCGCGGCCATGTCGCACAGCCAGTCGCCGAAGACCTGGGTGTAGGTGGGCTTGGTCGCCGCGGTCGACTTCTTGATGCCCTCTTCCGGGTCGAACTTGCCGGGGCCGTGGTACAGGATCGGATCGGCTTCGGCGAGCTTGTAGCCCTGCCCCTTGCGGGTGATCACGTGCAGGAACACCGGCCCGTGCATCTCGCGCAGGTTCTGCAGCGTGGGCACCAGGGCGTCGAGGTCGTGGCCGTCGATCGGACCGAAGTAGGTGAAGCCGAACTCCTCGAACATCGTCGCGGGCACGACCATGCCCTTGGCATGCTCCTCGAGGCGACGGGCCAGCTCGTAGACCGGCGGCACCTTCGACAGCACGCTGCGGGCCATGTCGCGGACCGTCGACACCTGCCGGCCGGACAGGACGCGGGCGAGATACTTGTTGAGGGCGCCCACCGGCGGCGAGATCGACATGTCGTTGTCGTTGAGCACGACGAGCAGGTCGATGTCGGGCGTGACGCCGGCGTTGTTCATCGCCTCGAAGGCCATGCCGGCGGTCATCGCGCCGTCGCCGATCACGGCGACGTGACGGCGCCGGCTCGGCCCCTTGTTCTCGCCCTTGTTGCGCGACGCGCAGGCCATGCCGAGCGCCGCCGAGATGGACGTCGAGGAGTGGGCGGTGCCGAAGGTGTCGTACTCGCTCTCGCTGCGGCGCGGAAAGCCCGAGACGCCGCCGTGCTGGCGCAGCTTCGACATGCCGGCCCGCCGGCCGGTCAGGATCTTGTGGGGGTAGGACTGGTGGCCGACGTCCCAGACGAGCCGGTCGTAGGGCGTGTGGAACACGTAGTGCAGCGCGATCGCGAGCTCCACGGTGCCGAGGTTCGACGACAGGTGGCCGCCGGTCTTGGAGACCGACTCGAGCAGGAACGCGCGCAGCTGGTCGGCGACGACCGGCAGCTTGGCGCGCTCGAGCTGGCGCAGCACGGCGGGGTCGTCGATGCGCTCGAGCAGCGAGAAATCGGTGTTCATGTCCAGCGTGTCCTCGGATTCGAGTGTCATGCTTCGCTTACGCCCGCGATCCGTCAAGAGCGGCGCGCGACGATCAGGTCGGCGAGTGCGGCGAGACGCCCGCCTCGCATGCCGAAACCGGCGAGCGAGTCGTGTGCCTGGGTGCGCAGCTCGGCGGCGAGGCGTCGGGCGCCGTCCAGGCCCATCAGCGAGACGTAGGTCGGCTTGTCGTGGGCGGCGTCCTTGCCGGCGGTCTTGCCGAGCGTGGCGCTGTCCGCCTCGACGTCCAGCACGTCGTCGACGACCTGGAACGCCAGCCCGACCGCATCGCAGTAGGTGTCGAGGGCAGCGGTGCCGGCCGCGTCCAGGGGTTCACCGCACCAGGCGCCGAGCCGGACCGAGGCGCGCAGCATCGCGCCGGTCTTGCGCCGGTGCATGTCCTCGAGCGCTGCACGGGTCGGCGCCGCACCCACCGCGTCGAGGTCGATCGCCTGGCCGCCGGCCATGCCGATCGAGCCGGCCGCGTCGGCGAGCTCGGCGCACATGCGCACCACCGAGGCCGCCGGCACGCCGGACGCCCCGGCCTCGGCCACGGCGCGAAACGCC
>RPRK01000052.1 GCA_003818495.1 Burkholderiales bacterium
CAGCGCCCAGGACAGCGGCGATCGGAACATCGTCGTCGATGCTCGCGCGGCCGTCCGCGAGCCGCAATCGGACTGACGACCTAGGCGCGACGGGTCGGGACGCCCCTCGCGGACGGGCGCGCCCGCCCGCGGCCCGTCCGCCGCGGCCGGTCGCGGCCTCGCCGGACCTCAGCGCGCGAGGGCCGGCAGCACCCTGACCGCGTTCGCCCCGGTCGCTGCGATCGCGTCCTCGATCGCCATGCCGCGCAGGTCGGCGAACACCGCCGCGATCCGCGGCAGTTCGGCGGGTTCGTTCCGCCCGCGCCAGCGCCACTCGGGCGCGATGTCCGGCGCATCGGTCTCGAGCACCACCGCGTCGAGCGGCACCGAGGCGGCCAGCCGCCGGATCTGCAGCGCGCGCGGATAGGTCATGGCACCGCCGAAGCCGAGCGCGAAACCGAGCCCGGCGAAGGCCGCCGCCTGCTGCGCGCTGCCGTTGAAGGCATGAGCGATGCCACCGACCGGCCTGAAGCGACGCAGCTGCTTGAGCACCGCATCCTGCGAGCGCCGCACGTGGAGGATCACCGGCAGTCCGAACGCCACGGCGATGCGCAGCTGCTCGACGAAGAAATGCTCCATCCGGGCACGGTCGAGCCCCGGCACGAAATGGTCGAGGCCGACCTCGCCGATGCCCGCGAAGCGGGGATCGCCGACCGATGCGGCGACGGCGCGGCGGAGCACGTCGAGATCGGCATCGACGGCGCGGTCGACGAACATCGGATGGATGCCGAGCGCGTAGCGCACCGTGTCATGACGCTCGGACAGCGCACGGACGGCATCGAAGTCGAAGGCACCGACGGCCGGCACGACGATCCGGGCGACCCCGCCCGCGACGGCCCGGTCGACGACCGCGTCGCGATCCGCGTCGAACTCGGACGCATCGAGGTGACAGTGGGTATCGACGAGCATGCCGCCGCGCCGCGCGCCCGCCTCAGGCCGGGCCGAGCCGCCCTTCGCGCAGCGCGAGCACGCGGTCCGCACGCCCGGCCAGCTCGAGGTCGTGGGTGACGACGACGAACGCGGTCCTGCGTTCGCGGCTCAGACGCTCGAGGAGATCGAACATCAGACGCGCGGTGCCCCGGTCTAGGTTGCCGGTGGGCTCGTCGGCGAGCACGCAGACCGGATCGGTGACCAGCGCCCGCGCGAGCGCGACGCGCTGGCGCTCGCCGCCCGACAGCATCCCGGGCAGGTGCTCGAGACGCGCCGACAGCCCGACCTCGCCGAGCATCGCGGCCGCGCGGCGGCTGGCCTCCGCGTTCGGCATGCGGCGGATCCGCAGCGGCATCGCCACGTTCTCGAGCGCGGTGAACTCGGGCAGCAGGTGATGGAACTGGTAGACGAAGCCCAGCAGCCGGTTGCGCGCATCGCCGCGCTGCGCTTCGGTCATCCGGTCGAGTCGGGCGCCGGCGAGGGTGACCTGGCCCTCGCTCGATGCGTCCAGCCCGCCGAGCAGGTGCAGCAGCGTGCTCTTGCCGGAGCCGGAGGCACCGACGATCGCCACCCGCTCGCCCCGGGCGACATCGAGATCGACGCCCTGCAGCACCGACAGGCTCGCCGAACCGGATTCGTATCGCCGCACGACGCCCCGGCACGACAGGACGGGCCCGTCGCCGTCCGCATGGGCGGCGCGTGCCGCGGCCTCGCCTTCGCGCACCGGCTCATTCATAGCGCAGCGCCTCGGCCGGCCGCACGCTCGCCGCGCGCAGGCTCGGATAGATCGTCGCCGCGAACGCGAGCACGCTCGAGGTCAGTCCGATGGTGATCACGTCGGACCAGTGCAGGTCGCTGGGCAGGTAGCTGATGAAGTACACGCCCGAGGGCAGCACCTGGAAGCCGAACAGACGCTCGATCGAGGCGACGACCGGACCGACGTTCAGCGCGAGCAGCGTGCCGAGGGTCACGCCGATCAGCGTGCCGAGCAGCCCGACGAGCGCGCCCTGCACGACGAACACCGCCATGATCGAGCGCGGCGCGGCACCGAGCGTCCGCAGGATCGCGATGTCGCTGCGCTTGTCGGTCACGGTCATCACGAGCATCGACACCAGGTTGAACGCGGCGACCGCGACGATCAGGGTGAGGATGATGAACATCATCCGCTTCTCGATCTGCACGGCGGCGAACCAGTTGCGGTTCTCGCGGGACCAGTCGCGCGCGAAGAGGCTCGGATCGAGCGTGCGCATCAGCTCGCTCGCGACGCGCGGGGCCTCCTGCATGTCGTTGGTGCGCAGGCGCAGCCCCGAGACGCCCTCGACCCGGAACAGCTTCGCGGCGTCGTCGAGGGCGGTCAGCACCAGCGTCGAGTCGTACTCGAAGTGGCCGGACTCGAAGACCGCGACGACCGTGAACTGGCGCACGCGCGGCACCACGCCCGCCGGCGTGACGGTGCCCTGCGGCGCGATCAGCGCGATCCGGTCGCCGAGGTCGACGCCGATCTGGCGGGCGAGCACGCGCCCGATGGCGATGCCGAATTCCCCGGGCACGAGATTGTCGAGGCGGCCCTGCACGATCTGGGTGCCGAGGTCGGAGACGTTCGGCTCGAGCGCCGGATCGATCCCCCGCACCAGCACGCCCCGCACGCTGTCGTCGCGAGTGAGCATCGCCTGCCCCGCCACGTAGGGGGCTCCGGAGACGACGCTGGGGTTGGTGCGCGCCTGGGCGAGCACCGCGCTCCAGTCGAGCATCGGCTTGTCGGTGGCGATCACCTCGATGTGGGAGAGCACCGACAGCATCCGGTCGCGGACTTCCTTCTGGAAGCCGTTCATCACCGACAGGACGACGATCAGCGCGGCCACACCGAGCGCGATGCCCGCCACCGACAGCGCGGAGATGAACGAGATGAATCCGTTGCGGCGGCCCGCACGGCGTCCGCTGAGCGTGTAGCGCAGGCCGACGGCGAGCTCGAACGGTACGTTCACGGGCGGTGTGTGCGGGTAGGGAACGGACGGCGGAACGGACGGCAGATCGGACAGCAGATCGGAGCCCGATCGCCCGTCCGGCGGCAGGGACGGCGCAGTGTGCCACAACCCCATCCGGGCCCTTCCGCCGCCCGGCCCGTGGCGGCGGTCGGGCGCATCGCGCCGGTAGAATGTCCGGATGGATGCCCGCCCCCGCGCGCACCGGCCGCCTCGATGAGCGCGCCCGCGCCCACGCTGCTGCTGCCCGCCGCGCTCGCGGACCCTGCCTGGCTCGGCGCCGACCGGATGGCCGGGCTGGCCCGCGAGCCGGGCTGGAGTGCCCTGGCGCGCCGATCGCGCACGATCGCCCAGGCCGGCCCCGAGGACCGCCCCTCGTCCGACCCCGGTCACGAACGCTGGCTCCGCACGCGCCTCGGCCTGCCCGCGGACGCCGCCCTCGCCGCCTGCGCGGCACTGGCCGACGCGGCGCCGCAGGCGGCCTGGCGGCTCGACCCGGTCCATCTGCACGTGGGCCGCGATCACCTCGTGCTGACCGATCCCGGCGCGCTCGCCCTGGACGAGGACGACGCCCGCGCGCTGGCCGATTCGATCGCCCCGCTGTTCGTCGCGGAGGGCCTCGCCCTGGAGGTGCCGGGTCCGACGCGGTGGTACCTGCGCGAGCTCGATCCGGCACGCCCGCTCCGACTGGTCACGCGGCCGCTGGCGGGTGCGATCGGCCGCAACATCGACGCCTGGCAGCCGACGGGCGACGACGTGCGGCGCTGGCGCCGACTGGTCAACGAGGTCCAGATGACCTGGCATGCGCATCCGCTCAACGCCCGGCGCGAGTTCGCCCGCCAGCCCACGGTCAACAGCCTGTGGATCGAGGGTCGCGTGCCGCCCGCCACGCCGGGTGCGCGGGCCGCCGCCCGACTGGCGGTTCGCGACGACGATCGGAGCCGCGAGCCCGACACCGGCGACGATCGGACCCTCGATCTCGACACCGGCGACGGACACCTCCTCGTCGACGACCGTCTGCTCGCCGCGCAGCTCGCGGGCGATCCGCAGCAGTGGGCCGAAGCCTGGCGGGCACTCGACGGCACGGTGTTCGCGGCGATGGCACGGGCCGAGGGGCCCTGGCGCACGGGCGCGCGCCTGGTGCTCGCCGGCGATGCCGGCTGGCGCGAGATCGGCGTCGCGCCGCGCGCCGACTGGCGCTTCTGGCGACGCGCGGATGCGGCCGCACTGCTCGCGGAGCCGTCTGCCGCACGGTCGGCGACGCCATGACGCCCATGACCCGAGTCCGCGCCGGATGATCCCGGCACCGCGTCTGGCGCTGCGCCGCGTCGATCCGAGGGCCCTCGCGAACCTGACCGCGGCCGGCGTCTCGCCCCTGATGGCCCGCCTGTACGCCGGTCGCGGCGTCGAAGGCGCTGCGTCGATCGGCGGGGGACCGGCGGACCTGCTGGCGCCGCAGGCCCTGCGTGGCGCGGCCGAGGCCGCTCGGCTGCTCGCCGACGCGATCGCCGCCCGCCGCAGGCTCCTGATCGTGGGCGACTACGACTGCGACGGCGCCACCGGCGTCGCGGTCGGGGTGCTCGGGCTGCGGATGCTGGGGGCGGTCGTCGACTATCTCGTGCCCAACCGCTTCGACCACGGCTACGGCCTGACGCCGGAGATCGTCGACGTCGCGCTCGCGCATCCGCGCCTCGGGCGCCCGGACGTCCTGATCACGGTCGACAACGGCATCGCGAGCCTCGAGGGCGTGGCCCGGGCTCAGGCGGCCGGTCTGCAGGTCGTGGTGACCGACCACCACCTGCCCGGCCCGACGCTGCCCGCGGCCGACGCGCTGGTCAATCCGAACCAGCCCGGCTGCACCTTCCCGAGCAAGCACCTGGCCGGTGTCGGGGTGATGTTCTACGTGCTGATCGCGCTGCGGGCCGAGCTGAGGACCCGCGGGGCATGGGCCGGGCGCAGCGAGCCGGCGCTCGCCGAGCTGCTCGATCTGGTCGCGCTCGGCACCGTCGCCGACGTGGTCCGGCTCGACCGCAACAATCGGCTGCTGGTCGCCGCCGGACTCAAGCGCCTGCGAGCCGGCCGCGCCCGCCCCGGCCTGCTCGCCCTGCTCAGGCTGGCCGGCCGCGAGCCGCGCGAGGTCGGCAGCCTCGACCTGGGCTTCGCGCTGGGGCCCCGGATCAACGCCGCGGGCCGGCTCGCCGACATCTCGCTGGGCGTCGAGTGCCTGCTCGAGGACGACGCGGCGCGCGCCGATGCGATCGCGCAGCAGCTCGACGACATCAACCGGGAACGCCGGGAGATCGAGACCGACATGCGGGACGAGGCGCTGGCCGACGTCGGCGAACCGGACCCCGAGGGTCGCACCCTGGTCGCGTTCCGGCCGGGATGGCACCAGGGCGTCATCGGCCTGGTCGCCTCGCGGCTCAAGGACCGTCACGGCCGCCCCACGCTGGCGCTGGCCCGGGACGAGCGGGTCCCCGGCACGCTGAAGGGGTCGGGCCGATCGATCCCGGGCGTGCACCTGCGCGACGTGCTCGACCTCGTCGACCGCCGCGCACCGGGGGTGCTGATGCGGTTCGGCGGCCATGCGATGGCGGCGGGTCTGACGATGGCCGAGGAGGGTCTTCCGCGCCTGTGCGAGGCGTTCGAGTCCGCCGTCCGGGAACTCGCCGACCCGGCGTCGTTCTCGCCGGTGCTCGAGACCGATGGGCCGCTGGCCCCGGAGGACCTCAACGCCGGCACGGTGGCCGAGATCGACCACGAGGTCTGGGGCCAGGGGTTTCCGGCGCCGCTGTTCGCCGATCGCTTCGAGGTGCTGTCCCAGCGGCTGGTCAAGGACCGTCACCTCAAGCTGGAACTCCGTCTGGGCAATCGCAGGGTGGCGGCGATCGTCTTCGGCCGGACCGAGCCGGTCGGACGCGACGCCCTGCTCGCCTACCAGCTGCAGCGCGACACCTGGCAGGGCGCCGACGGCGTGTCGCTGATCGTCAGGCACTGCGCCTGAGGCACTTCGACACAATTCGGCCGCCCCAGCGCGGATCCGGCGTGACTTTTCTGGTCTTACGGCGGCGGCACTTCCCCTAGACTCGCCGCATGGCTGCCTCGCTCTACCTCAAGCACTTCTCGCTCACCGGCGCCCCGTTCCCGGTGACGCCCGATTCCGACGCCTACTACACCGGCGGCACGCGGCGCGCGACGGTGGAAGCCGCCCTGCACGTGCTCCGCAACGAACGCGGAATCGTCAAGATCGTCGGCGAACCCGGCACCGGCAAGACGACCCTGTGCCGTCACATCGGTCGGGCCCTCGGCCGTCAGTTCACGGTGCTCTACACCTGCGACCCGACCCTGGCGGGCGATCAGGTCTGGTTCGCGCTCGCCGACGCGATGCGCCTCGAGGTCAGCCGCGAGGACCCGGATGACGCCGCCCTGCGCGTGCGCCGCCGCCTCGGCCAGCTCCACGACGCCGGCCGTCCGGTGGTCCTGCTCCTCGACGAGGCGCATGCGATGCCGCCGGAGACGCTCGAGCAGATCCGACTGCTGTCGCAGCGCGACGTCGGCCCCGAGACCTTCCGCATCGTGCTGCTCGGGCCGGAGGAGCTCGACCACAACCTCGCGCTGCCCGGCATGGACGCCCTGCGCTCGCGGATCGCCCACAGCGTGCGCCTCAAGCGCCTGACGCTCAGCGACGTCTCGGAGTACCTGAACTTCAAGATGCGTGCCTCCGGCTGGGCCGGCGACCCGGTGTTCGCCGGTACCGGCGTGCGCGCGATCGCCAAGCTCTCGGGCGGCGTGCCCCGTCGCATCAACGTGCTGGCCGACAAGTCGCTGCTGGCGGCGGCGATGGCGCGCCGTCACACCGTGAGCGCGCGCGACGTCGCGGCCGCCGCGGCCGAGGTGCGACTCTCGCGCAGCGGCAACGGCCCCTCGCGCTGGATGATCGGTGCCGGCGCGTTCGCCGCCGGCGTGATCGTGACCGCGCTCGTCGGCACGGTCCTCGTCAAGGCCGGGTGGGTGCCGCTGTCCTCGGGCCCGCAGGTGGTCGCGGTGCCGGCCGCCAAGGGCGCCGCGGCGCCGGCCCGACCGATCGCGATGCCGCCGCAGACGGGTGCCGGCGTGCTGCAGCCGCAGTCGGCCGGCGGCGTGCTGCAGCCGCTCCGGCCCGCGACCTCCGCCCTGCCCGCCCGTGATCCCGGCGACCTTTCCATCACCACCGCGCCAGCCGCGGAACTCGCCGCTCCCCGCTGGCGCCAGGACGCCCGTCCGCCCGCTCCGGCCCGCTGAGCGCGGCCGGCGCGCCGAGCGGTCACGACGCCTCGGCTACAATCACGGGTTGCCTTGCGCGCCCCGGCGCGCCGCGTGCGCCTGCCGTCCGGCGCGGTGCACGCCCCCACCCGATGCGAGCCCCCGATGGATGCCGAACGCCTCAACCAGACCCAGTCGCTGATCGACGACCTCCGTGCCCGCCTCGGCGAGCTCCGGAGGTATCTTTGACTACGATCTGAAGAAGGAGCGTCTCGAGGAGGTCAGCGAGCGCCTCGAGTCGCCGGACATCTGGAACGACCCGAAGCTGGCGCAGGACCTCGGCCGCGAGAAGAAGTCGCTCGAGACCGTGGTCGACGGCATCGCCTCGATCGAGCGCGGCCTGACCGACGGCGACGAGCTGTTCGGCATGGCGCGCGAGGAAGGCGACGAGTCGATGCTGCTGTCGGTCGAGTCCGAGGTCGCCGGGCTGCGAGAGCGCGTCGAGGCGCTGGAGTTCCGGCGGATGTTCTCCGGCGAGCTCGATGCCAGCCCCTGCTTCGTCGAGATCCAGTCCGGCGCCGGCGGCACCGAGGCACAGGACTGGGCGCAGATGCTGCTGCGCCAGTACCTGCGCTACTGCGAGCGCAAGGGCTTCACCGTCGAGGTGCTCGAGGAGTCGGCCGGCGAGACCGCCGGCATCAAGGGCGCGACCATCCGCGTCGACGGCGACCATGCCTACGGCCACCTGCGCACCGAGACCGGCGTGCATCGGCTGGTGCGCAAGTCGCCCTTCGGCGCGGGCGACATGCGCCAGACCTCGTTCGCCTCGGTCTACGTCTACCCCGAGGTCGACGACTCGATCGAGATCGACATCAACCCGGCGGACCTGCGCATCGACGTCTTCCGTGCCTCGGGGGCCGGCGGTCAGCACGTCAACAAGACCGAGTCCGCGGTCCGGATCACCCACCTGCCGACCAACATCGTCGTGCAGTGCCAGAACGACCGCTCCCAGCACCGCAACAAGGACGAGGCGATGACCATGCTCCGTTCGCGGCTGTACGAGCACGAGCTGCGCAAGCGCCAGGCCGTGGCCGACAAGGCCGAGGCCGCCAAGTCCGACATCGGCTGGGGCCACCAGATCCGGTCCTACATCCTGGACAAGTCGCTGATCAAGGACCTGAGGACCAACGTCGAGATCAGCAACACCCGCGCGGTGCTCGACGGCGACCTCGACACCTTCATCACGGCCAGCCTGAAACAGGGCGTCTGACAGCCGGACGCTTCGACATCCGCCCGCGCCCCGTCGCGGGCACGCAGGGGAACGAGCCTTGGAACAGCAGCCGGTCGGCACCGCCGAGCACGCCGCGACAGCGGTCGACGAGAACCACGTGATGGCCGAGCGCCGCGCGAAGCTCGCGAAGCTGCGCGCCGGGGGCGGCCAGCCCTTCCCCAACGACTTCGTCCCGGCCGACCGCGCCGCGCCGCTGCTGGCGGCCCATGCCGACACCACGCGCGAGGCCCTCGAGCAGGCCCGGGTCGCCGTCTCGATCGCCGGACGCATGGTGCTCAAGCGCGTGCAGGGCAAGGCGAGCTTCGCGACGGTGCAGGACGCCACCGGCCGCCTGCAGCTCTGGATCAACGACGAGGGCGTGGGCGCCGAGGCCCACGAGGCCTTCAAGCACTGGGACCTCGGCGACATCGTCGCGGCCGAGGGCACGCTCTTCCGCACGATGAAGGGCGAGCTGTCGGTGCGCGTGGCCGGCCTGCGCCTGCTCGCGAAGTCGCTGCGCCCGCTCCCCGACAAGTTCCACGGTCTCGCCGACCAGGAGCAGCGCTACCGGCAGCGCTACGTCGACCTGATCTCGAACGAGGAAGCCCGCGCCACCTTCCGCGCCCGCAGCACCATCGTCTCGGCGATCCGTCGCACGATGACCGAGGCCGACTTCCTCGAGGTCGAGACGCCGATGCTGCAGCCGATCCCGGGCGGCGCCGCGGCCAAGCCCTTCGTCACCCATCACAACGCGCTCGACCAGCAGATGTTCCTGCGGATCGCGCCCGAGCTGTACCTCAAGCGGCTCGTCGTGGGCGGCTTCGAGCGGGTGTTCGAGATCAACCGGAACTTCCGCAACGAGGGGATCAGCCCGCGCCACAACCCCGAGTTCACGATGATGGAGTTCTACGCGGCGTACACCGACTACCGCTGGATCATGGACTTCACCGAGCAGGTGATCCGCGATGCGGCGCGCGCGGCCACCGGCGCCACCACCGTGACCTATCAGGGCCGCGAGCTCGACCTCGGCGCACCGTTCGCGCGGATGACGATCGTCGAGGCGATCCAGGCGCACGCGCCGGACTACACCGACGCCCAGCTCGCCGACGCCGCCTTCGTGCGGCACGCGCTCAAGGGGTTCGGCGTGAACGTCGACGATCCGCGCCATCGCCACGCCGGGCTCGGCGCGCTGCAGCTCGCGCTGTTCGAGGAGACTGCCGAGTCGAAGCTGTGGGCACCGACCTTCATCGTCGACTACCCCGTCGAGGTCTCGCCGCTCGCCCGCGAGTCGGACACCCGCCCGGGCATCACCGAGCGCTTCGAGCTGTTCTGTACCGGCCGCGAGATCGCCAACGGCTTCTCCGAGCTGAACGATCCCGAGGACCAGGCCGCGCGCTTCCGGGCGCAGGTCGAGGCCAAGGAGGCCGGCGACGACGAGGCGATGTTCTACGACGCCGACTACGTGCGCGCGCTCGAGCACGGGATGCCACCCACCGGCGGCTGCGGCATCGGCATCGACCGGCTGGTGATGCTGCTCACCGACAGCCCGAGCATCCGCGACGTCATCCTCTTCCCCGCGCTCAAGCGCGAATCCTGAGACAGTACGCCGACCCATGGATGCGCTCAGACACGTCCGGCTGATGGCCGACTACAACCGCTGGATGAACCAGCGGCTCCACGCCGCCGCGGCCACCCTCGACGCGGGGGCGCTGACCGTCGACCGAGGCGCGTTCTTCGGCTCGATCCTCGGCACGCTCAACCACCTCGCCACCACCGATTGCCTGTGGCTGCGCCGATTCCAGTCGGCCGGCAACTGGGCGCGGCTGCACGAGGCCGACGAGTGGCTGCCCCGACCCGGCACGCTGCGCGACACGCTGGCCGGCGACATGCCGACGATGCAGGCGCTGCGCGAGCGGCTCGATGCCCTGATCGTCGCCTGGAGCGAGGAGCTGATCTTCAACGACCTCGATCGCGTGATCAGCTACCGGAACATGGGCGGCGAGCTGTTCCAGCGCCAGGTCGGCCCGCTGCTGTCGCACGTCTTCAACCACCAGACGCACCACCGCGGCCAGGTCACGACGCTGCTGTTCCAGGCCGGCGTGGACATGGGCGTCACCGACCTCATCGCGATGCCGGGGTTCGATCCGTTCACCGCGGTCGACGACGACGACGACAGCGACATCCCGCCGATGCCCGCCTCGCTCGTGCCCCCGGGCTGAGGGTCCGCCGCGGTCAGTACTTCTGCGCGCGGAACACGCGGACGTCCGACAGGTAGAGCGACACCGCGTAGTTCGGCGCGTACCGGGCGAGCACGTGCTCGGCGATCCGCTCGGCGACGTCGGCGGCACACACCACCTGCAGCTCGATCGAGCGGTCGGCCTCCCAGGCGCCCTCGCGCTCGCCGCCCGGTCCGCCCCCGCGCACGTCCAGCACGGTGTATCCGTGCGCGCCGAACGCGCGTGCATCGGCGATCAGGGCCCGCTCGATCGCCGCCTCGGTGATGATGGTGAGCAGCTTGCGCTCGTGGGTCTGCATGGGGTCTCCTCGTCCCGGGCCCGGGTTCAGCCGGCGGCCCGACGCGCGAGTTCGATGTACAGCGGGATGCCGATCAGCACGTTGAACGGAAACGTCACCCCGAGCGCGAGTCCGATCGACAGCGACGGGTTGGCCTGCGGCACCGCGATCCGCATGGCGGTCGGCGCGGCGATGTAGGAGGCGCTCGCGGCGAGCGTCGCGAGCGTCGCCACCCCCGCCACCGACAGCCCGAGCGCGAGCCCGATCGCGCCACCGACGAGCGCCAGCAGCGGCGGCGCGATCAGACCGAAGGCGAGCAGCCGCGGGCCGGCGCGACGCAGGTCCTGGAGGCGGCCACCGGCGACCAGGCCGAGCTCGAGCAGGAACAGCGCGAGCACGCCCTTGAACAGCCCGACGAACACGGGGTCGATCGGTTCGAGCGCCCGGGGACCGGCGATCCAGCCGATCGCGATCCCGCCCAGCAGCAGCACCACCGCCTTGCCGAACAGCACCTCGTGGAGCAGCGTTCCCCAGCTCGACGCGGCGGCGGCCCCGGGACCCGCCTCGCGCGCCATCCCACGTCGGGCGAGCAGCACGCCGACCACGATTCCCGGCGCTTCCATCAGGGCGACCAGCATCGCCAGGAACGCCTCGGGCTCGATGCCGGCCCGCGAGAGCGCGCTCTGCGCGACCGCGAACGTGACCACGCTCACCGAGCCGTAGTGCGCCGCGATCGACGCGGCATCCGCTGCCCCCAGGCGCACACCGGCTCGCAGCACCGGATAGAGCACGAGCGGCACCGCCGCCGAGAGCGCGACCGCGGCGAGCGCCACCGGCCACAGCTGAGCGAGCGGCTGCACCGCGATCTGCGCCCCGCCCTTCAGGCCGATCGCGATCAGCAGGTAGATCGACAGCGTCTCGTAGAGCGCATCGGGCAGACGCAGCTCGGAGCGCGCCAGCCGGGCGAACACGCCCAGTGCGAAGAAGAGGATGACGGGGTCGAGGGTCATGGGGATGTCCAGCCGACTGCCGCCGGATTCACGTCCCGGACGAAGCAGTGCGCGGCAAGCATGCCGCGCCCGTTCGGCCGGCGCCGAGCCGTACTCGGCGAAAGCCCGGCCTCACCCTCACTTTTCGTCGATCCAGGCCTGCTGGATGGCTTCGAGGATCTTCTCGCCGCTGCGCTTCGCGTCGTCGTCGAAGCCGGGCAGCGCGAGAACCCAGGCATGCAGCTCGGTGAAGCGCACGCGGGTCGGATCGACGTCGGGATGCGCTTCGTCGAGCGCGATCGCGATCTCGAGGGAGTCGGTCCACTTCATGTCGGCAGCCTCGGAAGTCGGAAGCGGTCCGCCCGCGTCACTCGCGGGCGTGGTTGATCGTGTACTTCGGGAGCTCGATCGTGAGGTCGGTCGCGACCGGGTCGACCTGACACGACAGCCGCGAGGTGGCCGTCAGCCCCCACGCCTTGTCCAGCATGTCGTCCTCCTCGTCGCTCGAGGCAGGCAGGCGACCGAAGCCGTCCTTGACGACCACGTGGCAGGTCGTGCACGCCGCGACCATGCCGCAGGCATGCTCGATGTCGATGCCGTGGTCGAGGAGCTGCTGGCACAGGCTCTTGCCGGGCTCGGCCTCGAAGCGTGCGCCTTGCGGCGCGAGACTCTCGTGGGGCAGTACGGTGATGGTGGGCATGGGTCAGCCGATCTCGTCGAGGCGGCGGCCCGACAGCGCCTGGCGCACCGCGCGGTCCATCCGGCGGGCAGCAAACGCCTCGGTCCCGCGGGCGAGGTCGGCGATGCGCGCCTCGATCGCGCGTGCATCGTCGGCCTGCGACACCGCGCGCAGCTCGCGCATCGCCGCGGCGATCGCCTCGCGCTCCGCCGCATCGAGCAGGTCGCCGTCGGCCTCGAGCGCGACCTGGGTCGCCTGCAGAAGCCGGTCCGCGTCCACCTGCTGCTCGCGCAGCGCCCGCGCCTTCATGTCGATCTCGGCGGTTCCGAACGACTCCTGCAGCATCCGGGCGATCTCGTCGTCGGACAGCCCGTAGGAGGGCTTGACCGCGATCGACGCCTCGATGCCCTGCGACTGCTCGCGCGCCGTCACCGACAGCAGGCCGTCGGCGTCGACCTGGAAGGTCACGCGGATGCGGCCGGCACCGGCGGCCATCGGCGGGATGCCGCGCAGCTCGAAGCGTGCGAGCGAACGGCAGTCGGCGACCAGCTCGCGCTCGCCCTGCACCACGTGCAGGGCCATCGCGGTCTGGCCGTCCTTGTAGGTGGTGAATTCCTGGGCCCGCGCCACGGGGATCGTCGCGTTGCGCGGGATGATCTTCTCGACCAGGCCGCCCATCGTCTCGAGGCCGAGCGACAGCGGGATCACGTCGAGCAGCAGCCAGTCGTCACCGTCTTCGCCACGGTTGCCGGCGAGCAGGTTGGCCTGCACCGCGGCACCGAGCGCCACGACCTTGTCGGGGTCGAGATCGATGAGCGCCGGACGCCCGAACACGGCGCCGACCGCCTCGCGAAGCTGCGGCATGCGCGTCGCGCCACCGACGAGCACCACGCCCTCGATCTGCGCCGCCGCGAGGTTCGCGTCGCGCAGGGTCCGCCGCACGGTGTCGAGGGTGCGGTCGAGCAGGTCGCGGGTCATCGCGTGGAACTGCACGGCGGTGACCGGCACCGACACCAGACCGCGACCGACGATCCGGGCCTCGATGCGCGCCTCCGGATGCTCGCTCAGCGATTCCTTGGCGAGCCGGGCGGCCTTCAGGACGCGTCGGAGATCGTCCGGCGCGAGCTCGCCCAGGCCCCCTTCAGCGACGAAGAAATCGCCCAGGCGCCGGTCGAAGTCGTCGCCGCCCAGCGCCGTGTCGCCGCCGGTGGCGATCACCTCGAACACGCCCTTCGTCAGGCGCAGCACCGAGATGTCGAACGTGCCGCCGCCGAGGTCGTAGACCGCGTAGACACCCTCGGAGGCATGGTCGAGGCCATAGGCGATCGCGGCCGCCGTCGGCTCGTTCAGCAGCCGCAGGACCTCCAGACCGGCGAGCCGCGCGGCGTCCTTGGTGGCCTGCCGCTGCGCGTCGTCGAAGTACGCGGGAACGGTGATCACGGCACCGACCAGCTCGCCGCCGAGCGAGGCCTCCGCGCGCGCACGGAGCACGCGCAGGATCTCGGCCGAGACCTCGACGGGGCTGCGCTCGCCGAAGTCGGTGCGGATGCGCACCATGCCCGGCGCGTCGACGAAGGTGTACGGGGACGGATGGCGCGTCGCGTCGGCCAGCCCGCGCCCCATGTAGCGCTTGACCGAGACGATCGTGTTGCGCGGGTCCTCGGAGGCGCACTCCCAGGCGACATGACCGACCTCGACCGGGCCGTCGTCGCGATACCGGACGACCGAGGGCAGCAGCGGCCGCCCGAGCTCGTCGGGCAGCACGTCCGCCACGCCCGAACGCACCGCGGCGACCAGCGAATTGGTCGTGCCCAGGTCGATGCCCACCGCGAGCCGCCGCTGATGCGGCTCGGGGGACATTCCGGGTTCTGAGATCTGCAGCAGGGCCATGGATTCCTCAGGCGGCGAGGCCGTCTTCGACCGCGGCCACCTCTGCGCCGAACTTGTCGACGAACATCCAGCGGCGGACCGCGTCGGCAGCCCGCGTGAAATCGTGCTCCCGGTCGATCGCGGACGCGATCTCGGCCAGGAGCCGGTCGCGATGATCGCACAGCAGTCGGGCCAGTCCGGCGAGCGCCCCCGCGTCGCGCGCGATGCGCGCCTCCTCGAGCGCCTCGCGCCATTCCATCTGCTGCAGGAGGAATGCCCGCGACATGGCCGTGTTGGTCTCGGCCTGCAGCGGCACGCCGTGCCGCTCGCAGAGGTATGCCGCGCGCCGGCCGGGCTCGAGCAGCGTCCGGTAGGCCTCGTTGGCCCGCGTGGCGAGCTGCATCGCGATCCGCCGCTCGGTCGCGCCGGCCGCGGCGAAGCGGTCCGGATGCACCGCGCCCTGCAGTCGGCGGTAGGCCTGCTGCAGCTCGGCGGTGTCGACCTCGAACCGCTCGGGCAAGCCGAGCAGCTCGAAATGACTCTTGGTCAGGATGTCCATCGGATCCGGGGACGACCGAACGAAGAAGGCGGCCGGGGCCGCCTCCAGGGTCGGTTCACAGGCCGTTCAGACCTTGAAGGACTCGCCGCAGCCGCACTCGCTCTTCACGTTGGGGTTGTTGAACCGGAACCCCTCGTTGAGCCCTTCGCGGGCGAAGTCGAGCTCGGTGCCGTCGATGTAGGACAGGCTGCGCGGGTCCACCAGGACCCGCACGCCGTGGCTCTCGAAGACGACGTCCTCGGGCAGCGGATCGTCCGCGTACTCGAGCTTGTAGGCCAGGCCCGAGCAGCCGGTGGTCTTGACGCCGAGCCGCAGCCCGATGCCCTTGCCCCGACGTTCGAGGTAGCGCGACACGTGACGTGCCGCGGCTTCGGTGAGCGTGATCGCCATGGCGGCCTCCCTCAGGCGGCCTTGGGCTGACGGTCCGCCTGCTCCGCGTGCTTGGTCCGGTAGTCCTCGATGGCCGCCTTGATCGCGTCCTCGGCCAGGATCGAGCAATGGATCTTGACCGGCGGCAGCGCGAGCTCCTCGGCGATCTGGGTGTTCTTGATGCCCATCGCCTCGTCGAGCGTCTTGCCCTTGACCCACTCGGTGACCAGCGAGGACGACGCGATCGCCGACCCGCAGCCATAGGTCTTGAACTTCGCGTCCTCGATCAGGCCGTTCGCGCCGACCTTGATCTGGAGCTTCATCACGTCGCCGCACGCCGGCGCGCCGACCATGCCGGTGCCGACGGTCGGATCACCCTTGTCCATCGCACCCACGTTGCGCGGGTTCTCGTAATGATCGATGACCTTGTCGCTGTATGCCATGTCAGACCTCTCGTTCTTTGAACTGCCCTACGTCCCTGTGCCCAGCGAGCCGCTCAGTGCGCGGCCCACTGCACCGAATTCAGATCGATGCCTTCCTTGAACATGTCCCACAAGGGCGACATCTCGCGCAGCTTGGCGACCTTGTCCTGAAGCAGCTTGACCGCGAAATCCACCTCTTCCTCGGTCGTGAAGCGGCCGACCGAGAACCGGATCGAGCTGTGCGCGAGCTCGTCGCTGCGGCCTAGGGCACGCAGCACGTACGACGGCTCGAGGCTCGCGGACGTGCAGGCCGAGCCCGACGACACCGCGAGGTCCTTGATCGCCATGATCAGCGACTCGCCCTCGACGTAGTTGAAGCTCACGTTGAGGTTGTGCGGCACGCGCCGCTCCATGTCGCCGTTGACGTACACCTCTTCGATCTGCGACAGCCCGCGCCACAGCCGGTCGCGCAGCATCCGGATCCGCTCGTTCTCGGCCTTCATCTCGAGCTTCGCGAGCCGGAAGGCCTCGCCCATGCCGACGATCTGATGCGTCGGGAGCGTGCCGGAGCGCATGCCGCGCTCGTGCCCGCCGCCGTGGATCTGGGCCTCGATGCGCACCCGGGGCTTGCGGCGCACGTAGAGCGCGCCCATGCCCTTCGGGCCATAGGTCTTGTGGGCCGAGAAGCTCATCAGGTCGACCTTGAGCGCGCCGAGGTCGATGTCGACCTTGCCGGTGGCCTGCGCACTGTCGACGTGGAACAGGATGCTCCGCTCGCGACACAGCTCGCCGAGCGCCGGGATGTCCTGGATGACGCCGATCTCGTTGTTCACGTACATGATCGACAGCAGGATGGTGTCCGGCCGCAGCGCGGCCTTGAGCACGTCCATGTCGATCAGTCCGTCCTCGCGGACGTCGAGGTAGGTCACCTCGAAGCCCTCGCGCTCGAGCTCGCGCATGGTGTCGAGCGTCGCCTTGTGCTCGGTCTTCACCGTGATCAGATGCTTGCCGCGCTCCTTGTAGAAGTGCGCCGCGCCCTTGACCGCGAGGTTGATCGACTCGGTCGCGCCCGAGGTCCAGACGATCTCCTTCGGATCGCACCCGACGAGCGCGGCGACATGCTCGCGCGCCTCCTCGACCGCCTCCTCGGCCGCCCATCCGTACGCGTGGCTGCGCGAGGCGGGGTCGCCGGAGTTCTGGCCGAGCCAGGGCACCATGCGGTCGACCACGCGAGGGTCGACCGGCGTGGTGGCCGAGTAGTCGAGGTAGATCGGAAGATGCATCGAACGGACTCCCTGTCGTCTGTCTTGTCTGCCGGCCGCGTCAGGACACCGAGGTCACGCGCGCGCCGTGCATGTTGATCGGCTGCAGCGTCGAGGTCGGAAACTCCAGCGCGGCACGGTGCTCGCGCAGCACCGAGATCTGCTTCGGCGGCGCCTTGGTCTCGCGACCCCGTTGCTGCTCGACGAGCTCCTGCAGCGTCACGCCGTCGAGGAACTCGATCATCTTCTTGTTCAGGTTGCTCCACAGCTCGTGGGTCATGCACGGGCCGTCCTCGTGGCAGTTCTCCTTGCCGCCGCAGCTGGTGGCGTCCAGGGGCTCGTCGACCGCGAAGATGATGTCGGCGACCGAGACGTCGCGCATCGGACGGGCGAGCGTGTAGCCGCCCCCGGGTCCCCGGGTGCTCTCGACCAGCTCGTGACGACGAAGCTTGCCGAACAGCTGCTCGAGGTAGGACAGCGAGATCTTCTGCCGCTGGCTGATGCCGGCGAGCGTGACGGGACCGTTGTGCTGGCGCATGGCCAGATCGATCATGGCGGTCACTGCAAAACGGCCTTTGGTGGTCAAGCGCATGACGAAGCTCCGGTAAACCCGACTAAGCGACTCAAGAATACCAATAACCTACCGGGTTGGTCGAGTATCCGTACAGGCGTCGGGGAATTTGTCCTGGACAAACGAGCAACCAGACCCGACGGTAGGGATACCCGACTAGTTTGTCAAGGCTTTGCTCAGGACGAGGGGGTCGATCCGGCAGGACAAAGCGGGTCGCATTCCGAGCAGGAGGCCCGGAGACCCCTCGGTGCGAAGGGTCCGAGCGACGGAGACGTCGGCTCGGAGGGCACCGGATGAGGCCGTCATCCGTGAAAGAACGGTGACGTGTCCGCGAGGGGCCGGCGACGGCCGACCGCCTGGCGCACCCGGCCCGGACGCCGAGGCGACCGGCCGGATGAGCAACGCCCGCTCAGGCCGCGGCGACCTGCGTTGCGCGGCGACGCGCGACTTCGAGCAGCCCCGCGCAGGCGTCCTCGATGAAGTCGAGCGACTGGTCGAAGCCCTGCTGCGCCCCGTAGTACGGATCGGGGATGGTCGCCGACTCGTGCTCGGTCGCGAAGCGCATCAGCAGCTGCAGCTTGTGGTGGGCCTTCTTGGGGCCGGTCTGCTGGAGCATCGACAGGTTGTCCCAGTCCATCGCCAGGATCAGGTCGAAGCGCTCGAAGTCGATGTCCTCGACCTGGCGCGCGCGCAGGTCGGTGATGTCGTAGCCGCGCTTGGCCGCGGTGGCCTGCGCCCGCTTGTCCGGCGCTTCGCCGGCATGGAACGCGTGCGTGCCGGCCGACTCCACCTTGACGACGTCGTCCAGGCCCGCCTGCCTGATCATGTGGCGGAACACGCCCTCGGCCATCGGGGAGCGGCAGATGTTGCCCATGCAGACGAACAGCACCCGGGTGTTCATCGCCATCGTGAGGGGTTCTCGTTTTGCCATGTCTTCTTCCGCGCTGGAAATGAATGTTCTTGGTCGACGGCCCTAGGCCGCCCTGTCGGTCGGGAACGGCACCACGTTGTCGCTGCCACCCGCGCCGAACACCCGCTCCTTGAGCAGGGTCAGCTGGTCGCGGACCTGGGCCGCCTTCTCGAACTCGAGGTTGCGTGCGTGGTCGAGCATCAGCTTCTCGAGTCGCTTGATCTCTTTCGCGGCACCCTTCTCGCCGAGCGATTCGTACTGCACACGCTCCTCGGCGGCCTTCAGTTCCTTCTTCTCCTGCGACGGATCGTAGACGCCGTCGATGAGCTCACGGATCTGCTTGATCACGCCGCGGGGCACGATGCCGTGCTCGGTGTTGAATTCGACCTGCTTGGCGCGCCGGCGTGCGGTCTCGTCCATCGCCCTCTGGATCGAGTCGGTGATGCGGTCCGCATACAGGATCGCCGTGCCGTTCAGGTTGCGCGCCGCGCGCCCGATCGTCTGGATCAGGCTGCGCTCGGAGCGCAGGAAGCCTTCCTTGTCCGCATCGAGGATGGCGACCAGGGACACCTCCGGGATGTCGAGGCCCTCGCGCAGCAGGTTGATGCCGACCAGCACGTCGAAGACGCCGAGCCGCAGGTCGCGGATGATCTCGACGCGCTCGACCGTGTCGATGTCCGAGTGCAGGTAGCGCACCTTGACGCCGTGCTCGGTCAGGTAGTCGGTCAGGTCCTCGGCCATCCGCTTGGTCAGGGTCGTGACGAGCACCCGCTCGTGACGGGCCGTACGCAGATGGATCTCGGAGAGCGCGTCGTCGACCTGGGAGCCGGCCGGACGCACGATCACCGTCGGGTCGATCAGCCCGGTCGGGCGCACCACCTGCTCGACGATCTGGCCGCTCTGGCGCTTCTCGTAGTCGGCCGGCGTGGCCGACACGAACACGCACTGGCGCAGCTTGCCCTCGAACTCCTCGAACTTCAGCGGCCGGTTGTCCAGCGCCGAGGGCAGCCGGAAGCCGTACTCGACCAGCGTCTCCTTGCGGGCGCGGTCGCCACGGTACATGCCGCCGAGCTGACCCACCGTGACGTGCGACTCGTCGATGATCATCAGCGAGTCCTGGGGCAGGTAGTCCACCAGCGTCGACGGCGGCATGCCAGGCGCCACGCCCGACAGGTGCCGGGTGTAGTTCTCGATGCCCTTGCAGAAGCCGATCTCGGCGAGCATCTCCAGGTCGAACCGGGTGCGCTGCTCGAGGCGCTGCGCCTCGACGAGCTTGCCGTTCGTCCGGAGATAGTCGAGCCGGTCGCGCAGCTCTTCCTTGATCGTCTCGACCGCCCGCAGCACCGTGGCCCGCGGCGTCACGTAGTGCGACGACGGGTAGACGGTGAACCGGGGGATCTTCTGGCGCACGCGCCCGGTCAGTGGATCGAACAGCTGGATCGACTCGACCTCGTCGTCGAACAGCTCGATGCGCACCGCCAGCTCGGCATGCTCGGCCGGGAAGACGTCGACGGTATCGCCGCGCACGCGGAAGGTGCCGCGCGAGAACTCGGTCTCGTTGCGCTTGTACTGCATCGCCACCAGACGCTGGAGCACGTCGCGCTGCGACATCTTGTCACGTACCCGCAGCGTCATCACCATCGAGTGGTAGTCGCCGGGGTTGCCGATGCCGTAGATGCACGACACGGTGGCCACGATCACGACGTCGCGCCGCTCCAGCAGCGACTTGGTCGCCGACAGGCGCATCTGCTCGATGTGCTCGTTGATCGACGAGTCCTTCTCGATGTACAGGTCGCGCTGCGGGACGTAGGCCTCGGGCTGGTAGTAGTCGTAGTAGGAGACGAAGTACTCGACCGCGTTGTTCGGGAAGAACTCCCGCATCTCGGCGTAGAGCTGGGCGGCGAGCGTCTTGTTCGGTGCGAGCACCAGCGCCGGCCGCCCGAGCTTGGCGATGACGTTGGCCATCGTGAAGGTCTTGCCCGAGCCGGTGACGCCGAGCAGCGTCTGGAAGCTCAGCCCGTCCTCGACCCCTTCGATCAGGCGCGCGATCGCCTCCGGCTGATCACCGGCCGGCTGGAACGGCTGGTGCAGCTGGAACGGGCTGCCGGGATACTCGATCAGCCGGGGGGCGTCCGGGGGGGCGTTCATGGAGTCCGCGAGGGGTCCCTGTAAGGCGCGCGTGCTAAACTTTGCAACGCATCATTGCGGCGCGCCAAAACGTGGATTATCCCCCCCGCGCACCGAAAAAGCCAGCTTTTTGCACAAATTTTGAGCAGCGGCACAGCGGCCGCCGGTCGGCACCGCTTGTATACTGACTTCCAGATCAAGGTCTTGCGATGGCTTCCTCACCCTTTTCCGCGGTGCCTATGGCTGCGCGGGATCCGATACTCGGGCTCAACGAGGCGTTTGCTGCAGATGCGCGCCCCAACAAGGTGAACCTCGGGGTCGGCGTCTACTGCGACGATGCCGGCAAGATCCCGCTGCTCGCCGCCGTCCGGCAGGCCGAAGCCCACATGACCGCCGCCGGGTCCGCCCGCGGCTACCTGCCGATCGACGGCATCGCCCTGTACAACAAGGCGGTCCAGTCGATGCTGTTCGGACCGGCATCGCCGCTGGTCGCCGAGCAGCGGGTCGCCACCGTCCAGGCCCTCGGCGGCACCGGGGCACTGAAGGTCGGCGCCGACCTCCTCAAGCGCTTCGTGCCCGACGCCAAGGTCGTGATCAGCGATCCCAGCTGGGAGAACCACCGCGCACTCTTCGAGAGCGCGGGCTTCGTCGTCGACACCTACCCGTACTACGACCCCGAATCCCACGGCGTGCGCTTCGACGCGATGCTCGCCACGCTGAAGGCCCTGCCCGCCCGGACCATCGTCGTCCTGCATGCCTGCTGCCACAACCCCACCGGCGTCGACCTCACCGACGGCCAGTGGGTGCAGGTCGTCGAGGCCTGCAAGTCCGCCGACCTCGTGCCGTTCCTCGACATCGCCTACCAGGGCTTCGGCGACGGGATCGATGCCGACGCCTCGGCGGTGCGCCGGTTCGCGCACGCCGGCATCGACTTCCTGGTGTCGAGCTCGTTCTCCAAGTCCTTCTCGCTCTACGGCGAGCGCGTCGGGGCGCTGTCCTTCGTCGCCCAGGACAAGGACGAGGCCGCCCGGGTGCTGAGCCAGCTGAAGCGGGTCGTCCGCACCAACTACTCGAATCCGCCGATCCACGGCGGCTCGATGGTGGCGGCGGTGCTGACCTCGCCCGAGCTGCGCGCGATGTGGGAGCAGGAACTCGCCGGCATGCGCGACCGCATCCGCGAGATGCGCACCGGCCTCGTCGAGCGGCTCGCCGCCCGCGGCGTCAAGCGCGATTTCGGCTTCGTCGCCAGACAGCGCGGCATGTTCTCGTACTCCGGCCTCACCTCGGCACAGGTCGACCGCCTGCGCGACGAGTTCGGCATCTATGCCGTGTCCACCGGCCGGATCTGCCTGGCCGCGCTGAACAGCCGCAACATCGACGCGGTCGCCGACGCGATCGCCACCGTGATCGCCTGATCGCGGAACCGGGGTGTCGCGGGCCGGGGCGTCCCGGCATCGATCCGCGGCGCTCCGGTGTCGATCCGTCGTGCGACGGGTCGCTTCGTCGCACGCGCGCTGACTCGCACGCGCCGGGGGCGCAGGATGGCTCCGTCCTCACCAGGAGCCCGCCATGAGCCGACGCGATCCGTTCTCCGCCCTCGAATCCCCCCTCCTCTCCGAGCTGTCGTCGGGTGTCTCGACCCGCCTGACACCCGAAGCGGTGGCTCTGTCGCGGACCCGCGCCCGGATGGCCTTCCGGGCCCACGCGACCGTCTACGCGGCAGTCAACGCCGGACTGGTCGCGATCTGGGCGCTCTCCCCGGCCCAGCGGTTCTGGCCGGGCTTCGTGATGGCGGGCTGGGGCGTCGCCCTCGCCCTGCAGGCCATCGGGTCGCAGCTCTTCTCGCCGGGATCGGAATCGTGGCGTCGGATCCATGCCGAGGAGCTGGCGCGGGCACGCCGGGAATCGGCGTGAGCGCCGCCCGGGTCCGCTGACGCAGGCAGGCCGTGGGGCGGGTCGGGCGTGCCCGACGCCGCCGCGCGGCTGGCGTTCAGCGCAGCTTCGAGTACGCCGTCGGCGCGAGGAACAGGTTGGACAGGTGCGAGATCAGCGGACCGTTCCGCTCGGTCTCGGCCTTGGCGGCCAGCCACTCCGGATCGGTCGCGAAGCCGTTCCAGATGCGCTCGCGCTCGGCGAGGCTGTCCCACTCGAGCACGTAGTAGAGGTCGTTGCTCGAATCGCCGACCAGCACGGTCCAGAAGGCGAGCTGTCTGACGCCGTGCTTCTCCCACAGCTTCAGCGTGACCGTCTCGAAGCGACGGTTGAGGTCGGGCAGGCGCCCGGGCATCGCGTGGTAGATGCGCAGTTCGTGGATCATCGTCTCGTCCGGAAGGGGTTCAGCCGCGCCCGATGAAGGGCATCTTGGTCGCCATGACCGTCACGAACTGCACGTTCGCCTCGAGCGGCAGGCTGGCCATGTAGCGGATCGTGCTGCCCACGTGCTCGACGTCCATCAGCGGCTCGGGCTTGATCGAGCCGTCGGCCTGCGGCACGCCGTCGGCCATCCGCGCCGCCATCGGCGTGTGGGCGTTGCCGATGTCGATCTGCCCGCAGGCGATGTCGTACTTGCGGCCATCGAGCGAGGTCGCCCGGGTCAGGCCGGTGATCGCATGCTTGGTCGCCGTGTACGGCGCGGAGTTCGGCCGCGGGACGTGCGCCGAGATCGATCCGTTGTTGATGATCCGGCCGCCGCGCGGCGTCTGCGCCTTCATGATCCGGAACGCATGTTGCGTGCACAGGAACGGGCCGGTCAGGTTGGTGTTCACCGCGGCCTGCCACTGCGCGAGCGTCAGGTCCTCGAGGTTGATCGGCGGCGCACCGACCCCTGCATTGTTGAACAGCAGGTCGAGGCGGCCGAAGGCCTGGACGGTGCGGTCGAACAGCGCGGCCACCGAGGCCGGGTCGGTCACGTCGGTCGGCACCGCCAGCGCGCGCGCCGCGTCCGCTCCGGACTCGGCGATCACCTGCTGCAGCGGTTCGGCGCGGCGCCCGGCCAGCACGACCCGGTAACCGTCGCCCAGCAGCGCCAGCGCGGCTGCACGGCCGACGCCGGTACCAGCGCCCGTGACGATCGCGACTTTCTCGTGCGAAGCCATGTGTCTCCCCTCTCTCGTTCGAATCGAAGAGCGCGATGGTACCGCGCCCGTCCCCCGGAAACCGCCGTCCGTCCCGCCTCGCGTTGACCCGTCCCGATGCGAGGCAAAGACTCCGCGTGGCACTTTTTCCCACTTTCAAGGCGTTCGATGACGACTCCCGCTTCGCTTCGACTGCTCGCGGCCGCGGTCGCGTCCGCCCTGCTCGCCGCCTGCGGCGGCGGCGGTACACCCGCCGGTTCGACGGCGACGACGGCCGCGGCAACGGCCACCAGCGGCGCGCAGGTCGCCGCCGGGACGATCACCGGGTTCGGCAGCGTCATCGTCGACGGCGTGCGGTACGACGACGCCGGGGCGACGGTCAAGTCGGAAGACGACGCCGCGTCCCCGCGAACCGTGTCGCTCTCCGACCTCAAGCTCGGCATGCAGGTCGAGGTCAAGGCCGACGACGCGGGACGGGCGACCCTGGTCACCATCTCCTCGGAAGTGCTCGGACGGATCGCGTCGATCAGTACGACCGGCTTCACGGTCGCCGGGCAGGACGTCAGGATCTCCACGGACCCGGCCTCGCCGACCGTCTACGAGGGCGTCGCCGGGCTGTCCGGCCTGGCCGTGAACGACCTCGTCGAGGTGCACGGCACCCGCGATGCCGCGGGTGCCGTGCTGGCCTCGCGCGTCGAGCGCAAGGATCCGGCCGCGACGGTGTCCATCCGGGTCGTCGGAACCGTCGCCGGACTCGATGCGACCGCACAGTCGTTCAGGCTCGGCGGCCTGACGGTGCGCTGGGACGCGGCGACACGCCTGCTGCCGACCGGCATCGCCCCCGCCGACGGACAGCGCGTCGCCGTCTGGACCGACGCGGCCATCGGTGCCGACGGCACCGTGCTGGCGAAGTCCATCGTCGTGCGCCGTTCCGGCCTCGCGAACAACGACGCCGCGCGCATCGGCGGCCTCGTCCGCTCGCTCGACTTCGGCTCGAAGCGCTTCAAGGTCGACGGCGTCGACGTCGACGCCTCGGCGGCGAGCTTCGCCAAGGGGACCGCGAGCGATCTCGCCGAC